>JAZDIZ010000104.1:0-27831 GCA_043804515.1 Pseudomonadota bacterium | reverse complement strand
GTCAATTTACGCGAAACGCGGAGAAGCGCGGGCTCGATCACGACAAGCTTGCCGTCCCGTTCCAGGACGCGATCCAGAAGGCCGCACAGAACCGCGCCCATTCTTCCTTCACCCAGTTCGTCCAATTCATTGAGAACGTTCGAGACGATGATCAAATCGAACCGATCCGTGGACCGTTCCCAGTCGCGGCTCATGCGCAGGTCCACTTTTCTTGTCCGGAGTCTCGGCACGGGCGTGGGAAGCGTCTTCGCGAATTTTTCGAAAAGCCGCTTGCTGTCCGCCAATATGCCCGTTTCCCGGTCCCATCCCTCGACGCTCTCGAGGCTTCCCCCGAACGATTCGCACGCCAGGGCCGCCGCCCACACCGACGGGGCCGACCCGCAACCCACGTCCAGAACGCGAAGGGGCTTTTTCGGCCACAAACCCCGTACTCGAAGTTCCCGGAACACCGAAAGAGCGCGGACCAGGCTGGCCAGATGGAAGTAGAGAAGATATGCCGAGCGATATTCCCTCAGTCTCAGATACCCGGGCCTGAATTCCCGCCGCTCCAGCGTGAAGGAATCCGACAAGTGTTCGGCGTGGGCCGCAAAGGACCGGAAGAGGTCCTTCGGAACGTCGTCGCCTCTCCACTTGTCTCCCAGATACGTTTCAAAGACGAAATGGATCAGCAGGCGTTCCAGATCATTTAATGACGGACCCTGTGGTGCGATATCGGCCATGTTCAAATTCGACAGGGCGCGGATTTTAACAGATCCCTGCTTTATGGTAATCACACGCTACGACCCGCCTTTTCCTCATCGACGGTTCCGCCCTCGCCTACCGGAGCCATTTCGCTTTCAGCTCCAACCCGCTGACGAACAGCCGCGGGATGAGCACGAGTGCGGTCTACGGCTTTACGATGGCCCTGCTCCGGATCCTCGAGAAGGAGCGGCCGGAACGGATCGCCGTGGTTTTCGACTCCGCCGAGGCCACGTTCCGGCATAAACAATACAAGGAGTACAAGGCCACACGGGAAAAGATGCCCGAGGAGCTGGAAGATCAACTCCCCTACATCCAACAGGTCGTGGAGGCGTTGCGGATCCCGTTCCTAGTGCTTCCCACGTACGAGGCGGACGACATCATCGGCACGCTGGCAACAAGGGCTGCGGCGGAGGGGATCGAGACGTTCATGGTGACGGGGGACAAGGATTTCCTCCAGATCGTCGGTCCCAAGATCAAGATGTACACGCTTAAGAAGGGGGGAGAACCCGAGGTCATCGGCGCCGAGGGAGCGAAGGCGAAGTGGGGCATTCCGCCTGAGCGCGTCACGGACCTGATGGCGCTGATGGGGGACAGCTCCGACAATGTGCCCGGCGTACCGGGCGTGGGGGAAAAGACCGCGACAAAGCTGATCCAGGAATTCGGGTCATTGGACGACTTGTACCGCCGGCTGGAAGAGGTGCAGCCGGAAAAGCTGAGGGAGAAGCTCCGTCTGCACCAGGACCAGGCCCGGATGTGCAAGGACCTGGTCACGCTGCGTTTGGACGCCCCCATTCCAGTGGCGGTAGACGGCCTGAAAGCCGTCGGCCCCGACATTCCGAGACTACGGACGCTTTATCAAGAGCTGGATTTTCACTCTCTCTTGGAGGCCCTGCCTAAGAGTGGGCCCACGCCCTCACCTTCGGCCGCGAGGGATTACGAACGGGTCGTGACCAAAAAGGGGCTGGAAGATTTGGTCCGGATCCTTCAGAAGGCCCCGCTGATTTCCGTGGATACGGAAACCACGGGCCTGCATCCGGCCGACGCGAAGGCCATCGGCATCTCGTTCTGCACGGTACCCGGACAAGCGTTCTTCGTTCCGTTTGCGAAAACCGATCTCACGGAGGAGGAGATTTGGAAGGCACTCCGCCCTTTCTTGGAAGACGCCGGGAAACCCAAAGGGGGACAGAACGTCAAATACGATCGTCAGGTGTTCGCGAACTCGGGCATCGATGTTCGCGGCATCACGTTCGACACCATGATCGAATCGTACCTTCTGGATTCGTCCGCCCGGCAGCACAATCTCGACACGATTTCCCTCAAGTACCTGGGAATCCAAAAAATCCCCACTTCCGAACTGATCGGCAAAGGGAAGAAGCAGATCCCCATGCTGGAGGCCGACCCGGAGCGGCTTGCGGAGTACGCGTGCGAAGATGCGGACATGGCGTTCCGTTTGCACGAACTTTTCGCCCCTCAGATCGAACACCACGGTTTGGGCTCCTTGTACCGCGACGTGGAACTCCCGCTGACCGAGGTACTCGGCGACATGGAAAAAACCGGAATCGCCGTGGATTCGGCGAAGTTGAAGGAACTGTCCGTCATGCTTTCGGGTCGGTTGGCCGAGCTTACGGCGGCGATCCATAAGGAAGCCGGCGAAGAGTTCAACATCAACTCGCCCAAGCAACTGGGCCCCATCCTCTTCGAGAAACTCAGGATTCATGAAGGACTCGGGATCAAACGTGTCAAGAAGACGCAGACGGGGTATGCCACGGATCAGGAAACGCTCGAGGCCTACGCCGAGCACCCCATCGTCGCCCTTCTCCTGGAATACCGGAACCTATCCAAGCTCTTTTCCACGTATGTTGAATCGCTGCCCGCGCTCGTCCATCCCGCGACCCACAGGATCCACACGTCGTTCAATCAGACGGTGACGGCCACGGGCAGGCTCTCCAGCTCCGATCCGAACCTGCAAAATATCCCGATCCGGACGGATCTCGGAAAGGAGATCCGCAAGGCCTTCATCCCGGGAGAGAAAGGTTGGAGGATTCTTTCGGCCGATTATTCACAGATCGAGCTCAGAATCCTGGCCCACTTGTCCGACGATCCGAACCTCGTGGAAACATTTCGGCGCAAGGATGACGTCCACCGGCGCACGGCCTCACTCATCTTCGGCGTCCCGCTGGATCAGGTCGACAGCGCTTTAAGAGGAAGGGCGAAAACGATCAACTTCGGCGTCCTCTATGGGATGGGGCCCCAACGTCTTGCCAGGGAGACCGGGATCAAGCTTGCGGAAGCAAAGGAATTCATCGAAAAATACTTCGAGAAGTACGCCAGAGTTAAGAGGTATCTGGATTCCCAAATCGATCAGGCACGCGAGAAAGGGTACGTCACGACGCTCCTTGGGAGGCGGCGTGAAATCCCCGACATCTCAAGCCCCAATCCGGGTCTTGCCTCCAACGCCGAGCGCATCGCTCTCAACACCCCCATTCAGGGGAGCGCCGCCGACCTCATCAAGGTGGCCATGGTAAGCATCCATCGTGCCCTCAAGGAGAACAACCTGAAATGCAGAATGCTTCTCCAAGTGCACGACGAACTGGTGTTCGAGGTTCCGGAAGATGAGATCGAAGCCGCCCGCAAATTGATCCGCAACGGGATGGAATCCGCGATGTCACTCAAAGTTCCGATTGTCGTGGATGTCGGCGTCGGCGCCAATTGGGCCGAGGCGCATTAAACAAACAGGAATCCGGTGTCCGGAATCCGTACGCCGGAACCGGATCGGTGAGAATGGAAACAATTAAATCGTGAGCGGATGCTCGATCGCGTTGACGAATTCCTCCACCATGGCCATGAACCCTACTTGGGAGAAGGAAACAGGCTTCTCACAATAGCGGATCCACGTACCGATCCGCTCGAGGCGCCCCTTGAGGACCGGATCCACAATGCCGGTCACGATCAGGACGGGCATTTTGGGCCGGTGGTCGCTCAGCCACTTGAGGACGGCGAATCCGCCCGAGGGGTCCGGCCGCTTGATCGAATCACGGTCCTTGGGATCCAAGAAAACTAGATCCAGGAAAACGATGTCGAAGTCATCAATGGATAGGGAACCGTTATAAAGCGGCTCCGCATTCAGAAGCGTTCGGACGCGCCAACGCTCGGAACAATGGAGTTGAAAAACCTCCAGATTGTCCTCCTCGTCGTCGATGTAGAGGACGCGCAGAGGTGTTTTTCGTGTGCTACGTGAGTTGTAGATCGATCCCATGGAACGGTTTGAACCCCTCGATGTCCATTACCGGGGCCTCCGCAAGTAACTCTATCTCAAACAACGCCCCATTGCCCAATTTGCTCTTCACGCGGATCTTTCCCCCATGCTGGAGTTCCACAATCCTCTTCACGATAAAGAGCCCGAGGCCCGTTCCCTGCTCCGGCGGTTTGGTCGTCACAAAGGGATCAAAAATGTGGGGCAGGATATCGGGAGCGATGCCCGAACCGTTGTCTTCCACGGCCACGCGGGCTCCTCCGTCCCAGGAACTGAAACGCACTCGTACGACTCCGCTCCCTTCCGGTGACGCATCGATGGCGTTGTCCAGAAGGTTCACGAACACCTGATTGAGTGTCGGGTATCCCAGAATCTTGAGCGACTCGCCTTTATCGCACGAGACCTCGACACGGCGCTTTTTGGCCTTTCCGGCTACCAGCGTTATCGCTTCTTGAAGCGCCTCGCGGATGTCGATCTGGACGCGCTGCTGGGAGCCGGAGGCGAAGCCTCTCATGCTTTCCACGATTCTGTGGATCCGGGCCATGGCCCTGGATGAGAGCTGAACGAATTTAGTCAGGCGTTCCTGCCTCTCCCGAAAAGCGGCCAGCACATCCTTCGGATCCTTGTTCTCGCCGGCCTTGAGAAGATCGTCGAATTGCGCGGCCAGCTTCTCGACTCCGTCCACGCCGGACTGCGCGATTCCCAGCGGATTGCGGATTTCATGCGAGATGCCGGAGGAGAGAAGGCCCAACGTCACCATCTTGTCGGCGCTCAGCAGCCGCTCAAAAAGCTTTCGCCGTTCGATCTGGGCTCTGAGCCGGGCGAGAAGAACGTCCTTGCGGAACGGCTTGGAGACATAGTCCTGCGCGCCCAGTTTCAGGTGTGAGACCACATCCTCCGCTTCGCCCTTCGAGGATAGAATGACCACCGGAATCCCCTGAAAACGCGGATCGGCGCGCAAGCGTTTAAGAAGCTCGGTTCCGTCCATTACCGGCATCATGAGGTCCGTCAGGATCCCGTCCATGCCGGTCTTTTCCAAGAGGTCTAGGGCCTCCTGGCCATGCCGGGCGAAATAAACGTTAAACGCCTCCCGAAGGGCATTGAGAATGGTAAGAGCGATCTCGGCGTTATCCTCCACAATGAGGACGGAGGCTTTGTGTGGGTCCACGCGCGGAGGTTCGGAGGGCGGGAACGGAACATCCGAATCGCTCCGGAGGGACTCGACCCGGGGTCGTTCTCCCACGGCTTTGTACTCACCGGTGATTTCCACGTCCTGTGAAACCGGCAGGGTCACAATAAACTTGGAGCCGATGCCGTCGGCGGGTTCCACCCACACACATCCGTGGTGAAGCTCCACGACTTCTTTCACAAACGAAAGACCGATCCCTGAGCCCCCGTGATCCCGTAAGGACGTGTTGAATCCTTGGTAATAACGGTCGAAGATTTTTTCCCGATCCTGCTTGGAAATTCCCGGTCCCGTGTCGATCACTTCAAATCGCAAGTTCGCCGCATCGGAGATCGCTCGAACGGTCACCGATCCCTGGGAGGTGAACTTGATCGCATTGGAGATCAGGTTGGCCAGAACCCGCTCCATTTGCCCTATATCCATCGGGACTTTAACCGATCGGTCCACTTCGTTCTGAATGACAAACTCGAGCCCTTTGTGGGCACAGAGGGTGTGGTAAGGCTCAAGCCAGAGTTGGAGTATCTCGCCCGGCCGGCCGGTCTCCCATTTGAGCTTAAACTGACCCGATTCGGCACGCATCGTGTCCAAGAGTTCCCCCACCATGCCCTGGAGCTTATTGAGGGATCTTTCGGCGGCAGCCAGGCCTTCGAAGGCTGAACCTTGGACCGCTTCTTTGACTTGCTCAATGTGCGCAAACGCCACGGCCAGCGGCGTCTTGAAATCGTGCGAGACGTTCGCGAAGAATTTCTCCTTCATCTTGTCCAAGGCACGGAGCTGGTCATTCGCCACAGCCAGCTCCCGCGTTCGGACTTCAACTTTCTCTTCGACGTTCAGGTACGCCCCGGTGAAGTCGTGCGCTAGCGCGAACATGATGCCCAGGTTTAATGCGAAAAAGCCCACGGAGGAGATCTGAACAAAGGGAAGCAAGCCCAGTCCATAGAATATGTCTGACAAGGCCGTGCCTAACATGACGAACATTGAGACCGCCAAGAGAGTCAGGTCTCTTCTCCCGTGCCTTTTCGCCTGAACCACCAACACGGAGAGATAAATCAAACCGATCACTACGAGTGGATACCAAGCATTGAAGACCAGGAAAATCACATGGTGCGTTCGCGGGATAAGTACTGCGACCAAGAAAGCAAAATTTGCTGCAGCAAGGGCCTTATCTGCTTTCTGGGCCGGCCTGTGAGTCGTGCTTAACGTGTAAGCGTGGAGCAGAAACAGAGTGATTATTGCGGATAACGCGTGAAGACGCATGATCAAACTTAAATCGCTAAACCATTCGATCGTCTTAAACCCGAGTGACAGCATGAAATAGGAAGAGGCAAGGGCGAAAAAACAATAGAGAAGATTGAGACGCTTAGATGGGAGTCGCCAATAGAGAAATAGATGATAAATACCCATGAATATCGTGAAAAAAGCAAAGAGCAGGCTCAAAGTACTCGTGAAAAAGTAATTCAGCGCGGCCCTGTGTTCTAGAACCTCATAGTTCCCAAAGCCGGGCGCCCCCTCGTAGAGACCGCGATGTAATCCCCACATGTTCTGAACACGAATAGCCAGTACGTTTTCGTGAGCTCTGGTGAGCCAGGTTTGAGGGACGCGATAAACGCGGACCTTATGTACGGGAGCTGAACCATTCGGATAGAAGTTGCCCGTGGTTCCAAGCAAATGTCCGTTGAGATAGGTCGCATCGATGTCGCCGATCTTTCCGAGGTACAAACCAAGTGTCTCGTCGGCAAGATCTGGTGAAGGGAATGTGACCCGATACCAAAAGAAACCGTCGTGGTTCGAACTGCTTATCGGGACCTCTGACGGAACGTTAACCTTCTCCCACGCGCTATCGTCATATTTCGGGTCGCTTCCTTGAACAACATCGCCTTCATGGAATCTGAATTCCCTCGGAAGGCGTCGAAATTCGGTTTGTTCTTGTGCCTGGTGGCAGCCAAAGTGGAGAAGTAAGCATTGGACTAAGAAGCAAAACGACAGGAGCGACCGTGAAGTTGAATAAAGGCCCAGGGGGCGAACTGCTCTCATACGTGGGGACGCTCCTGCTGGGTGAGAAGCCGCTCTTCGAGCTTTCCATACCGGGCAAGGAAGAACTGTAAAGCGGTCATGAAAACACGGCGCTGGGCAATTAGTCGCCAGGTGCGACCGGTATCATGGACTCCTATAGTCGTGTAATCAGCTCCATCCCGTTCGTCACGCTCGAAATAGGCCCTTTTGCGGTCTTGTGCTGCGTAATAGGCGAGAACTTTGGCCGTCAGATCAATTCGCATCTGCGTTGTGTCGACGTTGCACCATGGGACCTCAAACAGTCGAAAGTTGTCCAGAACGCCGAGTACATTTATGTTCGGCGGTCCCAGATTTACGAGCGCGAAGACCCGTATTTCGTTCTTCTTATCTCTGCCGACAAATACCTTTCTCGCCCTCAACGTCCCTGTCTGAGCCCAAGCAGCGAGGAACCCTCGCAGGGTCGGATCGCCAAACGAGAAGGAGTCATATTCGATTGCCGGGACAATCGAAAGGAGATGTTCCGCGATCGCCGTTAACTCGTTTTCGGTGGCTTCCCCACACGAGGTACTGCCGTGGTGTCCTTGGGCTGAGACTAGGTCCTCAACAAGGGTCCATCGGCAAGGGAGAAAGACTATATCCCGCGCGTTATCATGGCTGTGACCACCTTCAAAATAGGCCCGGGCGATCGCGGCCTCATCGTTAAAGTAAGTGACAAGGTATTCAACCGTCGGATCCAGGCAAAGATACTGGAAGGTGCTCTGCAAAACCGCTTTAGTAGGGATCTTTCGCTTATAAAGGGCGAGGTCCGGATCCACGGCGAGTTGATGTAACTGCCAGGTCTTTGTATTCAAGCGATAGAAGGAATGGCTTCCCAGCACTGCGTTTTCTGATCGAAGCGCCGTCACACGGGCCATGCCAGGATAGAGCTTTGGAAGGTCTTTATAGGTCTGCCGTGCTTCTTCCATGAGCTCCTGGTGATTGGTGTGCTTGAAATAGTCAAAATACTTTGCTCGATCCAAGAGATGGGCGAGTGGTTCGAAATCCTCCTCGGTCAGGATCTTTACGTCCGGGTTGAGCCTTTGGAAGACGAATTCCCGGATCGTCTCCAAGTGCGCCATCGGGGCGACCAAAAACTCGAGGCCCAGGACGGTCACTTCGGTTTGGAACCCCGGGGCGACCCTTGATTCCCGGTACCGCACAACGGACCGGAGGGAAAACTCGGGTTGGTTCTCGAACTGGACGTCGAGTGTGATTTCATCCCCCGCCTTAACGTCCAATAACCGATCCAGAATGACGCTGGTCCCATACGTATCCAGATTCACGACGCGGCCCGGGTTCTCGGTGCCATCGGCGAAATGAACGTGGCTTCGGACGCCCGGGATCCCTTCCGGGTTTTCCAACCGCATGCACTTGCGCGGCTTGAACGGCTCCGTCTCGTAATCGAATGCCTTGAGGACCGAAGGTCGGACGCGCGTTTTGCCTCCCCGGAAGAGCGAAAGTTCCCAGTTCACACGCTCCAAGTGGCGCAAGAACGCTTTGGCCCTCGTGCGCCTGACGATCCAAAGGGAGACATCGCCGAGAAGGGCGGCGAACCCCGGGATCCCGGAAAGCCAATCCCAAGTCTTGTCACCATAGAGACAACAGGCTTCGATCCCGTCCTTACGATATTGGACCAGAACCTGGGAAACGAGCGCTTTGACGATCGCCTGTTTTTCCGAAGAGCGCCCCTGGCCTCCGCGCATGAAGAAGATGCGGAAGCTGTTGGAAAGGCCGAAGACTCCGGCCGCGCCGGATGAGATCTCCACGACGGCGAACGCCAGAAGTGAGTCTCCATCCTTTACCGTCACGATCTCCCGGCGGCGGAGATGCCCCGCCTTGGCATAGGATTCACCGATCTCCGAAAGCTTGATGTCCTTCCGCCCCCAATCCGAAGCTTCATAAAGAACAGGGCTCAACTTGCTTTTGGCGGTTTCCCACGCGGCGATCTCGTCCTCCCGCGTGGCGATTCCGGTGCGGTAACGTCCCTGAGCCTTGAAAGGATCCTCACCCTGGGCCGGAACGAAACGCATCACGCGAGTGGTCTCGAAATGGTGATCCGTAGGATCGAAATCCCGCCGGACAAACGTTCCGTAATACCGATCCATGAACCGATGGCTCGCCGGCCACATGCCGCATGCGAACTCCGCGGTCCGCTCCCGCATAATGAAATCAAACATGCGGTAGAACATCTCCACGGGCAGGTGGAACGCATCGCGCTTTTCGATCGCGAATGTGTGCAAAAGGTAAGTGGCCGAATAAACGCGGCTGGCTGTCATCGTGGCGGTTACTCGCCCCCCTCGCTGTTGCAGAAAGATCTCGGCCGGACGCTCCGGGCCCTCGCCCAGCCTCTTCCAGGCTTCGATCAGCCGCTCCCGGTTGGGAAGCCTCGCCACGCCGGCCATCGCCGTCAGGAGATCCGCTACGCCTTCAAAATCCTGATTTTCCCGCGCGGCGCGAACGGTCGGAAAGGCTTTCACGCACAGAGAACCCAAAAAGCTCTGAAGCATGGCCGGGTCGGCGGCTCGCGTGATGCGGACCCCCAGAACGAACGCCGTGTTGTCGGGAAGGGGGGTCGTGTGCGCGACCTCCGCCTTGAACGAAACCGGTGGATCCGACGCACGTTTGATTTGCACCTCGACTTCTTCCAGAAGCGGGAGTTTCAGCGCTTCTTTCCCACAGCGAACGCCAAACCCTCGGTCCGAAAAGTCCACCAGTTCTCCGGAAAAAAGATTCCGCTTATCGGGACCTTGAATTGCGACCTTTAGGTCTGACCCGGACACCGGACGACGATCTCCGAAACGTCTGTGAACTTTGTAGATCTTCTGCGGCAGCGACACGTCCTGTTCCGGCGTGCTTCCCTTAGTTTCCAAGGAAAAGAGATGGATCTCATTAAGCCACGACAGGAGCACATTCACGAATGGTGACCTGATTGAAGCGCAAACCTCGGCTGGGAGTTTGAGCCGTAAGCCGGTAACAAATTCCGCACCGAAAACGGCCGCTAATTCGGCTTCGAGGCGCCTCTCCTCATGAAGGATCGAAATCTTTATGGAGGCGTTTTCAACAAAGACGCGGCTGAAGAATTTTTGAATATCGACGGGCGTCGCGATGATCGTGATTTCGCGCCGGGACAGAAGAGCAGCCGTGGAAAAGAATTGCGACGAGGTGAGGTCTGTGGCGCTCCGGGGCATCGAGGCGAGCTCAAAGGATGTTTACCGTCTTTCTCTTGGAAAAACAAACAGATAGGGCATCATTTCACTCATAAATCCTATGCCTCGCTGGTTGAAAGCGTTCTTGATGCCCGCCGTTCTTTTGGGTGGCCCCGCGCTGTTTGTTCCAGGTCCCTTCAACGATTGGCGGATCTGGCTCTTTTTCCTTCTGGCTGCCGTGCTGGTCGGAAGTCAGCCTAACCTCAAGTACGCGACACTTGGGCGGGAGCAGGCGACATCTGAAGATCGGTCGACACTTCTGATTCTTCAGGTCTGCGCTTACGGCATATTCGCCACGTCGTACGGAGCCTACCTCTGGGAGCGTCACCGGTTTGGACCCCTCCCAGCCATGAGTTCTCTCTCGATCGTTGGCGCCGTAGTCGCTATTGGCGGAATGGCTCTGCGTCTTATCGCCATCCGGACCTTGGGGCAATGGTTTACGGCCGCCGTGACGGTCCAGGATTCACAGAAGCTAATCCAGCACGGTGTCTACCGTTGGATCCGGCATCCCAGTTACACGGGAGCCGTTCTGTTTTGGGCCGCTCTTCCGTTTCTGTTGAGTGTTCCTCTATGCGCCATCGTGGCGTGGCCCTTGTTGGCCTTTGCATATTCCCGCCGCATCTCAGCGGAGGAAGCCGCCCTTACAAAGCGGTTCGGTGATGACTACGAAGAGTACCGACGGAGGAGTTGGAGACTCTTTCCGCCGGTCTATTGATCTTCATAATTGGGTGTCAGTTATCCTATTAAAGCCTTCTTGGTCCTTCGGTTCCGGAAATAGGATAGCTGTCACCCGATTTCACGTCAAAAATTCCAGCTGAAACCCGCGCGGGCGGTTTCCCAGTAAATCTGGTTCCGCACCTGCCTCTTGAGAATCGCCAAAACTCCGGATTGCAATGTAAACCGGAGATTGTCGATCCCGGTCAGGAATTTAAGATTCCATTCGGCGCCGATCGCGCCCCGAACGCCGAAATCCGACGTGGGCGAGAACACATAAAGCGCCTGGACCGTGGCCAGAGGCTTGATCATCCACGGAAGGCCGAAATACACCTCCGGCCCTACGGCCAGGCCGATCCGGCCTGCCCCTTGAAGCGCAAACTCGACGGAGGCGCGCCCGAACCATCGCTCCGTTAGGGCCATGCCGATATCGATGGCGTATGCGGAGTCTCCCCTTCCCGTAGTGGGATTGAATTGGTACGGGAGGATCACCGATTGGCCCACATATCCGGTTCGATCCTGGGCTTCGGCGCGGGATCCGGAAAAACCGACCCCTGCCAGAGCCACAAGGAGCCCCCAAAAACATCGCGTAGCTTTTGACATGGCGGAAGTGCTCACGTAATCACGAGTACTTTACATGCGAACTTCACTTCCCGGCATCCTCTTTTTGATCCTCATGGCCGGCGGCGCCGCGTCCGCCTCCGAGCCCTACTCGAGCCTTGAGGCCGGCTATATGGACGGCTTTTATCTCAAGACTCCTGACAATAAGTTCCTTTTGAAGGTCGGAAGCCGGCTGAATTTCGGCTACACCGCCGGCTTTCCGGGCTCGCAACCCAATTTCAGCTCCTTCGATCTGTACCACGCCAAGATCTACGCCGGCGGAAATGTCTACACCCCGTCCCTGCAGTTCTACGTCCAAGCGGCGGGTGCGACACAAACCCGCGGGCCGAGCCTTAGCCCGGCACCGGAATCGGCAAACGGGAGCTTCACGCTGGAGGACTACTACATCCGGTTCCTGCGCCCGGAGTGGAACGTCCAATTCGGCCAGTTCAAGGTCCCGTATGCACGCGAGTGGATCACGTATTCCGGCAACTTGAACTTCGTGGATCGCTCCCTCGCAACCCGTTTTTTCACGCTCGGTAGGGATCGGGGGATCGCCTTGAACAGTGACCGGAATACGTTCGCCATAAGCATGGGCGTTTTCAACGGGGGCGGAAACCCCATCCTGGGAACGGGGTTCCAACCGAATTCTCTCAATACCAACGGCGAGAATGTTTCCAACGACGTATCGGGACGCGGGTTCGCCCATCTCGTGGTCGTGCGTGCCGTCGCGTCCCCGATGGGGCCGGCCGGATACTCGGAAGGGGACGTGGAAAATTCAGAAATGCCCAAATTCGATTTCGGTGCGGGCTTCACGTATGACCGGAACCGGGATGTGGCTCTAGGCGGGGCTCTCGTGGCCACACGGGCCGATATCTGGAGCGCATCAGCGGACGCGGTTTTCAAATCCGCCGGAACCGCGGTCCAGAGCGAGTTCTTCTACCGCCGGGTCAACACTCCCGGCGCCGTGACGAGCATGGGTTTCTACGTCCAGCCGTCCGTGTTCATTCACTCCAACAAGCTGGAGCTCGCAGCACGATTCGGCTGGCTGGAGCCCGATACGAACGTCACGAACGACACCAATTACGAGGCCGCCGCAGCCTGGAATCTTTATCTCTTCGGCGATCACCGCGAAAAGACCCAGCTTCAGTACACGTGGCGTCGTCAGGAGGCTTCGCCGGCGGGCCACGCCGATGACAGTTTCATCGATCTGGCGTTTCAATTCACGATTTAGGAGTTTAAAGGAGACCTTCAATGACGTACCAAGTCGCAAACATCGATCTAACCCCCCAGGGTCGGAACCAAATCGCGTGGGCCGAGTCACGGATGCCGGTTCTGATGGCTCTTCGCGGAAAGTACTCCACATCAAAACCGTTCAAAGGATTCCGGATCGCGGGATGCCTGCATGTGACGCGGGAGACCGCCGTTCTGGTGCGCACGCTCGTGGCGGCAGGCGCCGAAGTGTCCTGGTCCGGGTGCAATCCGTTATCCACACAGGACGATGTCGCCGCCGCCCTGGCTTCGGAAGGGATCCCCATCTTCGCCTGGTACGGCATGAGCAAGGAGAAATTCTACGAGTGCATTGACCGAACGCTCGCGATGCAGCCGAATCTGACGCTCGATGACGGCGCGGATCTCATCTTCACCGTCCACCAGAAGCACCGGGAGTTGGCGAAAACCATGATCGGGGGAACGGAAGAAACCACGACGGGCGTTCACCGCCTTCGTGCCATGGCCGCCGATAATGCGCTCCTCTACCCCGTATTCGCCGTGAACGATTCGGAAACGAAATGCGATTTTGACAACGTGTACGGCACCGGCCAGTCCTCACTCGACGGAATCCTGCGCGCCACGGGGATTCTGATCGCGGGAAAGAACTTTGTCATTGCCGGTTACGGCCACTGCGGACGCGGTGTGGCTCTTCGAGCCAAGGGAATGGGCGCCAATACGATCATCACCGAGGTGGACCCGATCGCCGCCCTGCGCGCGACGCTGGAAGGCCACCGGGTCATGACAATGAATGACGCGGCCCCGATCGGCGACATTTTCATCACCGCCACGGGGATGATCGACGTGATCGTCAAGCGCCATTTCGAGAAGATGAAAGACGGCGCGGTGGTCTGCAATACGGGGCATTACGATTGCGAGCTCAACCTCGGACACCTCAAGGACCTTGCCGCCTCCGTCCGGGAAATCCGCCCCCACAACGAGGAGTATCGCCTTCGCGGCGGACCGCGCGTTTACGTTCTGGCTCAGGGCCGGCTGGTGAACCTCGTGGCGGCCGAAGGCCACCCCTCCGAAGTGATGGACATGTCCTTCGCGAATCAGTTTCTAGCGCTTCTCCATCTTTCCAGGGAAGGAAAGAACATGGAGAAGAAGGTGTACACGCTATCCAAGGAGCAGGACCAGGAGATCGCGCAGCTGAAGCTGGAAACGATGGGGCTTGCAATCGACCGGCTCACGAAGGAGCAGGAGAAATACCGGAACGATTACTCGTCGGGAACGTGAGAACGCGGTTCAGACGCTAGAGCTTCGATACCACTCAAGCGTCTTACGAAGGCCCACTTCCAATGACGTCGTGGGGTGAAAGCTTAGCCCGCTCCGGGCGCGGTTGATGTCGGCAAGCGAATGTTTGATGTCCCCCGGCCGCGGGGGAGCATAGACGGGACGTGCCTCCACCCCTACCAGGCCCGCCTGAATCCGGACCAGCTGGTTGATTGAAACGGCCTTGCCCCCGCCGATATTGAAAATCTCACCGCGGGCGCCCTTCATCTGGGAGGCCTTGAGGTTGGCATCCACCACATCCGCTACGTACGTGAAGTCGCGCGTTTGTTCGCCGTCGCCGAAAATCGTGGGCTGCTTCCCGGCCAGAAAGGCTTTGAAGAAGAGGGGAATGACGGCCGCATACTGCGAATCGGGATCCTGCCGTGGCCCGTACACGTTGAAATAACGCAAGGACACGGTCTCCAATCTATAGGAGGCCGAAAAGGCGTGGCAGTAATGCTCCTGCGCCAGTTTCGTGACGGCATAGGGGGACAAAGGGTTCGGCACCATGGATTCCCTTTTCGGGAGCTCGGGGGTTTCCCCGTAAGCCGAGGATGAAGCCGCGTTCACGATACGCCCGACGCCGGCCTCACGGCATGCCAAGAGAAGCTGAATGGTGGCCGTGACGTTGGAATGATGTGACTCGAGCGGATCGATTACGGACTTGGGAACCGATCCGAGCGCCGCCTGGTGGAACACGTATTCCACGCCTTGAACGGCCTTCCGGCACACCTCGGGATCACGCAGATCGCCGATCATGATCTCGAGTTCCCCGCCCAGCAACTTCAGATGATCCAGGTTCCGCTGCCTTCCGGTCGAGAGGTTATCCACCACCACGACGGGATCCCCCCTGCGGATGAGTGTTTCGGCAATGTGCGACCCGATAAAGCCGGCCGCCCCGGTCACAAGGCACTTGCTCATGAAGGTCGGCATCCTACCAGTTGATCCTGGCGCTGCCCAATTTCCACGGGATCTCTCACCTCCCGGGGCTCGGGCGAAAGAATGTAAGAGCCCGATCCGCAACGATAAAACAACCCTTTGAGATCTTTCTCAATAATGATATGATTTATCATTACAGAACAGAAGGTGGAAAGATGTTGTCAAAGCGCTGGACGTTAAACCAAGTACCCCCAGGGGAACGCTGCAAGGTGCTCAACGTGCGCCTGCACAACGGCGTTGGCCAAAGGTTGATGGAAATGGGAATGATTCAAGGATCGACGGTCGAGGTCATTCGGCTTGCGCCGCTCGGGGACCCCATGGAACTGCGTTTGAAGGGCTACCACCTCTCCATTCGAAAAGCCGATGCAGCGCAGGTTGATGTGGAACAATGTCCGTAGTATCCGGGGCAAGAAACCCCGCACGCGAAGTAACGATCGCCCTGATCGGCAATCCCAACACCGGAAAGACGACACTCTTCAACGCGCTGACGGGCCTCAGCAATCGGGTGGGAAACTATCCGGGCGTTACGGTCGAACACAAGATCGGAAATCTACGCCTCTCCTCGGGACCGGCACGCGTGATCGACCTTCCTGGGACTTATAGTCTCGCGGCGCGTTCTCCGGACGAAATGATCGCCGTGGACGTCCTCCTCGGCCAGCAAAAGGGGGAGAGGCCCGTCGACCTCATCCTTGCGATCCTGGATTCAAGCACCCTGGAGCGAAATCTCTATTTGCTTTCCCAACTCCGGGAGTTCGCTCTTCCGATCGTGGGTTCGCTCAACATGATGGATGTGGCCGAAAAACAGGGCATCCGGATCGACACCGACAAGCTATCCAAGAAGCTTGGAATGCCCCTGATCCCGACGCAAGCCGACAAAGGCAAAGGTATCGTAAGCCTGGTCCTGGCGGTGGAAGCGGCCCTGGAAATTCCCTCTCTCCGGGAGCTTCCGGAATCTCATTTTCCGCCGGAGGTTGTCAGGGAGGCGGAACTTCTGGTCGTCAATATGCGGAACGTGGAATCGATCGGCGGAAGGAAGCTATCCATGGTCGAGGCGGTCCGGGCCCTGGTGGATGAGGGCGGATACGCCGAGACCCGCCTCAAAAAGCAGTTCGGCCAAGGATTTCAGCGGGTCTTGGACGACGCGCGCCGCCGTTTGTCGGCGTTCGCGCCGCTCTCAAGACTGGAAACGGAGGCGCGCTACAGGTGGGCCTCGGCCGTTCTAGAGGGGTGTGTCACGGCCCCCGAAGTGCGCGTGAAAACATGGACGGATCGGGTGGATGCGGTCGTAACGCACCGTCTTTGGGGATCTCTCACGCTCGCGATTATGCTCGGAACCGTTTTCCAATCGATCTACGCCTGGGCCGCGCCCATGATGAACGGGATCGCAACAACTTTCGACGGCATCGCCGCGGAAGCCATGCACCTGATTCCGGCCGGGCCGGTCCAGAGCCTTTTGGTCGACGGCGTGATCGGCGGCGTCGGAAGCGTCCTAACATTCCTTCCTCAGATCGCGATTTTGTTCCTCTTCATGTCCGTTCTGGAGGACTGCGGCTACATGTCCCGCGCGGCGTTTCTGACGGACCGCCTTTTCCGTTCCGTCGGCCTCACGGGCCGGTCGGTTATACCTCTTATCTCCTGTTTTGCCTGCGCCGTTCCAGGCATCATGGCCACCCGAGTGATCGAAAACCGGCGCCAACGTCTGGCTACGATCCTGGTGGCCCCCCTGGTCAGCTGTTCGGCCCGGCTTCCCATCTATGTGCTCCTGATCGGGGCTTTCATCCCGGCGAAGGCCTACTTGGGAGGCTGGATCGGTCTTCAAGGCCTCGTGCTTTTCATGATGCACCTGGTGGGAATCGCCGTTGCGGTCCCGACCCTCTGGATCCTGAACCGAACGGTTCTGAAAGGCCCCTCAACGCCTTTCTTCATGGAATTGCCTTCTTATCAATGGCCCACGTGGAAACCCGTTCTTTCCCGTGTGTATTCCGCCGTGCGGGAATTCGCAGTGCGGGCCGGGACGATCATTTTTTCGATGGCGATCGTCGTGTGGGCGCTTTCTTATTATCCTCATCCGATCGATATCCACGCGCGTTACGAGCGCGCCCGCTCCGTGGCCACCGCATCGGAACGCGACATCCTCGGAAGAGATGAACAAGGAACGTACCTTCGACAGAGCTATCTCGGGCGTCTGGGACGCGTGCTGGAACCCGCTGTGCGCCCGCTCGGGTGGGACTGGAGGACCGGGATGGCTACGTTGGCTTCGTTTCCCGCGAGAGAAGTGGTCATATCCACGTTGGGAATCATCTATAACCTTGGCTCGGACAAGGCCTCCGTGAAGGAGTCCCTGACCGCGGCGCTCCGCAATGCGAAGAGGGAGGACGGTTCCCGAATATTCTCCCTGGCTGTCGCGCTCTCGATCATGGTTTTCTTCGCACTCAGCTCCCAATGCGGCGCAACGCTGGCGACCATCAGACGGGAGACCGACTCCTTTCGATGGCCTCTCTTGACGTTCGGATATCTCACTTCGGTGGCCTATTTGGCGGCCCTGGTCGTCTACCAAATTTCTCATGCGCTGGGGGCCTGAATGGATCTGCAGACCTTAATCGTGCTTGTGATCGTAACGCTCGCGTTGGTGGCCTTGGGCCGCGGGTGGTTGGCTGCGTTCTCGGGAAAAGGCGGGGGTTGCGCCCGATGCGGCCTTGCCGCGCCGTCAACTCCGGCCATCGGCCGCCGGCTCCCTGTCCTTCCCCCCGAGCCGTCGAAGAAGTAGCGCTTCGGGCGCTCACCCGCTTCCAGCATTGACTTCGGACTTTAGATCAGTAAAATGCCGCGCTCCATGAATGCCAAGAGCATCAAACCCGGCATGATCCTTCAAGTGGACGGACAACTGTTCCGCGTCCTGAGCGCAAAACACCTCACGCCGGGAAACCTCGGTGCCTTGGTGCAAACCAAGCTTCGGGGGGTGAAGACCGACATTCAGACCGAGCGGAGGTTCCGCGCCCAGGAAGACGTGGAGCGGGTCTATCTCGAAAATCGCGAAATCGAATTCCTGTACAAAGACGGGGACATCTATCACTTCATGGACACGGAAACGTACGAGCAGTTCCATTTATCGGCGGAGATTCTCGGCGACGCCACGCTGTGGCTGACCCCCAACCTGAAACTCAAAGTCGAGCGCTTCGAAGAGCAACCGATCGGCGTCGAGCTTCCCGACAAGGTGAAGGTGAAAATCACGCACACGGAGCCCTTCATGAAGTCAGCCACGGTCACGAATGCGTTCAAGGCCGCCGAAGTGGAAACCGGCGCCACCGTGCAGGTCCCCGGCTTCATTTCGGAAGGCGAGACGATCGAAGTCGACACCACGACCGGCGAGTACCTGGGCCGGGCGAAGTAGCATTCACCGACATATTGCGTTTCGGGCGGGACGGCTGTTAGCATCACCGGCTATGCGACTTTCCTCCTTCAGTCTTTGCATCTTTTCTTTGTACGTGGTTTTTCCGGCGGCGGTTCGTTCGCAAGACGTGTGCTGTATCCTTTCAAAGATCAGCGGTTCCGATGTCACGACGATGGCCACGGCCCGCTCCACCCGCTCGTGCCGGGCGGGCACCACGGACAGCGGTTTTCGGATCTGCAACGGCTTTGCCGACCCGAATAATCTCTGCGCCACGACGCCTTCGAAAAAGCAGTGCGGAATGTGCGGCTATTTCTGGGCGGGCTCGTCCTGCGTGGCGGAGGACCCGGTAAAAAAGGCGAAGAAAGAACTGAAGGATCAAGAAAAGAACGAGAAAGCAGGAACGAGAAACGTCAGCACACAACCTCCGGCCGAGGAGGCGAATTCCCCCGCCTCGTCACCGGAATTCGAGGGACCTGCGGCGCTTCCTCCTCCGGAATAACGTTTAAGGATTAATCCTTAAGCCTCAATCCTTAATCCTTTTCTGATCCGGTACCGGATTTCCGGATTCCGGTCCCCGGTTTCCGGTGTCTGTTCTGTTCCCTAAGTTTCCCCCGAATCGGCTTTGAGTTTGGCGAATAGGCCTGTAAGCCGGATTTTGTCCCCTCACGGGGGGCGATCATTCCTCTAAGCCGGCCGTTACCGGACGGCTCCAGCGATCTACCCGGAAACCTCGGACGGGCCGTCCTCAAGCGTCTCCCTATTTGATCTTGCTCCCGGTGGGGTTTACCGCACGGCCGCTCGCACGGCTCTCGTGGGGGAGCTCTTACCTCCCCGTTTCACCCTTGCCTGATCCCTCTTGAATCTCCGGAGAAATTCAAGACGGCCATCGGCGGTCTTCTCTCTGTTGCACTTTCCGGCGGTCACCCGCCCTGGGGATTACCCAGCACCGCGCCCTATGGAGTCCGGACTTTCCTCCCCGGGGCCGAAGCCCCGCGGCGATCGCCCGGCCTATTCGCCGCCCATCTTGTAGCACAACCGAACCCTGGCTTCCAGGCACTGCCGGTGGACTTGATGCGCGCGCTCGAAGAGAGCGATGGAAGGCGCTCTGTCGAGGTCGGGAGCTGATCTATTTTGGTGCCAAGCTCGGGATACATGTGTGCAGGCCATCGGCTTGTGCACCCCCACGGCTGCAAGTCTTCGCCGCGGGGACCCCCAAGCCGCCGGCCGGTAGCTCTTGGCCAGAGCGCCTTTACAAATCGGCGTTCACAGGGTGAGGTGTTCCCCAGCTTCCTGCCAAGCTTCAGCTGCCCTCTCTCGCCAGGTGGCCGACAATCCCCCGGTGATTGTGACTAAAGAGGGTCTTGCTTTTCCAAAAAGATACGCGCGAATTTATCTAGAAATAACTTTAGATATTTAATAATATCTATTTAATATTGAACGATATTTTATAGTTCAATGATGGTTGGCGCTTGCGGCGGTTGAACGGCCTTCGTTCCCAATTTCCGTCTACGCGACGCATGCTGATTCTACGCGTAGTGCGGCTCGTTGCCGGGCTTCCACTTGATGTTGCATCCGATACTGGGTTTCTGGCTCCGGGACACCGGCCTCGCGTTCAGAACCGCATCCAGCGCCGCATGCAGATCCTTTCCGTCAACCGGTTTTGAATTTCCGGGCCGCGCGTCATCGAGCTGCCCCCGATAGACCAGCTCCTTTTTGCCGTCGAACAGAAAGAAATCAGGCGTGCAAGCCGCCTGAAAAGCTTTGGCCACTGTCTGTGTTTCGTCCAGAAGGAACGGGAAGGCCCACCCTTCCCTGCGGGCGAGTTCCCGCATATGCGACGGGCCGTCCTCCGGATAGGACTGGATATCGTTTGAATTGATCGCGATGATCCGGACGTCGCGGGAGGCGTAGTCATCCTGCAGCCTCTTGAATTCCGCCAGGACGTGCTTAACGAAGGGGCAGTGGTTGCAGATGAACATCACCAGCAACGCACGGCTCCCCTTGCAGTCCTTGGGCGAGAACGACTTGTCATCCATTACGTTTGGAAGGGAAAAGTCGGGGATTTGGGTGCCTAAGTCGAGCATCGTCGAAGGAGTTTCAGCCATAGCCAGACCTTGCCTTTCCTTAGCGATTCGGTGGAAACCTATGCGTGTCCACCCCGCGCGTCAACCCACCCGCAGGACGAACGAATCCACGAAAACGGTTTCAGGTTCGATCTCGTGAAATGTCCCTGTCAAGCCGGCGACCGGCCCACACGAATCCGGTCTCCTTCGGGACACCGGTACATGTCCCCAATTCTCCCCAATTCTGATTCGACCCGTTACGTGGGCGCTGGGCACGTTTCCTCAATTGTCACTAGAGCGACGGCGAAGGAGCCGAGAAGCGAGCGGTGATCAAGGTGGATTTGTTTCCGTGTTACGGCTTCAGCTTTTTTTGAGATGAGGCTTTCGCGCGGGAGCTGGGCTGGGGGTCCCCATGGCGAAAACGTGCAGCCATGGGGGTGCACGGCCCAGCAGGACCCGCAGTGGCAGTCTTGTTTCATATAGGAGGATTAGCCCGGCGCGTGCGAGCTATCTACTGATCAAGAGCCATATTGGCAAGTTCGTCGGCGCGGCGGTTCTCTTCGCGCGGCACGTGCTTGATTTCGAAGCGCTTGAACCGGTCTTTGAGAGCCTGCGCTTCCCGCCAGAACCGTTTCAGGTTCTCGTGCTTCACTTTGTATTCCCCCAGCATCTGGCGGACGATCAGCTCCGAGTCGGCCCTCACCTGGATCTCTGTGCACTTCCGCTTTAGCGCTCTTTCAAGGCCGGCCACAAGCGCCCGGTACTCGGCCTCGTTGTTGGTTGTTATGCCGATGGCCTCCGAGACACAATCCACCTCTTTTCCGCTGGGTCTCTGAAGCGAGGCTCCGATGGCCGCCTCTCCAGGGTTCCCGCGGGAGGCTCCGTCCACGTACAGGATCAAACGCATGAGGAACTCTACGCCGTAGGAGCCGGCTCCACGTAGAAGATCAGCCGGCTGCACGCGGGACAACTGGCGATCTCGAGGGATCTCCGGATCTCGTTCAGCATCTGGTGAGGAAGCTGCATGTAGCAACCGCTGCAGGATCCGTCCCGGATCGCGACAACGGCGTCGCTGTATTTCCGATCCCGGATGAACATATAGCGGGAGAGGATCGCCTTCTCGACGTCCTTTCGCGCTTTAGTGAGCTCCTCACGTTTCGCCGAGAGTACGCTCTCGAATTCCGCGAGCCTGGCTTTCGTCTCGCATTCGACTTCCACCAGCTCCTCTTTCACGTGGTTCCAGGCGGCTTCCTGATCCGCCAACATTTTACGGAGGGTCTCGAGTTCCTCCATCCTCTGGAGGATCAGCTCCTCCAGTTCAGTGTTCGACCGTTTCGTGTTCTCGATTTCGCGGTTGAGAGCCTGGAATTCATAAGCCGTCTTGAGCTGTTTGATTCGAACTTGGCTCTTCTTCAGGCGCTGTGTTTCCAGGTCCAGCGTCTCACTCGCATCTTTGTGCGCCTTCTCCAAGGTCTCCAATTGAACGCGGGTTGCCCCCAGAGTTCTGCGGGCCTGGTCCTCCGCCTGCCGCACCTGGGTAAGGCGATCGGGAAATATCTGCGCCTGCGCTTGAATGTCGTCAAGCTCCCGGTCCAATTGTTGCACATGAAGAAGTTTTTCAATCGAGTTCATTTTCTCCCATCCTTTTTGGTGGGCCCTCCAGGATTCGAACCTGGGACCTGCCGGTTATGAGCCGGTGGCTCTTACCGCTGAGCTAAGGGCCCCCTAATCACCATTTTCAACACAATGCCCGCTACAAAACATAAATCTTAACTCTCTATGAAGCTCTTCAGCCTCCTTGCTCGGCTCGGGTGGCGCAATTTCCGAAGCGCCTTCGCCTCGATTTGCCGGATCCTCTCGCGAGTGACCTGGAAATCCTGCCCCACTTCCTCAAGCGTATGGTCCGACTTCTCGCCGATTCCAAAACGCATCCGCAAAACCTTTTCCTCCCTCGGCGTCAGGGTCGCCAGGACGCGCCGAGTCTGCTCCGAGAGATTCATGCCGACCACCGCCTCCGAGGGGTTGACGGCGTTCTTGTCCTCGATGAAGTCCCCCAGGTGGGAATCCTCCTCTTCCCCGATCGGTGTTTCCAACGATATCGGCTCTTTGGCGATCTTGAGCACTTTTCGCACCTTATCCAGAGGCAGTTCCATTTTCTCCGCGATCTCCTCCGGTGAGGGCTCCCGCCCGAGTTCCTGCACGAGATATCTCGACGTGCGCACCAGCTTGTTGATCGTCTCGATCATATGAACCGGGATCCGGATCGTGCGGGCTTGATCCGCGATCGCCCGCGTAATGGCCTGGCGGATCCACCACGTGGCGTATGTGGAGAACTTATATCCCCGGCGATACTCGAACTTATCCACCGCCTTCATGAGCCCGATATTCCCCTCCTGGATCAGGTCCAGGAACTGAAGGCCGCGATTCGTGTACTTCTTGGCGATCGAGACGACCAAGCGCAGGTTGGCCTCAATCAACTCCGTCTTAGCCTTGTCGGCCATCCGTTCGCCGTGGCTCAAGCGCCTATAGGTCTCCTTGAGATGGGAGGCCGACATGGCCGCTTCATCTTCGATCTTCACGATCCGCTTCTCCGCGGATTTCACGATCTTCTCGATTTCCACCAGCTCTTCCAGCGTCACCGTCTTGAGCTGCTTGGCGACCCGCTTCGATTCCACCCTGCCCTTCTTGGAGTCGCGGAAGAATTTCCGAAGCTCCCTCATCGGCTTGCGCGTCTTGTCCTCGGCTTCCCGGTAGCTCCGCTCCGCCTGCTCGATCCTGTGGATCATGCTCTTGAGACGCGACACGATCCGATTGATCCACTTCCGGTTGAGGTTGATCTCTTTGAGCGTCTCGAACATCTTCAGTTGGTTTCGTTCGAGTTTCTCGTTGATCTGGCGTTTCTTGAGGTTCGATTTCGCCATCCGGCGCCGGTTCGAAAGAAGCGCCTTGTTCTCCCTATCCAACCTCCGGATCTTTTCGACGAGCCGAAGAACGGTTTCCGTCGTTCCCTTTTCGTCGAAGCTCTCGTCGTCCTCATCGATCCCGCGGATGAGATCCCGAACGCGGATCGTGCCCCTCTTCAGCTTGTCCCCGATCGTCAGGATTTCTTTGACGCCGATGGGAGAGCGCATGAGGATTTCCAGGACCTCGTTCTCCCCCTCCTCGATCCGCTTCGCGATCTCCACCTCCCCTTCGCGCGTAAGAAGGGAAACGGACCCCATCTTCTTGAGGTACATGCGGACCGGGTCGTTGGAGCGGGTGATCGTGGTTTCCTTGGCCTCCCCTTCCTCGTCGTCCGGGCTCTCGGCCTTGATCCGGTCGCGAAGCGCCTGTCCTTCCTTTTCGGTGTCGACGATGGCGATGTCCATCTCGCCGAACATGATCATGATGTCGTCGAGTTGATCGCTGGCGACGATATCGCTCGGCAGAACCTCGTTCACCTCTTCGTACGTGAGGTACCCCTTCTCCTTCCCCATATCGATCAGGTGTTTTACGTTCTCGACGCCTTTTTTCTCATCTTTCACGCACGCCTCCTTTAGCCAGGACTCCGTTGGTCCAGCTTCTTCTTCAGTTCAAACATCTGATTCCCAAGGCGAGAGGCCTCTTCGTCCGCTCCCCGCTGCCGCGCTTCGGCGGAGGCGTCCAGGAGACGCCGAATTTCCCCCTGGCGGAGTTTGTACGTGCAGTCGCTCAAAACCTTCTTCCAGGTGTTCGGGGCGAACCCTGGTTTCATAAAAACCTCCACCAAAAACCTTTTTGTGGCTTCATCTTCCCAACGATCCACCCATTTCGGCGCGGATTCCGAATCCTCCGCCGTTTCCCCGACTTCCTCGAGCCAACGCCTCGCCCTGTCCACTAGTGATTCGTTGCCCAGGAGGCCCAGTATGTCCGGCGCGAGGATTTCGGCGCGGGCTTCGGGAACCTCGGCGGCGATCCGCAGCAGCGTCCAGAACTCCGGGGACTCCGCCAAAGGCTTCGGAGGATTCGCCGCGCTTTGCGCCAGGCCCGGTCGGAAAGCGTTCTTGGCACCCGGTTCGCCGCGGAGCACTCCCTTGTCCAGCTCCGTTTTCCGCGCGACCTCGTCCAAAATCGCCTCGCGGAGATATGCGTTTTCCGTCCCGCGGATGAGTTCCGCCAGTTCCTCGACGGCCCGCGCCTTCTCGGTCACATCGCCCTCTCCCCGGAAGAACCGATCGATGAAAAAATCCAGCATCGGTTGCGAGGCTTCCATCAGCGTTTCAAATTCCTTTCTTCCCGATTTCCGGACGAATGTGTCGGGATCCTCCCCTTTGGGGAGAATCGTCACTTTGGCCCGCAGGCCGTGGGACAACAGCGCTTTCATGGAGCGGCGGGCCGCCTTCAGCCCCGCCTCGTCGCCGTCGAACAGCACGACCACGTTCTCGGTGTATTTGGTAAGCAATCTCGCATGATCGTCCGTCAGCGCCGTGCCCAACGTGGCGACCGTGTTGGGAAACTCCGCAAACCGGAGCGCCGCCTGGTCCATGTACCCTTCCACCAGGATGGCCCGTTTCCGTTCCCGGATCGCCCCTTCGGCTTCGAACAAGCCGTAGAGCAGGCGTCCCTTGTCGAACACCGGGCTCTGGGGGGAGTTCAGATACTTCGGCGTTCCGTCCCCAAGGATGCGCCCGCCGAAACCCACGGGGTTCCCTTTCGGGTCCGTGATCGGGAACAAGAGCCGGTCCCGGAACAGATCGAAATAGCCGTCGTCCTTCTGGCTCTTGGAAATCAGCCCCGCCTGATGGGCGTCTTCCAGTGAATAGCCGTCCTTGATCAAAGATTGAGTCAGCGTCTGCCATTGCGAAGGAGCGAAACCGAGCTTGAGGGCCTGTGCCGCGTCCGTGGAAATGCCCCGGCCGGTGGCATATCGGCGCGCGCCTGCTCCCTCGGAGCCTCTAAGAAAGATGTGATGATAAAAATCGCCGGCATATGCCAGGACCTTGTGCATCTTCCGCTGGAGTTCCTTGCGCTTTGTGATGGCGTCGCTCTCCTGCCGGTACCGGGAAAGATCGACTCCCGCCCTTGCAGCACACCGCTCAAGGGTCTCCGGGAAGGAAAGATGGTGGAATCTCATCATGAACGTGAAGAGAGTTCCGCCTTCACCGCACCCGAAACAATGGTCGAGCTGTTTCTGTTCGCTGACCGTAAACGAAGGGGTTTTCTCCGAATGAAAGGGGCAAAGCCCCAGATAGTTGCGTCCCGATTTCTTGAGGGGGACCACCTCTCCGACCACCCGAACCAGATCGAGGCGGTTTCGGATCTCGTCGATCACTTCAGGAGGCACTGCCAAAGCTCACCCACACGTGGCTGAGCGGCGCAAGCGGACGGTTTGCCGTCAACGCGGATATTTCTTCTGCGCGCGTTTCTTCGCCATCATTGCCTTGCGTTTTTTCCGAACGCTCGGCTTCTCGTAGTGCTCTCTTTTCCGCAGCTCAGAAAGAATGCCCGCTTTCTCACACATCTTCTTGAACCTGCGGAGAGCACTTTCGAATGACTCACCTTCTCGAATCCGGACTCCGGTCACGCTCTCACCACTCTCCAAAACCTTAAAGATTTTAAATACTTACGGGACACCAGGCCCCGAAAAAGTTCCGCAGGTTAGCACCGGCGTCTGCGCGCGTCAACTAATGCTCTGTTTTTCCTTCACAAGTTCCCGACATGATTCGACGATTTGCGCCTCGGAGGGGATCACAAAGCGTGCAGCGGAGCCCAAAAGCTGCCGTTTCTGCCTCTATAGTGGACAAGGAACCTCGGTCGATTTTCGGGCGCGCCACGTCCAGCGGGCGGTCGTATCCATGGTGGGTGGACTTACAGATGCCGTGTTGTGTGGGCGGGTTGGGGCATTGCCGGTTTCTTTTGCTGCTTCATGGACGCCGGGGGCTCCGGCGGCGGAGCCTTAGATTGCCGGCGGAGCCGACGGATCTCTCGTTGCCGCCAGGCAACTCAAATGCTGGCGATGAGCCGGCACCCTTGGGGTGGCGAATCGCCTTCCCTAAGAGATGGAGAGCGGAGCTCTCCACACACCGGCGTCCCTTTTTGCGATCCGAGCCACGGAGCGTAGGCAACGGCGCAGCCCGCTTTTCTTTCCTAGAATCTAGATGCGGGATGCCGGACGCCCTGAATCAACCCGCGGATTTGAGGCGTTCGACCATGTCGCCGAGTTCCCAGGGGAACCCGTCCTTCGACCGACCGAAATGACCGTACGACGCCGTCTTGCGGAAAATCGGCCGCTTCAGGTTGAGTTTCTCGATGATCGCTTTCGGTTTGAGCGGGAAGTACTCGCGCACAAGCTCACTGATCTTGGGATCGCCGATCTTCCCCGTTCCGAACGTATCCACCATGACGGACACCGGATCGGCGACACCGATGGCATACGCCAGCTGCACTTCGCATCGCTGCGCCAAGCCTGCCGCCACGAGGGTCCTGGCGATGTACCGCGCCATGTAGGAGGCGCTCCGGTCTACCTTGCTCGGATCCTTTCCCGAGAAAGCGCCGCCGCCGTGCCTTCCCCACCCGCCGTACGTGTCGACGATGATCTTCCGGCCGGTGAGGCCGCAATCCCCGGCGGGGCCGCCGACGACAAAGCGTCCCGTCGGGTTGATGTAGTATTTGGTCTTGGAATCCAGAAGTTCCCGGGGAATCGATTTCTTCACGACCGATTCGATAACTCCCTCTTTGATCGTCTTGTGAGAGGGTTCCTCGTCGTGCTGCGTGGAAACCACCACCGTGTCCACGCGGACGGGCTTATTCCCCCGGTACTCCATCGTCACCTGGCTCTTTCCGTCCGGACGAAGCCAGGAGATCTCTCCGGAATGCCGGGCTTCCGCCAGGCGCTTTGTGAGAAGGTGCGCGTAATAGATCGGCGAGGGCATGTATTCCGGATTCTCGTTTATGGCATAGCCGAACATGAGCCCTTGGTCGCCGGCCCCTTGTTCCTTGAACAGGCCGCTTCCCTCCGTCACGCCCTGCGAGATGTCCGGAGATTGCGTGCCCACGGAAACCTGGATCTTGCACGTCTGGGCGTCAAACCCCACGCCGGGAATCGTGTATCCGATGTCCGCAACCACTTGGCGGGCCAGCTTGTCGAAATCGACTTTGCCCTTGGATGTGATCTCCCCCGCGAT
>JAZDIZ010000103.1:0-2884 GCA_043804515.1 Pseudomonadota bacterium | reverse complement strand
GTAATGCGATCCAGTCGTACGTCCCCAGATTCCTCGTCCGCGCCTGGAGCGGATCAGAAAATGTCGTGGGCGCCCCGCGTTTTCCTGAATTTCCACACCTAGGCAGCCGGTTGAAGAACGGAATTCCAATGCCCGTCCCTGGTCCTTAAGCTGTACGCCTGTCTCCCGGCCTCTTTGGGTGAAATGAGGTTGTCGAGCTCCTCGTAGGCACGTTTTGGTTTTGCCTTGTCTTTCAAATAGACGAGTCGAATCAATCGATCGAAATCTTCACTTAGCGCTATTTTCCCGCGTTCGATCCGGTTCAAGAAACTTGCGTCCTTATGGATCCTTTTCGCAAAATCTACCTGTGAATACCCCAACTGTGTGCGCAAAAACCGAATTTCATTCGCAACCAATAGAAATGGTTTGGATAAAATTAGTTCGGCAATGACTGCGTGAAGCTCGAGTGGTCTAGGAATCTCTGGCAGCAGGGTTTGACATTTTTCACAACGGAGGCCCGGGATATGCATGAGAATGACATTGTCCAAGCCGCACTCCACATAATTATGGCGGTCAATGACCTCGCGCTTTAGCTTAGCGTCTGACTGGCACACATAACATTTCATCGGTCGCCTCTTCTAGCCCGGGTTGCTCTTTAGCCGCCAGGCCGTCACAAAAACCAATCGACTCGGTCTTTCAAACGTAACGATTACACAGAAGCGCTCAGTCGAAAACACATACCGCCATTCCCCGCATTCCTCGTTCCACTGCGGCTCAATCTTAGAAGTCCTGCTCAACACGACATTGAACAGATCATTAATGATGATTCTCCGCCCTGGCATGATCTCTTTCGTAAGATGAGGATCCGATACCCTATAGGTACCCTTACGAAGGCATCGCCCGGTTTTCCTGCGAACCTGTCCAATCTGAAGCGCTACTGTTCTACTTGCCATTCTAGCAAGTCTTGCCATTTTGTCAATGCCTGTAGAGAAAGGGTCGGGTTCACGTCTCTAAACACTGCCTGCTTACCGCAAATCGACCTCCAGCCGCCATTCTCGAAATCCGGACCTGACCCCGATTTTCACACTCTCCTGCCATAGCAAAAGCAAGGACGGCGCCAGAGACCAAATACTGATTTCTAATGGATAAAATGAGTTGATTCAGGGGAGGAGACCGGAATTCGGATTGGTGCCGGCACGAAATCGGCCTCCAAGGCCGTTTTCAAGAATTCGGACCTGGCCCCTTTCTCGATTTTAATTATTGAGGCTTGAGGCTTAACTCTTAAATCTGAAAGCCAAGGATCAATCCTTAAGCCTTAATCCTTTGGTTTCTTCGTCGGTGGGCTCTTCTGCAAGCGCACGTGGATGATCATGCGTTGATTCGCCTCCACGTTGTAGATCTTCGTGTAGGGCTCGTACCCCCGGCGCTCCACCGCGAGTCTGTAGGCTCCTTGGTTGCTCTGTCTCTCCAGTTTCGCGGGGGATTTTGAGGAGATCAGGGCCTCATTTACATAGATCTTGGCGTCCGCGGGTTCCGTCTGAATGATCACCGTCCCGTATCCCAACGGGAGCGGTGTTTCCGTCGGGCGCGGAGTGACGACGACCGCTTGCTTTTCTTTTACCAAAAGCCCGCCTGGCTGGGCCTCCTTGGAGGGCACCAGGGCCTTCGTCATGATGAAAACAAAAAGAAACGCGATCGCACCGAACGCCAGCAAGAAAAAGATCTTGAACGGAAACTGAAGCCGTCGCCTTGGTGGCTCGGGAAAGTCCGGTGTTTTTGCAAAATCCTTCAAGCGCCCCTCTACCAGACGATAAGGATACTTCCCCCCACCGCCATAGCAACCGCGATCGTCCGGACGCGCGTGAACGGCTCCCGAAGGAACAAAGCCGCCAGGATAACGATGAGAACCACGCTGGTTTGATTGAGAAGGGCGGCGATGCTGGTCTCCGTGTACTTCATCCCGGCCACCCAGATCACCAACGAAACGTACGAAGCCACGATCGACGCCGGCAGCGTCACTCTCCAGGAGCGACCGGGACGAAACGCCGCGCGCACCTCGCTCCACCGGGATTGAAACGGCAGGAACAAGGCCAGGAAGGCGAGCCCCCCGGCCATCCGGACGGTGTTGACCCACATGATCGGATAGGTGTTCAGGAGAGGCTTCATCATCACAACGGCCGCCCCCATGCTGGCCATGGAAAACGTTCCCGCGGCCAATCCCTTGACGTACGTCCGAAGCGGGAGCTTGTGACCGGACCGTTCCATCGCGCTGATCACAACACCCGCCAAGATGAATGCCCCGCCCAACGACTGAAGGCCCGTCAGGCGCTCGCCCAGAAAATAAAACGCAAAAAGGATCACGAAGGGACTATAAAGGCAGTCCACCAGCGCGGTTCGGCCCGCCCCCAATACATTGAGCGTGTAGAGAAAAAGCGTGTCGGAGATGCCGATCCCGATCACGCCGGTTGCCAACAGGATCAGGATGTCGCGCAGCGGAACGGAGGGGAAATACGCCTGCGAGAGAATCGGCATCGAAACGCCCAGCAGAATCAGGGCCACGGTGTTCTTGAACACGTTCAGGGCGAAGGGCCCCACTTCCCTTCCCGCCATCCGAAAGAGGATCACGCCGACGGACCAGGTGACCGCCGTCAGAAGCGCCAGGGCCTCACCCATACCGCACGCTCCGAATCCGGCTTCGAATCAGCTCCCAGAAAACCTTTCCGATCCGACCAAGCGAATCCTCGCGGCTGACCCCGTCCTCCCGCGGATACGTCCGGATCCGGACCCGTTCGAACGAGCACCCGGATTTTCGGAACGCCTCCAAGAGATCGAAGCTGAAAACGAACGTATCGGAGTCCGCCCGGACCCAAATCACCAAGTTCAGGAGGCCACGGTGGACCAAGTA
>JAZDIZ010000102.1:0-2216 GCA_043804515.1 Pseudomonadota bacterium | reverse complement strand
GATTTCGTGGCGTTCGCTCCGTTCGCCTCCCGGTTCGCGTTCGAGATCCAGATCATTCCGAGGGAGCACCTGCCCTATTTCTGGAAGATGAGCCTCTCCCAGATGGAACGCCTGGCCGAAATCGTGAGGGACGTATTTCGGAGATACAAGCTGGCGCTCAAAGACCCGCCGTACAACTTCGTCATCCACTCGGCGCCGCATGGGAACCCAAACGCCGACCGCTACCATTGGCAGATGAACATCATGCCGCGCCTGACCGACGTGGCCGGTTTCGAATGGGGTACCGGTTTTTACATCAACCCGATGCCCCCGGAAGAGGCGGCGCAGCACCTCCGGGATCTGGACCGGTTCATGGACGTTCCCGAAGGGCACCTCATGACGGGGCCTCCTTTGAAAACACATGGCGTTTGAAGTCTGGATGGCGGCCGCCGAAGTGGGGCCGCTGGCGCAAACAGGAGGCCTGGGCGATGTCCTGCGCGCCCTGCCGAACGCCCTTGTGGCCGAAGGGCTCACGGTCCGGCGGTTCCTTCCCGCCTATGGCTTCGTTCCGCGGCGTTTTTTCTCGCCCGAAAAGGAGCACTTCAACGTCCCTCTGGGAGCGGGCCGCGCACACGTCAGGTTTCTCTCCCGGAGCGATCCCTCCGGCGTCACGACCACGCTCGTGGATTGCCCCGAGCTTTTCGACCGTGAGGAAATCTACGGTCCTCCGGCGACGGCCTACCCGGACAACGCCAAACGGTTCACGCTGTTCTGCCGCGCCATCTGCGAATTCGCGCGCCGGAGGCCGAATCCCCCGTCCATCCTCCACGGCCACGACTGGCCCGCGGCTCTCCTGCCGGTCTTCGTGAAGTTCACCGGCACGTGGCCCAGGCCGCCGCGCACGGTGTTCACGATCCACAACCTGGCCTACCAGGGGAGATTTCCCCGCCAGGAACTGGATTTGTGGTCGCTCGACCCCTCCACGAAAGCCAACCTCTTCCGTCCCGAGGGCGTGGAATTTTTCGGGGGGGTGAACTTCCTGAAGGCGTCGCTTCAATACGCGGATCGGATCACGACCGTGAGCCCCACGTATGCCAGAGAGATCCTGACCCCCGCATTCGGCGAGGGCTTGGACGGCCTCTTGAAGACTCGAGGGAATCACGTCACAGGAATCTTGAACGGGGCGGATTACGACGTCTGGAATCCGGCCACCGACCGGTACCTTGCCAAGAAGTTCACGCTCCGCACGCTCAAGGAGGGAAAACGTTTGGCCCAGCGGAACGTGAGAGAGACGCTTAAGCTGGCCCGGCACAATCATCCTCTGGTCGCCGTCGTAGGCAGGTTCGCGTTTCAAAAAGGCGTCGACGTTCTTCTTCAGGCCTTGCCGGACCTCCTCCCGCTCGGGATCGACCTCGCCGTCCTCGGGACCGGCGAGCTCTCATACGCCGCGGAGTTTCAGAATTACCGGATCCGGTACCCCAAACAGGTGGGCCTGGCGGCGCGGTACGACGATCCCCTCTCCCACCGGATTCTTGCGGCCGCCGATTTTCTCCTCGTTCCGTCCCGGTACGAGCCGTGCGGCCTTTCGCAGCTCTATGCCATGCGCTACGGCACGATTCCCATCGTGCACCGGACGGGCGGAATGATCGACACCGTCGTGGACCCGAAACAATCGCCTCGGGATGCCACGGGGTTTTGTTTCCAAGACTTGAACCCGCAGGGGATCGTGGACGCCGTGGTCCGGGCCCTGGAATTCCAAAGGAAGAACTCCATGGCCTGGGACGCGATGCAAAAGCGGGCGATGCAAGCCGACTTCTCCTGGAGCCGCGCGGCCAAATCGTACGCCGAGATCTACCGCGATCTGGCTTCGTAGATCGAAAGACTCCGGAGTCAGGGTTCCGGTAACCGTATGCCGAAACCGGGTCAGGAATCCGATGAGAATCAGAAATGGGTTAGGGGATGGTGGACTCTTGCGCTTTGCCGAGGAAGTCGGCCAAGATTTTTGGAAGGTTTGCGAATCATTTTCAGAAGTTGTTTAGATGGGAGCGAGGCGATAGCCCTTCCGACCCCTAGAGGTCACTCGAAACCAGTTCGGCTTCGGACTGAAACATTCTTCCCGCGAGATACTGATTGTGCATCCGGCACAAATGTCTGATGTTCTCTTCGTCCGAGGACCCTCCCGAGAAGTAGGGATCCATATGGTCGAACTGGAGAAGATAACAGCTTTTGCATCTCCG
>JAZDIZ010000101.1:0-6042 GCA_043804515.1 Pseudomonadota bacterium | reverse complement strand
CGCCGTGAGGCGGGGGCATTCGACTTCATCCGTTCATTCCCCGCGATGATGATTTTGGGAAGTTACATCCTGGCCTATACGCTTCGCATATACATCATGAACTACTTCAAGAACACGCGTGCCGCGGGAGTAAAGCAGGACAACAAGGGGTACTTCACGTGGGAGCAGATCTCCGCAACCACGACTTTGTTCATCGTGGGTATGCTTCTTTTCTTCGCGCCGGAACTTTTCAATTGGAATCCGCCGCAAATCGAAATCTTCCGCAATTCGATCATCTTCCCCAGGCCGAAGTGGGATTGGGCCTTCTGGTCGGGGATCGCGTACGGCTTTGTGGCGTTCGTATCGGTCTTTATCTTCCTCTTCAAGGGCAGGACGGCCACGTTCGCGGGTCTCGTAAACCGGCTGACGTCGCTGGTGGCGGGCACATGCGCGACACTGATTTTTGCCCTTGGATTCGGCGGAAAAATTCCGTCCCAGTCGGAATGGACTTCCTTGATCTTCATCGTAGTCGCCGTCGGGTTCCTGAGCCGCGGCGAGAGAAAGAGAGCGGCCGAATTGATTCGCCTGCGTGAGATTGAGGTAGAACCGGCTCCTTCGACGAAATAGGCCGACCCTAGATGCCCCGCCTGTTCGTGGCCTTGAACCTTCCGGATCCGCTCAAAGACGAGCTGGATCGCCTCTTGGAATATCTTAAGAAGCGGACGCCGGGCGGGGAGCTGCGGTGGGCGAAGCGAGATCAATTCCACGTGACGCTCAAGTTCATCGGGGAAGTGGAGGACGCTTGGGTGCCCCCGATCCGATCCGCACTGACGGACGTGACGAAGAGTACATCCAAGATCGCGCTTCATTCGGGCTCGGTGGGAACGTTCGGCAGGGGGGACCGCCTGCACACGGTTTGGATCGGACTGGAAGGCGAGAAGGAGCGCCTGTCGGATCTGGTGGGTCGGATCGAGGAAGCACTGGAGCCCATTGGGATTCGCAAGGAGGGGAGGGGATTCGAGCCGCACATCACGCTGGCCCGGGTCCGACGGGAGGCGCCGCCCGCGGCGTCACAGCATCTGAAGCGGGTTTTGGCCGATGCGAAGCCGATTCGGGAGCACCGATTCGCGGCAGATCACATCTCGCTTATGAAATCGACGCTCCGGCCCGACGGGTCGATCTACGAAGAACTCGCGGTATTCCCGTTCACTGCGTGATGGGAACTATTTAGAGGCCGCTAGGATCCGAGCGGAACGGGCTACTCGGTCGTGACTTGGCCGGTTTTGTCTTCGAGGGCGGCCTTGAACGTGTGCCAGGCGAGGCTGGCGCATTTCACGCGGACAGGGAACTCCCGCACGCCCGCGAACGCCGCCAGCTTTCCGAGGCCGTCGACGTCCGGTTCCTCCTGTCCCGTCACCAGATCATGAAATCGCTCGAATATGGCCTGTGCTTGCGAGACCGGTTTTCCCTTGACGATTTCCGTCATCATCGAGGCCGAGGCCGTCGAAATCGCGCATCCCGATCCCTCGAAGCCGATATCCCGCACGATCCCGTCCCCGTCCAGCGACAGGAAAACGGTGATCTTGTCGCCGCAGAGGGGATTGTGCCCTACCGCCATGTGGTTGGCTCCCTCCGGACGTTGCTGGTTCCGCGGACGCTTGTAATGGTCCAAAATCACTTCCTGGTAGAGTTCTCTGAGTTCCGTCATGTTCACCCGAACAGTTTGATCGTTTTCCCGACGCCGTCCGCGAGAATGTCGGCGTCCTCTTTCGTGTTGTAGAGGGCGAACGAGGCCCGGGCGGTGGCGGGAACGCCGAACCGCTCCATCAAAGGTTGCGTACAGTGGTGCCCCGCCCGGATCGCGATGCCCTCCTGGTCCAGCACCGTCCCGATATCGTGAGCATGAATCCCCTTCAGTACGAACGACAGAACCGAAGCCTTCTTTTCGGCTTGGCCGATGATCCGAACCTGCGGAAAACGGGAAAGGTTCTCGGTGGCGTGGGCCAGGAGTTCCGTCTCATGTCCCGCGATCCGTTCCCGGCCGATGGAGTTCACGTAATCGATGGCTGCCGCCAGCCCGATCGCTCCCGCGATATTGGTCGTCCCGGCTTCGAACTTCTGCGGCACGTCGTTGTACTCGGTCTTCTCGAACGTGACCGAGCGGATCATGTCACCCCCGCCCTGATACGGCGGCATCTTCTGCAGATGCTCCAACTTGCCGTAAACGGCGCCGATTCCCGTGGGGCCGTATACCTTGTGCCCCGAGAACGCGTAGAAATCGCAATCCAATTCCGCGACGTCGAAAGTCAAATGTGGAACGGCCTGTGCGCCGTCCAGGATCACGGGCACGCCGTGGCGGTGGGCCTCCACGATGATTTCCGCGACGGGGTTGATCGTGCCGAGGCTGTTCGAGACGTGGCAGAGTGAAACGATTTTCGTACGCGGAGAAAGGAGCTTTCGGAATTCGTCCATTTGGAGTTCCCCTCGATCCGTAACGCCTACGATCCTGAGCCTCGCGCCCGTCTGCTGGCACAGAATCTGCCATGGGACGATATTGGAATGATGTTCCATCCCGGTCAGGAGGATCTCGTCCCCTTCCTTGACGCGGGATCGGCCGAACGTGTTCGCGATCAGGTTGATCCCCTCGGTGGTGCCGCGGACAAAAATGATCTCCCTCGGGTCCTTCGCTCCCAGAAGCCGTTGGACCGTTGTCCGGGCCGCCTCGTACCGCTCTGTGGCGCGTTGGCTGAGTGTGTGCACGCCCCGGTGGATGTTCGCGTAATCCACCGAATAGAACCGGGAGATGGTATCGATCACCGCATCGGGTTTTTGAGCCGTCGCAGCGTTGTCGAGGTAAACCAGGCGCTTCCCGTTGATCTTCTGCGCAAAAATCGGGAAATCACCTCGATACCGGACAGGATCGTAAGAGGGTTCGTCATTGCGGCGCTTCGGATCGAGCGCGGCGGTTTCCGTGGCCCAGGTCATCGGGTCGCTCCCTCGAGTTTTTTCAAGATCACGGCGGTCAGGTGATCCCGAAGAGAAGGGAAGGGTATCGGGTCCACGATCTCGTTGGCAAACGCCCGGGTCAGAATCTCGCGTGCCTCGGCTTCCCCGATCCCGCGGGACCGGAAATAGAAAATGGCCTGTTCGTCCAGATTTCCGATCGTGGCACCATGCGAGCATTTCACGTCGTCGGCCAGAATCTCCAACCTCGGTGTGGAGTTCACCAATGCGTCTTTTGAGAGGAGAAGGTTCCGGCTCGTCTGCCGCGCGCTTGTTTTCTGGGCGTCCGGGCGAACAATGATTTTTCCATCGAAAACACCGCGGGATTTCTGGTCCAGAATGCCTTTGTAAAGCTCCAGGCTCGTGCAATGCGGGCTGGCATGGTCGATCAGCGTGTGGGTGTCGGAATGCTGAGCGCCCGAGAGGAGGAACAAACCGTTCATTGTGCATTCGGCTCCTTCCCCGGCCAGCGTGGTTTCGATGTTGCTCCTCACCAGCACGCCTCCGAGCTGAAAGGCATGGGAGGCGAAAACGCTGTCCCTTTCCTGGCGCACGGCGATCGTCGCGACGTGAAACGCCCCTTTGTTATCCTCTTGGGCCTTGAAGTGCGAAAGCCGCGCATTGGCCTCGAGGATGATCTCGGTCACGGGATTGACCCAATATGGAGATCCGTTGAGGCCTGCATAGGTCTCAATGACGGAGGCCTTGCTGCCCTCCTCGGCCACGATCAGATTGCGCGGATGGGAGAAGACGGGAACGCCGTTGGAAACCGACAGGAACGACAATTCGATTGGATTCTCGAGCGCGACACCTCGGCCGATTCGCAGGAATGCGCCGTCTATAAAGAGGGCCGCATTGACGGCCGTGAACGGGCTGGACGCGACGTTCGCGCAACGGCCCAAAAGGTTGCGAAGCTCCCCGGGACGGGAACGAAGCACGCCGCGCAGGCTCGCGACCGTGACGCCCGGCGGCAGCTTCCTTACGTCCGACAGGTCCGGGCGGAACGAACCGTTGATGAAAACCAACCGGGGGCCGCGCGCTTCCCCCACACGCAGCGAGGATATGTAGCCCGGCACAATGCCGAGCTGAGCCGAAGGAGCGGGCCCGAAACCGATTTCCGAGAGCGACACAACGTTGGTGTCCTTCCATTCCTCGTCCTGGGTCGTGGGAAACCCCCGTTGGCGAAAGATATCGGCCCCGGATCTTCGGAGAGCCGTCACCCATCCGGACTCACGGCCCACCGGGTCCTTCTCAAGGGCCTCCCAAACGGAGAGAAGCGACCGGCCGGCTTTCGGCATCTCCGTCATGAACTTCGAGCGTCCCCCGCTGATTGCAGCGGAACCAACTTTGATTCTTTTTCCACCCAGCCGTATCCCGATTTTTCGAGTTCCTGGGCGAGTTCGCGGCCGCCGGACTTGACGATCCGGCCGTGCGCCAAAACGTGCACCCGGTCGGGCTGAACGTAGGTCAGGAGGCGCTGGTAATGCGTGATGAGGACCATCGCGCGTTCCGGGCTCCTAAGCGCGTTTACGCCGTTCGCCAACAGTCGCAGAGCGTCGATGTCCAGGCCCGAGTCCGTCTCATCCAGGATCGCGAGCGTGGGGTTTAGAAGCGCCATCTGGAGAATCTCATTCCGCTTTTTCTCACCTCCGGAAAAGCCCTCGTTCACAGGACGGTTCAGAAGGGTTTCGGGGAACTCCACGAGCTTCATTTTCTCTTTGACGAGTGTCAGGAAATCCATGGCGTCCAGCTCCTCAAGACCCCGGTGTTTCCGGATGGAATTGAGCGCCGCTTTGAGAAAATAGGAGTTGTTCACGCCCGGGATTTCCACGGGGTACTGGAACGAGAGAAAAATCCCTTCCCGGGCCCGCTCCTCCGGTTTCATCGCGAGAAGGTTACGCCCCTGGTAAAACACTTCCCCTTGCGTGACGGCATACGTGCTCCGCCCCGCCAATACCTGCGCCAGCGTGGTCTTTCCGGAAGCGTTGGGGCCCATGATCGCGTGGACTTCTCCGGCCTTCACCTCCAGGTTGATGCCCTTGAGGATCTCCTTCCCGTCGATCGCTGCGTGCAAATTCTGAATCTTCAACATCTCCATATCCTTTCCCAACTCAGCCCACACTTCCTTCCAGGCTCACGCCCAGGAGCTTCTGGGCCTCCACGGCGAACTCCATCGGGAGCTTGCGGAAGACCTCCTTGCAGAACCCGTTCACGATCATGCCGACGGCGTCCTCCTCCGAAAGGCCGCGTTGCCTGCAATAGAAAAGCTGGTCGTCGCTGATCTTGGACGTCGTGGCTTCATGCTCCATCTGGGCCGTGGAGTTGCGCACCTCGATGCAGGGCACGGTGTGCGCCCCGCACTTGTCGCCTATCAGAAGCGAGTCGCACTGCGAATAGTTCCGGGCGTTTTCCGCCGACTTGAGGATCTTCACCATCCCGCGGTACGTGTTCTGGCCCCTGCCCGCGGAGATGCCTTTCGAGATGATCGTGCTTCGCGTGTTTTTGCCGATGTGGATCATCTTGGTGCCGGTATCGGCTTGCTGAAGGTTGTTCACCACCGCGACGGAATAGAACTCGCCGACGGAATTGTCCCCCATCAGAATGCAGCTCGGATACTTCCACGTGATCGCGGATCCCGTTTCCACCTGTGTCCAGGAGATCTTCGAATTCACGCCGGCGCATTTCCCGCGTTTCGTGACGAAATTGTAAATGCCGCCCTTTCCGTCCTTGTCGCCGGGGTACCAATTCTGCACGGTGGAGTATTTGATCTGGGCGTTGTCCAGGGCCACCAGTTCGACCACCGCCGCATGAAGCTGGTTCTCGTCCCGCATGGGCGCCGTGCAGCCTTCGAGGTAGCTCACCGAGCTTCCCTCGTCGGCGATGATGAGCGTCCGCTCGAACTGTCCCGTGGCCTTTGCGTTGATCCGGAAGTACGTGGACAGCTCCATCGGGCAGCGCACCGTCTTCGGGACGTAGGCGAACGAGCCGTCGCTGAAAACGGCCGCATTGAGAGCGGCGAAATAGTTGTCCGTGTGCGGGACGACGGTTCCGAGGTATTTC
>JAZDIZ010000100.1:0-10408 GCA_043804515.1 Pseudomonadota bacterium | reverse complement strand
CACCCAGGGCAACCATACGGTATACGGAGGGCCGCGTTTCGGTGCGAATTTGGCCCACCCTTTTCACTTGGGCTCTCACGACTCGGAAGTGTTTGTTCAGGCCGGTGCCGACGTTTTTTTATGGGGGGGTGACCGGGTCTTGATTCCGGTCATCGGGTCCGCAGGCTTCGCGTTTCACTTTTAGAAATGAACCGTGTAACTTGATCGCCCTTCCAGGGGCCACCCTAGCTCAGTTGGTAGAGCAACTGATTCGTAATCAGTAGGTCCCCGGTTCGAATCCTGGGGGTGGCTCCATTCCCCGAATCCCCTCCTGGGGATGAGGGGAATGGTCTCACTCCTCATGAAAGATCCGGGTCAAGCGAACCACCAGCGTCCTCGCAGTGAGGATTCCCGACATTTTTAGCATCGGGCTGCTCATGTTTTTCGAAAGTTCGATCAGGGTAACTAAGCGCCTGTGGTGAGCGCACAACTTCGAATCCGGGGGGTGGCTCCATTCCCCGAATCCCCTCCTGGGGATGAGGGGAATGGTCTCACTCCTCATGAAAGATCCGGGTCAAGTGAGCAACCAGCGTCCTGTCACATCGATAGGCTCCATTCTTAAGATACTCATTCGAGATCGGGTATTCGTCCGATCGAAGTAACGAAGCGCTTGTTGCGAGCGCACAACTTCGAATCCGGGGGGTGGCTCCATTTCCCGAATCCCCCTCCTGGGGGGTGAGGGAAATGGTTCCGCTCCTCATGAAAGATTCGGGTCAAGCGAACCACCAGCGTCCTCGTCGTGAGGATTTTCCACGTTACTGGCATTGATCTGCTCATGTTTTTCGAAAGTTCGATCAGGGTAACTAAGCGCCTGTGGTGAGCGCACAGATTCGACGTTGCAGTGATCCAATAAACAGCCTCGAGCGGGAACCCAGCTTTGCTGGGTGCGAGAGGCTCACCCTACAACGCTGGCGGCGAGAGCCGCCGCGTCCGGGGGGTGGCTCCAGCCTTCGCTGAGTGTAACGAAGCGAAGGCTGTCTCGCCGAAGCCCTTCGATAACGCACAGTCTCTCAATTCTGCGCAGAGCTACGGCTAGGCAAGCCCTCCTTTCAATGCTTTTCGGCGAAGGCGGACTTCTTTCGAGCTGAGTGAAACGAAGCGAAGGCTGCTTGTCCCGCCGAAGCTTCAGCGAAGGCGGACTTCCCAAAGTTGAACTGGGGCTACGGCTAGGCAAGCCAACCTTCAAAATCAATCCAGCGAAGGCGGACTCCCGCCATCCCCCTTATTACCGTTTGCCTTGACGCACCGAATCAGTTGAGCGAAGAGAGTTCTAAGGTCCCGGTTTCGCCGGGTACATGAAACGCACATCAGGAGTGTTGGATGATGAACTCAAGAATCGTTTGCGCAGGCGTGAAAGTATTGTCGGCAGTCCTCGGCCTAACGCTGGGCCAATCGTTGTTCGCGATCGATCTCCAAGCGTCCGAAGTGAAAATGGTCCAGGAAGCACGACCCGTATTCCCCCACTCACCTCCCGGATGGGGGGCGGCCTCTATCGCAACCGGCGAGGAAACGCTTATGTATGTGGCGCCACGTACAGGTCAATTTCTGGAGTTTCAACTTGTGCGTCGAGGCCGCTTAGTGGCCGTGATTTTGGATCACATGGCCAAGGGAAAATCTGAGATCGGCGCCGACGTTCTAAAAGCGTTTAAAGAGACGCCGGAAAGCGCCATGGTGTGTAACCAAACGCAGCAGACAGTCTCTCTGAAGGTCCCTCTCACGCAGGAGAAGAAAGCGTATTTTTACTGCATCGCACTTGACAAACCTCCCTCCGGACTTCGTGACGACACAGAAGGGGCAGCGCGGGACCCAATGGAGGCCCTGGCTCTTGGCCAATTCCGCGTACTGCTTCCGCTCGAAATCGACCTGGCTACAGGCGTAGTCGATGTACCGTAGAGTTTCTTCCTAAAGCTTCCCCAGCAGGAACAACATGATCGCCTTCTGAACGTGGAGGCGGTTTTCCGCTTGATCAAAGACGACGCTTTGCGGCCCGTCGATGACGTCGGCGGTTTGCTCGAATCCCCGCATGGCCGGTAGGCAGTTCATAAACACGGCATCCGGCTTTGCCGCTTTCATCAAGGCCGAATTCACCTGGTACGGAAGGAACACCTTTTTCCGTTTTTCCTCCTGCTCGGCCGGGATCCCGTAGGACATCCAGGAATCGGTGTACACAACGTCCGAATCTTGCGCGGCCTTTAGGGCGTCGTTGAGCACACGGATCTGTGCTCCCGATTTTTTGGAAAGCGTTTCCACTTCCTCCAGAACCTCCGCCTCGGGGGAATGCTCGGGTTTCTCCGGGCAGGCTACGTCCATCCGAAAGCCGAAGAGCGCCGACATCCGCATGAGGTCGTACGTCACGTTGTTATGGGCATCCCCGAAGTAGGACAACTTCAAGTTGGAAAGGCCCCTCTTCTTCTCACGTATTGTTTGGAAGTCGCAGAGGACTTGGCACGGGTGAGCGAAGTCATCCAGCATGTTTATCACCGGCACGTCGGAATTCTCGGCCAGTTCCCGGATGTCACGGCGTGAAAAAACCCTCGCGGCGATGATATCCGCAAAGCGCGAGGCGCACCTCGCCGTGTCGTGGATGTTCTCTTTCTTTCCGAGGGGCGAATCCTTGATGGAGTAAAAAATCGCGTGGCCCCCCAACTGGGTCATTCCCGCTTCGAAGGAGACCCGGGTCCGCAAGGAAGGCTTTTCGAACAGCATGAGGAGGGTGCTGTTCTTCAAGAGATCGGAATGGCCGAAGCGATCTTTCTTCAGCTCGATCGCCCTCGAGATCACGCTCTCGCATTCCTGACGTGAGAAATCCGATACTTTCAGAAGGTGCCTGGGTTTGCGCATGGTCCTGTCCTCTCCTCGGAACTGCAAACCATATGCGACACGATGACCTTTGTCATTTGACAGGGACACCACGCCTGATACATGGGCGGCGACTTTGGGTCGGAGAAGATCTTGAAACCAAAGGAAAAACTTCAGATTCCCGACGGCAGTATCATATTCGTCGGAAACTACGGAAGCGGAAAAACCGAAGTGGCGGTGAACTTCGCCTTGTATCTGAAGCGCCACGGAGAGGCGCGGGTTCACCTGGTGGATCTGGATATCGTCAACCCCTATTTCAGGTCCCGCGAGGCGATCCACGAATTGACCGCCGACGGCATCGACGTCGTGGCGCCCACGGGCGAGAATTTTTACTCGGAGAGTCCGATCATTCTCCCGAGAATCGGCACGCTTCTTCGACAGCCGGCCGAGAGAGTGATCTTGGATGTCGGCGGCGACGATGCGGGGGCCACGGTTCTGGCGTCTCTTAAGGACGCCATTCGGCCGGGTTCGCATCACTTATGGATGGTTCTCAACGCACGGCGCCCGTTCACGGATACGGTTGAAGGCTCCGTCGAGATGATTCGAAAAATCGAGGCAGCCTCCAAACTCAAGATGGACGGCATCGTCTCCAATACGCACCTGCTGCACGAGACGACGATTGCGATCGTGACCGAGGGGTTTCGGATGGCTCAGGAAGTGGCCCGGTCCTTTTCCGTTCCCGTGCCGTTCGTTGCGATGGAGGACCGACTCGTGGAAGAATGGGAAAACGCCGGGGCCGGGGTGGCCGTGTTACCGCTGCACCTGACGATGCGCCGGCCCTGGGAGAAGGAAGCGCAAGGAGGAACGAATCGTGCCTAGAATTCACGTCAACGAGGACCGCTGCAAAGGTTGCGCGCTGTGCGTGACCGCCTGTCCCCGTCACTGCATCGAGATGGCCAAGGAGATCAACCGGCACGGGTATTTTTACGCCCGGCTGACGAATCGGGATCTGTGCACCGGATGCCGGCTTTGCGCCATCGTGTGTCCCGACGTGGGTATCCAGGTTTACAGCAAAGGAAAGAAGGTAACGCCATGACCCGCCAACTCATGAAGGGTAACGAGGCGATCGCCGAGGCGGCGATCCGTGTCGGAGCCAAACGATTCTTCGGCTATCCCATCACTCCCCAGAACGAAGTCGCCGACTATCTCTCCAAGCGCCTTCCCGCGATCGGAGGCGTCTTCGTACAGGCCGAGAGCGAGGTGGCCGCGAGCAATATGCTGTTCGGAGCCGCATCCAGCGGGTTAAGGGTGTTTACCACCTCTTCAAGCCCGGGAATCAGCCTTATGCAGGAGGCGATCAGCTACATGGCGGGGGCGCACCTTCCCGTCGTCATCGTGAACATCATGCGCGCGGGCCCCGGCTTGGGCGGAATCCTTCCCTCCCAATCGGATTACTTCCAGGCCACGAAAGGAGGCGGGCACGGCGATTATCGCGTTCTCGTCCTCGCTCCCTCGTCTGTTCAGGAAGCCGTGGACCTGGTGCAGCTGGCGTTCGACCTGGCGGACAAATATCGCAACCCGGTGATGGTCGCGGGGGACGGAATGATCGGTCAGATGATGGAGCCCGTGGAGTTCGACCCAGCGAAAAAAGAAAAAACCAATGCGGCTGACGGCTGGGCGACGACAGGGGCAAAAGGCCGCGCACCCAGAATCATCCGCAGCCTTCATCTGGATCCCACGATGCTCGAGAAGAACAACATCGAACTCGCGGGCAAGTACGAACGGATGAATCGCGAAGAAGTGAGGTTCGAGGAATACGCGATCGAATCGGGAACGGAGATCGTGCTCGTCGCGTACGGTTCGATGGCCCGCATCTGCAAGACCGTGATCGACGACCTTCGCGAGGAGAAGATCCCCGTGGGCCTGATCCGGCCGATCTCGCTCTTCCCCTTCCCTCTTGAAGAGATCCGGAAGGTGGCCTCCCGGCCCAATGTGAAGGTTTTCCTGAGCGTGGAGATGAGCATGGGGCAGATGGTGGAGGACGTGGAGCGCGCGGCGGCGGGACAGAAACCCGTTCGTTTCTTCGGCAGGGCGGGAGGAATCGTTCCGTCCCCCGATGAAGTGGCGGCTCAGGTACGGAAATTGGCGGCCGAGTTCGGTAAGGCCTCGCGGCTTTCAACGCCCGCAAGCCGGAAAACAGAGGGAGGCGAAAGCCATGTCCGAAAGTGATCTCGAGCAGCTGATCTTCACGCGCCCCGACAGCATGCGGGACGTCCCGACTCACTATTGTCCAGGGTGCACGCACGGAGTGATCCACCGCTTGGTGGCGGAAAGCCTCGATGAGCTCGGCGTCCGGGAAAGAACCGTGGGCGTGGCGCCCGTGGGGTGTTCGGTGCTGATGTACAACTACATGAACACGGATTTTTTGGAGGCCCCGCACGGCAGAGCTCCCGCTCTTGCGACCGGCCTCAAGAGAGTCCGGCCGGACCTGATCGTATTCACGTATCAGGGTGACGGGGACTTGGCTTCAATCGGGACCAACGAGATCCTGCATGCGGCGAACCGCGGGGAGAAGTTCACGACGATCTTCGTGAACAATGCCGTATACGGCATGACGGGGGGGCAGATGGCCCCCACGACGATCCCCGGACAGAGGACTACCACCTGCCCTTCCGGCCGGGACGTCACTACCGCCGGTTATCCGCTTCGTGTGGCTGAACTTCTTTCCACGCTCATGACGCCGGCGTACATCGCCCGCGTGTCGGTGCACGACGCCGCCCACATTATCAAAGCCAAAAAGGCGATCAAACGGGCCTTTCAGTATCAAGTGGAAGGGAAATGCTTCGCTATGGTGGAGGTGCTCTCCACCTGTCCCACGAACTGGGGGCTCACGCCGGTGGAGGCGACTCAATGGCTGGCGGCCAACATGATTCCGATCTTCCCATTGGGAGAGTTCAAAACCCCCGAGGCGAAAGCCGCTGCGGAGACAAGCCATGCAGTATGAAGTGATCTTTGCCGGGTTCGGCGGGCAGGGAGTCCTGGCCATCGGGCAGATTCTGGCCAAGGCCGCGATGGATTCGGGCAAGAGCGTCGTGTGGCTTCCCTCGTACGGGCCCGAAATGCGGGGGGGAACGGCCAACTGCACCGTCGTGATCTCGGACCGGGAGATCGCCAGCCCGATCATCTCGACGCCGACGTGCGCGGTCGTCATGAACCGCCCTTCGTTCGACAAGTTCTCGCCGGGGATCAAGCCCGACGGCCTGCTTCTCATCAATTCAAGCCTGATCGACGTGCGGAGCGACCGGAAGGATATCGCCCAACTACTGATCCCGGCCAACGACGTCGCCATCAAGGAAGGGTTCGCGAAGTCCGCGAATATGGCCATGCTGGGCGCGTTTGTGGGGCGGTCGAAGGTGATCGAGGTCGCCGCCGTCCGGAAATCGCTCGAGGAAAAACTCGGTTCCAAGAAAAACCTTCTTGTGGCTAATCTCAACGTGTTCGACCAGGGGGTTGTGCTGGGCGCTGCAGACGGCGGGTCCGGAAAGAGGTGAGCCGTTCGCTGAACCTGCCTGCGCGTTGGTCGGCTTGACAGTTCGAGGGGTCTACGATAACCCCTTTCGAAGGCGATCGGCTCAGACATGACCTCCTCGACTGATTTTGTGCTTCGACTCTCCGGGGAAGGAACGGAGTCCCTTCGAGCGTCGTTGGCATCACATCTGATTCAAGAGAACGGGGACGTGGAAGACGCGAGACCGAAGATTCTGGTCGCGCGCGGCAAAATACCGGAGAACCTTTCGGGGTATGACGGCGTCATCGGTTTGGGCGTCGACCCCGGTCCCGCCGGTCTGAAAGACCGGATCCCGTTTCTGCATCTTCCGGAAGGGATCACACCGGAGCAGCTCAAAGAAGCCGCGCAGACTCTGGCGGGCCTGCTGAGGAGCGCCCGGCGCAGGACCGAACTGGAGGAGTCGGTTGAGACGCTGCACGCGATCGGGGCGGCGCTTGCCGCCGAACGAGACCTGGACCGGTTGCTGGAGCTGATTCTGGAAAAGTCACGCAGGATTCTTTCCGCTGACGCGGGGAGCGTCTTTCTGGCCGAGGGCCCTTCTCCCGATCGGCCGACCCAGCTGCGGTTCAAACTGGTTCAAAACGACTCCGTGCCCATGAGCTTTCAGGAATTCGTAATTCCCCTAAACCCGCAAAGCCTCGTGGGATACGTGGCCACGCACCGGAAAACCCTGCGTTTCGGGGATGTCTATCAAATCCCGTCCGATCTTCCGTTCGGCTTTTTTTCCGAAGTGGACCATAAGACGGGCTACCGGTCCAAGTCGGTGCTCTCCGCACCGATGGAGGACCATCGCGGCTGTTTGATCGGCGTGGTGCAACTTTGGAACAAGAAGCGTGACCGTTCCGTGAAGCTTTCACCGGAGCGGATCGACATGGACGTCCTCCCCTTTACGGAGGCGGACGAACGGCTTCTCGTATCCATCGCGGCGCAGGCGGGGATCGCGCTGGAGAATGCGAGGCTTTACGAGGAGATCAACAACCTGTTCAAAGGGTTTATCCGCGCTTCCGTGAGCGCGATCGAATCGAGAGACCCCACGACGTCCGGCCACTCGGAACGCGTGGCGAGGCTGACTCTCGAGCTGGCCGGGACGGTGAATCGTGCAAAGGACGGCCCGTATGCCGATCTTCACTTTACTTCGAGGGATCTTCGCGAGCTCGAATATGCGGTGCTTTTGCACGACTTTGGAAAGATCGGCGTGCGCGAATCGGTGCTCGTGAAGGCCAAAAAACTTTATCCCTCCGAGATGGAATCGGCGCAAGGCCGGTTTGACCTCCTGCGGCGCTGGATCCAGATGGAGGCCGAGCAGGGAAAGGTTCGGCACCTGTCGGGAGGGGGCCGGATGGACGACGACGGATGGAGGAAGCTCGAAGCGGACATGAAGCTGAGGCTTGATGAAATCGGTTCCGCGTTCGGGCAAGTGGAACGCAGCAACGAACCGACCGTGCTTTCCGAGGAAGTCTCGAAGGCCTTGGGAGCTGTCGGAAAATTGAAAGTACCTCTACCCTCGGGACGTGAGGTTCCGCTCCTGACGGAAGAGCAGGTTTTTCGCCTCTCCATTCCGAAAGGAAGTCTCTCGGATGAGGAGCGTTTGGAAGTCGAATCCCACGTCACGCACACGTATCGGTACCTGGCGAACATCCCCTGGACGCGGGACCTCAAGAACGTGCCGGCGATCGCCTACGCCCACCACGAGAAGCTCGACGGATCGGGTTATCCACGCAGGCTCCAGGCACAGGACATCCCCGTCCAGTCCCGGATCATGACCGTGGCCGATATTTTTGACGCCCTGACGGCGAGGGATCGCCCTTATAAGCGGGCCGTATCGATTCAGAAAGCGCTCGACATCCTCCAGGCGGAGGCCCGGGCGAAACAGCTGGATGCGGAGCTGGTCCGCCTCTTCGTGGACGAAAAGGTGTACAGGGTCACGACGGCCGATTCTCAATGAAACTCGTTTTCCACGCGGCCCTCGCCTGCGTCCTTCTCTTGAGTCTGGGTTCGTTTCCCGGTTGGTTCGACAGCGGAGAGTTCTCCACGGTCGTGGGTGTTCTCGGCGTAAGCCATCCCGGCGGCCACGCTCTCTACGTTCTTCTGGCCAGGCTCTTCGCACTGATTCCCCTGGGAAGTTTGGACTTTCGCACAAGCCTTTTTTCGGTCTTCGGAACGCTTGCCGCCTCTTGGATTCTTTGGACGTTGGCCGTGAAGGCCTCCTCGAGCCGGTCGAGTTGGATCGGGGCTGCGGTGTCACTCGGGTTTGTCTTACACCCCTCCGTAATGCTTCAGACCGTGCGTACGGAAGTCTACGCTCTCCAAGCGGCCCTCTCCTTGGCGTGCGTGTTGCTGACCGTTGCCTGGCTCCGCACTCGGGACGTAAGGTTCGGCCTTTCGCTGGCTCTCTCTTTGGGGGCGGTAACGGCGCTTCACCCCCTCTTGGCTCTGACCTTGTCGCCTCTCCTCCTGTTTGCGGTGTCCGCAAGAGTCCCCTATCCAGCATCGAAGTTCGCGAAGTGGATTCCGTTTCTTTTCCTGGGAACGGCGCTGAATCTGTACGTGCCTCTTCGGGCGCTCCGAAACCCCATCGTGAACTGGGACGCCCCTGTGTCGTGGAAGGCTTTTGCCGCGTTTGGCTCCGCCCGTGATTATTCCCATTTCATGCGTTCCCCCCTGGGGCTTCCTACAGGCCTTTCGTCCCTCCTCTTCGGGCCGGAAGGAATCTGGCCCTTGTCACTATTGTTGTTGGCGCTCTTGGGGGTCTTCCTTCTCTTCCGCACGCGGCGGCGCGAAACCGTGCTTTTTTCCGTCATGCTGGGCTTAACGGCCTTGCCGCTCTTTCGGGGGGATTTTCAGCTGAGAAATCCCGACGTTCACGCGTACCTCATGGTTCCCGTAGCGCTGAGCCTTCTTCTGGCGGCGCTGGGAGCCGAGGCGTGTGCTCCGTGGCTCAGGGTCCCCGAAAAGGGAAGACGTTTCTTCGCGTTTGCACTGACGTCGTTCACGTTGATATGGATCCTTCCGACCGGGTGGCGGGCTCTTCACGCGGGGGTGTCGGACGAGGCTGAGGCTCTTGCTTCACACCTAGATGCGGCGCCTGTTTCCAGTGCAGTTGTTGTGGAGAGCGATCATTGGCTCTTTCCGCTCTGGTACCGGACGTACATCGAGAGACGGCGGCCGGACGTGGCCGTCATCAGCCCGCTCCTTCTGAAAGCACGTTGGTACCGGGAACGCGTTTTGGAACGGTACGGGATCCTGTTTGAACGGAAACTGTTCCGGGAATACGCCCTGGATAGCGACATATACAGTTTTGGCCTCTTGGCTTCGAGCGAACCGACAGGACAGAATCCGGCTGCGGAATTCCTGGCCGTATGTCGCGAACGCCTCACGAATCCGGACCCGTTTCAGATCCGGCAGTTTGTATGCAGCCACGCCGTAATGACGGCTGCGCGCCAAGAGGTACGGATGAAACAGGCGATTCGGGCCGTCCGGATGTTGGAAACGGTGTTGTCGGTTCCCGCCAGCCGGAAGCCTTGCGATCGGCCGGAGGAAATTCGACTCCCCTTTCCGCTGGTGGCACGATCCTCGGTGTTCCTTACGGATCCGGAATCCCTGGAAGATACCCTGGGCCTTCTTTACCTGGGGTGCCGCGATTGGGGCGCGCTGACAGGTCTGGCCGCGGGCCGCGAGCAACGGAACGTCAACGTGAGGCTCATGCATTCCTTCGCGCTTGCAAGACGCGGCTGACGGCGGAAAAGCCGGATTCTACGGGATGGCAAAAACGGCGATTGGCGGTAGACCCGCGCAAAAAAAAGCGACAGGCGACAGATCGGTGTGAAGGAGATGTGCGGTACGAGGAGTGAGCGTTGTCGAAGGCGACGAGGTTCGGTTGCCCGTTCCTCATCTCCGCCCGCGTGGTTTTGCGGTGCTTTAGAGTTTTATCCCTGAAGAACCTAGGAAACCTATGGCTTGCTTCCTCCCCTTTCGCCCTTTCGTTCGTCGGGCCTTAGGGTA
>JAZDIZ010000099.1:5000-12425 GCA_043804515.1 Pseudomonadota bacterium | reverse complement strand
AACTTGTACACGAGGGATGAACCGATGACGCCCACGGCCGCGTTCACCAATTCATTTCCGATCAGGAGCGTGGAGATGAGACGGGTCGGTTCGCGTAAGAGCCTTTGGCCCGCCGCGAAGCTCCGCGGGGCGTCGGCTTTGAGGCGACGCACGCGAGAAAGTCCCAAGCTGAAGAGGGACGCTTCAGAACCCGAGAAGAACGCGGAACATGCGATCAGGAGGATGAGGAGGCCGAGCTCGGCCAGTGTGAACGTGTCCACTGCCCTCTACATCGTCGCCTGGCGCTCGCGCACACCGCCCGATCGTCTCCGCTTTTCTTTCGAAGGCGTAGACGGCCGGTCACGACGCGTATTGCGCCCCTCGAGCGCATGCTCCAGAACATCCGTTACTTCGATCATGGGCACGATCTTCAGGTTTTCCAAATACTGCTTCGGAATCTCCACAAGATCCTTCATGTTCAGTTCCGGGATCAGGATCGTGTTGAGCTTCGCGCGGCGCGCCGCCAGCACCTTCTCCTTGATTCCACCGACCGGGAGCACCCGCCCCCGGAGCGTGATCTCGCCCGTCATGGCGATGTTTCGTTTGATGGCCCTTCCCGTCAACGCCGAGACCAGGGCCGTGGCCATCGTCACGCCCGCCGAAGGTCCGTCCTTGGGGATGGCTCCGGCCGGAACATGGATATGGATATCCCAGTTCTGGAAAAGACTGTCCTTGATCCCCAATTTTTTCGAGTTGGAGCGGGCATACGAAAGCGCCGCGCGGGCCGACTCTTTCATGACGTCTCCCAAGTGCCCGGTCAGCGTGAGCGTTCCCTTTCCTTTCATGACCGTGGCTTCCACAAACAGGATCTCGCCGCCCGAGGCGGTCCAAGCCAGGCCCGTGGCCACACCGACCTGGTTCTTCTCCTGCTCGCCCTCCGCAAAAAATTTGGGAGGCCCCAGGAACTCATGAAGGTTTTGTGCGGTCACTTTGATCTTTTGCTTGTGGCCTTCGGCCACTCTCTTGGCCACCTTCCTGAAGATGGAGGCGATTTCTCTCTCCAGGTTTCTCAGGCCCGCTTCACGTGTGTACTGTTCGATGATCGCGGCAAGCGCGTCGTCCGCGAGATCCACGTATTTGTCCGAGATCCCGTTTTCCTCCATTTGCTTGGGCATCAGGTATCGGTGCGCGATCTCGACCTTCTCCTCCGCGATGTAACCCGGGAGATAGATGATCTCCATGCGGTCCCGGAGCGCCGGCGGAATCGGGTCCACCAGATTCGCCGTTGCGATGAACATGGTGTTCGAGAGATCGAACGGGAGGTTGATGTAATGGTCCCGGAAGGCGAAATTTTGCTCCGGATCCAGAACCTCGAGCAACGCCGAAGAGGGATCCCCGCGGAAGTCGTTCCCCAGCTTGTCCACTTCATCCAGCATGTACACGGGGTTCCTCGTGCCGGCCTGTTTGATGCCCTGAATGATCCGGCCTGGCATGGCCCCCACGTAGGTCCTGCGGTGTCCACGAAGCTCCGCCTCGTCCCTCATGCCGCCCAAGGAGAAGCGCACGAACTGGCGCCCCATGGACCGGGCGATCGATTTCCCCAGCGAGGTTTTCCCCACGCCCGGAGGGCCGATAAAGTAGAGGATCGGCCCTTTGAGTTTTTTCCTAAGCTTCGTGACGCCGAGGTATTCGAGGATCCGGTCCTTCACCTTTTCCAAGTCGAAGTGGTCCTCGTCCAGGATCACGTGGGCTTTCTCGATCTCGATGTTGTCCTTTGAAGCCTTCACCCATGGAAGATCGATCAGCCAATCCAAGTAGGTGCGCACGATCGAGGCTTCCGCCGCGTCCTGATGCATCCCCTCCAGCCGCTTGAGCTGTTTGATGGCCTCCTCTTCGACCTCGGGAGGCATCTTGGCTTTTTGGATCTTGTCCCGCAGCTCATTGACTTCGTCGTTCTTGGAATCCGTGTCGCCCAGCTCGTTCTTGATGGCCCGGAGCTGTTCGCGCAGGTAATACTCGCGCTGCATCCGGGTCATCTCGCCCTTGGCCGCGCTCTGGATCTTCTGTTGGACTGAGAGAATGTCGAGTTCCTTGTGGAGGTGAGAGAGCACCGCCTTCAAACGTTCGCGCGGGTTCGCCATCTCCAGGATCGGCTGCGCCTCGTCCACCTTCAGCCCCAGGTATGAGGCCACGAGGTCCGCCAAGCGGCCCGGGTCGCTCACATCGTCCAGGACGATCAGGATCTCGGGGGAAAGAATCTTGCCGTGCGAAACGATCTTCTCGAGCACTTCTTTGATCGTCCGCATCATGGCTTCCAGCTCGACCCGCTCCGCGGCCGATATGACCGGCTCGCGGATCTCTTCCACCGACACCATGTAACTCGGGCTCTCTTGAACGTATTCGCGGACCCTGGCCCTGCGGATTCCCTGGACGAGGATCTTGATACGGCCGTCCGGAACCGGGAGCTTGTGCATCCGCATGATCATGCCGACGCATCCCACTTTGTGGATCCCCTCGGGGGTCACCACCTCCGCGTTCAAGTCCCTCTGCGCCGCCAGAAACAGGAGCCGGTCCTTCGCCAGAGCCATATCCACCGCCTGGATGGAGCTCTCCCTCCCTACAAAAAGCGGCAGGATGACCGACGGAAAAAGGACGACATCCTTCACCGGAAGGAGAGGCAGAGTGCTCGGGACCTCGACTTGATCGATGTTCTTCTCGCCCATGAGTGTCTCACCTACCCTTTGTGCGGCGCGCGCGCGAGTCTGATCTCGTCGTCGAGGATCTCCTTGAACTCGGAGTAAGGCACCGCTCCGCTCAACATGATCCCGTCGATGAAGAACGCGGGAGTCCCGCTCACGCCCAGATCGCTCCCCGCTTCCATATCCTTATCCACGGAAGCCGCGATCTTCGGGCTCGTGAGGCATGCGTTGAATTTGTCCATGTTGAGGCTCAGCTCGCCCGCGTACTTCTTATACTTCTCGTCCCCCAGCTCTTGCTTGTCGAACAGCTTCCCATGGAACTCCCAGAACTTCCCTTGTTCTCCGGCACACCGGGCGGCGATGGCCGCCGGCTTCGCATTCGGATGGAAGCCCAAGGGGAAATCCCGGAAATAGAGCTTCACCTTGCCTTTGTATTCCTTCATGACCTGGTCGACCGTGACTTCGGCGCGTTTGCAGAACGGGCATTGGAAATCCGAAAACTCCACGATCGTGATCGACGCTTTGGCGTTTCCCTTGACCGGGTTTTCTCCAAGCCCTACTTCGAGACGGGGACGCGTGATCAGGTAAGCCACCTTGTGCGCCTTCTTGAGATCGTCGAAGTATTGTGTGCGGCGCTCCCGGATCCGATCCTGTTCCAGCTTCATTTTGATTTTGTCGGAAACCTGGGCCAGAGGAGGAAGCTGCCCGCCACCGCGTTTCGCAAAATCGTCGTAGAAGGCTTTGATCTCCTTGTCCGTGACTTTCTTGATCTTCCCGTCCAATTCCTTCTTGGTCAGCTCTTCTTTTGTGATCTTGGCCTTTGCGGCCTCCAACCCCACGAGATGATTGAAGACAAACTCGTCCAGGGCCTGTTTCCGGGCGTCGTACATCTCCGCACGAGCCTTGGTCAGGATGCCCTTTGCACGACCGTCCAGGTCCTTCTCGCCGATCTCCTTGCCGTCGATCATGGCGAGAGGAGCCGTGTCCGGTGCTTCCTTGCAGTTCGTGACCGGAGCGGCTGTCTGCGCCGCCGGTGCATTCTCTTCTTTCGCGTTTTGGCAGCCGGTGAGCAGCCACGTGCCCATCGCCGCAATTAAAATCGCTCCGCTCAGAATCCCTTTATTCATACGATCCTCTTTTCCCTTCGATCTTGGGGTTGGTTTAAGTTTTTTTAGGGTAGCGTAAACCGTTAGAATCAGCCATGTAATTCTCTCGCGAACGGCTATACTACCGGACATACCATGATGACAAACCAGTCCCGATACCCACTTCCGGAGGAACAGATCCGGCTTCTCAAGCGCGGCGCGGTGCAGCTTGTCAACGAAGCCGAGCTTCTCGAGCGACTCCAAGAATCGGCCCGGACCGGAAAGCCGCTGATCGTCAAGTGCGGTTTCGACCCCACGGCACCGGATCTTCACCTGGGACACACGGTGCTTCTTCAAAAGATGAGCCAGTTCCAGAAATTGGGGCACGACGTCGTGTTTTTGATCGGGGATTTCACCGGAATGATCGGGGATCCGTCGGGCCGTTCCTCCACGCGCAAGGCGCTTTCACGCGAAGAGGTGGGGAAAAACGCGAAGACCTACGAGGCCCAGGTGTTCAAGATTCTGGACCGCGGCAAAACACGCATCGACTTCAACAGCCGGTGGAACGAGAAGATGACGGCCGCGGAGATGATCGAGCTCGCCACGCATTACACCGTGGCCCGGATGCTGGAGCGGGAGGACTTCAAGACGCGCCTCAAGAAGGAAGAGCCGATTTCGATCCGGGAATTCCTTTATCCGATCGTGCAGGGCTACGACTCCGTGGCTCTCAAGGCGGATGTGGAATTGGGAGGAACGGATCAGATCTTCAACCTTCTCGTGGGCCGCGAGATCCAGCGGGCCTACGGCCAAAAACCCCAGATCGTTCTGACCATGCCGCTTCTCGAGGGAACCGACGGCGTCCAAAAAATGTCCAAGTCCCTCGGCAACTACATCGGCATCACCGAGCCGCCGAAAGAGATGTTCGGCAAGATCATGAGCATCGGCGACGAGCTGATGGTCCGGTACTACGAGCTTTTGACCGAGTTTCCCGACGGGGAATTGGAGAAACTCAAAAAGAACTTAAAAACCGGCAAGGCTCATCCGCGGGAAGCCAAGGCGGAGCTGGGCCGCATCCTTGTGGCCCAATATCACGGGCAGGCCGCGGCGAAAGAGGCGTCCGATTCGTTCGACCGGCAGTTCAAGGAGAAGAAGATTCCCGACGACCGGAAGCGGATTCCGGCCCCTCGATCCGTCGGCTGGCCTAAATATCTGGCCGAGAACGGATTGGCCTCCTCGTCTTCCGACGCTTCCCGACTGATACAGCAAGGCGCCGTCCGCGTGGCGCCAGGCGGGGATTTGGAAAAGGTCCGAACCGTGAAGGATTCGAAGTCTCCGGCGGATGCCCGCCCCGGCGACATTATTAATGTGGGAAAGCGCGCCTGGGCGGAAGTAACGAAGGGCGAGTCCTGAACCCGTGTGTTGCCGGACGGCGGCCAGGCCGGCGGCACCGGCTCGCAAACCCGGAACGGCCCGAGCCCGAAGCCTGCGATTGCTAGTCCTTTGCGGCTTGGTTGTTCGAGTCGAACATCGACAGAAAGGCTTTGGAGTTCCACTGCCTCCCCAGGAAAGACCTGATCATCCCGCTGACACTTCGGCTCGCACCGGGCTCCAAAACACGCGTCCGAAACGCCATTCCGGTCGCCGGGTTCAGCACTCCGTTTTTCTTGAATTTCGTAAATAGGTCGGCGGCAATCACCTCGGACCAAAGGTATCCGTAATACCCGGCGTCATAACTCCCCGAGAAGATGTGTTGAAAACTGGCTTCGGGATGCGTGCCTTCCGGCAAGTCCAACTTGAGAATGTCGTGCTGCGTTTCCCGCCAAATCTCTGTCGTGTCCATGGGGTATTGCGCGGTGTGATAAATCTGGTCGACCGTCGCGTAAACCAGCTGCCATGCTTTCTGCGCACCTATGTCCACGGTTCTCGATGCCACCATCCGCCGGATCAGATCGTCCGGAAGCTTGCGGTCCGAATTTTGATAATGGCCCGAAAGTTCTTTGAGCACTTTCGGATCCCAAATCCAATTGGCCAGGGTCGAAGACGGAATTTCGACAAAATCCCAGGGCACGTCATACGAGGAAAGGCCGCCATACTCACTCCGAGCCAACACGAAATGCATCACGTGGCCGAACTCGTGAAGCAACGTGCCGACCCCGCCTTCCAGAGAGAGCAACGCCGGACGATCTTGCGATGCTCCCGGAAAGTTGGCCAAAAGAACCGCGGACGGCCTCTGAAACGTGCCGTCCGGGAGTCTCCTGCCGGGAACGAAGCCATGGGACGTCGCGGTTTTTGTGATCTTCCCGTCCCTTCGATAAAGATCCGTGTAGAAAAAGCCTAAGACCTCGCCGCTTTTGCCGTCTTTTACTGAAAACAAGCGAACGAACGGATGCCAGACGGGTGCGCCCCGGATTTCCTCCAATTGAACTCCGAACAGGCGTTGGAAGATGCCGAAGATTCGCGAGATCGTCTGATCCGCCGGGAAGTATTCTTCAATGGTTTGGGGATCGAATTGGAACATTCTCTTCTTTTGAATGTTGTTCAAATACGTCCAGTCCCAGGCGTGAATTCCTTCCCCTTCAGAAACCAAATCAGGATTCAGCTCCCGTTTCAGAGCGAACAACGTGTCCAATTCTTCCTTCAATTTGGGTTCAATCCGCTGCCTCAATTGTTTCAGGAAAGTTTTCACCTCGGACGGGTGCCGGGCCATCCGGTCTTTTTCAACCAGGGCGGCGTAATTCGGATATCCGAGGAATGAGGCTTCCAAAGCGCGATCCCGAAGGATTTCCCCTACGAGGGGCAGGTTGGTCTCGGCTGCGCGACTGCTGCGAGCCACGTAGTAGCGCCGTCGAACGTCCTCCTTTTCCACCGTCTGCAGGACGACGCCGGCCATCGAATCCAAGAGCGGGACTTGGACTTTGCCCTCTGGAGACAGCGAAAGTGACGCCATACGTTTCTCCGGCAATCCCCGAAGTTCATCCTTAGAGAATTCCACATGGCCGGCCGAGGCGTCATTTAGGTTGTTGAGGTACTGCAATTTCAATTCGGTCAAACGCTTTTCGAGCTGGACGAAACTCTCCCTGCTCCCGAAAGACAACCCCTGTCCCCTCATTTCGAATTCGTGGAGTGTCCGGCGGAGAAGCCGCCTTCTCGCTCCGCGTTCGAAAAACGGGTTCATGCTGCTCGCGTAGGTCTTCAACCTTGAGTAGAGATCCGACCGGGCATAGACGTCGGTCCAGAAATCCTGCACCTCCTTGTAGCACTCCTTCGAGGAATCCCTCACGGAGGCGTCCGTAGCAATGTCTTTGAGGTAAACGTGCGCGGCCAACGCCTGATCCGATTCGGCACGGATTCCTTCAAATTCGGCAATTGTCGCACGGAAGGTAGGGCCACTCGTGGTTGAGGCCAGAACGTCAAGCCTGTGAGTCGTGTCTTGAAGCCGATCGCGACATTCCGTCCGGATTTGAGGAGCGGTTAGATCGAAACGAAGACCCGGGTCCGACGCCTCTCCCGCGGAGGCGGCCCCGGCCACAATCATGAGAATGAGAAGAACGACCCCGTTTATCACGACTTGAACGGGCACGTAGCAGAGCTTGATGAACACGGCAAGTGCTAAATAATACAACGCGTCAAATTGGCGCAATGTATAATCATTCTGGGTACTT
>JAZDIZ010000098.1:0-2100 GCA_043804515.1 Pseudomonadota bacterium | reverse complement strand
GGCATCCGTCCCGGTCCCGGTAATCCGGGATCAGTTGGACCATCTGTCACCCGTTGCCTGGGACGGAGACAGATATCTGCCGCCCGTTTGCCGGATTTCTTTCTGATCCGATACCGGGAACCGGAATCCGTTGCCCGACGGCTGCTGCCGGGATCCGTCCTGCGGTGTCAGCGCAGGAACAACATCTCGCGGTACTTCGGGAGCGTCCACAGCTCATCCGCCACAAACCCTTCGATCTCGTCCGCCACGCTCCGCACGCTCTGCATCGCGGGCAGGACCTTGGAGCAAAGCGCCTCCGCGCGGTCCTTTTCCCGGACGATCTTAAGCGCTCCGGCCAGTTCCCTTTCGAGCTCCGCGTGGGCGTGCATCAACCGCCCGTACAGATCCGCAGCGGATTCATATCGCCCGGTGGGAAGTTTTCTTCCGACCGAGGTGGTCCGCGTGAACAGATCCGCCAGGCGGGTCAGTTCGGTCTCGATTGAGGGAAGCACGTGTGTGTCGGCCAGCTCCAAGAGCGTGGCGGCCTCCATTTCGATCTGCTTGATGTACCGCTCCAGGATAATGTTGTAGCGGGCTTTCACCTCTTCTTCGCTCAGGACCTTCTGATCCACCAGGAACCGATATGACTCCGGCCTTTCCAGCGTCGCCAAAGCCTCCGGCGTGGTCCGAAAATTCTTAAGGCCCCTCCGTTCCGCCTCGATCCTCCATTCCTCCGAGTAATTGTTTCCCTCGAACCGGATTTTCCTGGTTTCGACGATCACGTCCCGGATCAAGGCCAGAACGGTTTCATCCCGGGAGCCGGCCCCCTTCAGATTCCTTTCCAGACGGTCCCCGAGTTGCGCGAGCGAGTCGGCCACGGCGGCGTTCAAAACGGAAACCGGGAAAGCGATGTTGGCCGACGAGCCCACGGCGCGGAACTCGAATTTGTTCCCCGTAAACGCGAACGGACTCGTGCGGTTCCTGTCCGTGTCGTCCCTGGCCACGAGCGGGATCTTCGAAACCCCCAGGTTCAGGATCGCCTCCTGGGCCGGCGCCTCCACGACCTTCCCGCTTTCGATCTTGTCCAGAATCCCGCTCAAATTTTCCCCGACAAACACGCTCATGATCGCGGGAGGTGCCTCATTGGCGCCCAAGCGGTGATCGTTCCCCGCCGACGAGATGATCGCGCGGATTGTGTCGGCGTGGTCGTGCGCGGCCTTCAGCACCGCCACCAGGATCGCCAGGAACCGGAGGTTCTGATGCGGCGTCCTGCCGGGTTCCAGAAGGTTCTCCCCTTTTTGGGTGGCCAGGCTCCAATTGTTGTGTTTTCCGCTGCCGTTGATGCCCGCGAACGGCTTTTCGTGCAGGAGGCACACGAGATCGTGCCGCAGAGCCACGCGGCAGAGCATATCCATCGTCAAGGCGTTGTGGTCGGCGCTCACCCCGGCGTCCTCGAAGACCGGCGCGAGTTCGAACTGCGCCGGAGCCACTTCGTTGTGGCGCGTTTTCACGGGCACACCGAGCTTGTACAGCTCCTGCTCCACCTCATGCATGAAGGACAGGATCCTGGATGGGATGGAGCCGAAGTAATGGTCCTCGAACTGCTGGCCCCGCGTGGACGCCCGGCCGAGCAACGTCCGGCCCGTCATGTAAAGGTCGGGCCGCGCGGAAAAGTGGGCCCGATCGATCAGAAAATACTCCTGCTCCGCACCGAGTGTCGTGTGCACGGACGCGATGTCGATATCCCCCAGAAGCTTGAGAAACCGGACCGCCTGGCGGGACAGCGCCTCCACGGAACGCAACAGCGGCGTCTTCGTGTCGAGAGCCTGGCCATGATAGCTCAGGAATGCCGAGGGAATGCAGAGCGTCCTTCCGTTGGTCGTGGATATGACGAAGATGGGGCTGGTGGGGTCCCAAGCCGTATATCCCCTCGCCTCGAACGTCGAACGCATACCGCCGCTGGGAAAGGAGCTGGCGTCGGGCTCGGACTGAATCAAGGCGGAGCCCGTGAACTTCTCGAGCACCTGGGTTTGGCCCGTCTCCGGGGTCCGAGTTTGAATGAACGCATCGTGTTTCTCCGCCGTCAGCCCCGTCATAGGCTGGAACCAGTGGCAGAAGTGA
>JAZDIZ010000097.1:0-4934 GCA_043804515.1 Pseudomonadota bacterium | reverse complement strand
CGGTGTCCTGGAGGAAAACTTTCACTTCGTCCGCGTCGGTCAGGCCGTCGGCATCGGTGACCGTCAGGCGAAAGAAGAGGGAGGTGGCGTTCCTGGCGATCGGAAGAGGCTGCCACTTGAATTGATCCGCCTGGCCGCCGCGGTCGGTCTCCACAAGCCCGATCGTTTGGAACTTGTCGATTGTGGGGGCCGTAAACGCGAGCGTGGCCGTGTTCGTGGCGCTTGTGGCGCTCGAATCCGGTCCGTCGATTTGTTCCCAATTGTACGAGGCGATCGTTCCGCGGCTTTCTTCCGCGGAAAGAATGCCGCAGGCCGCTCCCAGATCCATCGCGAGTTCCTCGATCCCGAATCTGGTGCGGGTGACGATGCAGGAACTGGAGCCGTTGGAAATCTTGGCTACGACGTTCTTCGCCGTGATCGTGGCCGTGGCGGTTGCAGCGCCGCTGTTGATGGACAGCTGCACGGTATAGACGCCGGCTTTGTCCGCAACGAACGAGGTCTGGATCGCGGCGGAGTCCGCCAGCGAGGGCACGGCTGTGGAACCGGCGGGCACGGACGTAATCGTCCAGGCAGCACGGAGGACGTTCGTGGAACCGCTGCCGTCCAAGTGCACGGTATCCCCGACGAGCACGTTCTGGTCCCCGCCCGCATCGGCCGTGGGTGTGCCCATATGGCTGGCGCAGCTCAGGATGCCCGCGAGTGCAATCATGAGGATCGCGCCGCCCAGGGCGCTTTCCGTCCGTCGATCTACATTGTGAAAATTCATACTCGGTCCCTCTCGAAAATCTGAACTTACCTCGTGTGACATGTGACGCAGTTCATTCCGTTGTCGGGATGGTGGAGCGGGAAGTGGCAGCTGCGGCATTCGGCTCCGGTACTGTGGAGCGCATTCGACGGCTGGGACGGCTGCGACGAATGCGCCGGCGACGTGAAATGGCACACGGCGCAGGCCTGCGCTCCGGCCGAACCGAGCGGATAATGGCAACTGAGGCAGTGCCGGTTGGACGGGGAGGCCCACGCCGCCAAGTGGCTGAGCGGTCGTGTTTCCCGATGGCAGGCCTCGCAGGTATCGGCCTGATGGCAGGTCATGCAGCGGCTCCGGTTGAGGCCGACCTCCAGCCCATGCGCTTTTAAGCGGAAGAATTGGGTGTGATCCCGCGGTTTTTCCTGCATGTGGCACTCCGTGCACTTGGCCTGCGTGTGGCAGACCGTGCATAGATTCCCGGTCCGCATCCCGATCTTGCGGATCAGGAGGCCGTGATCCCTTTGAAAGATCGGGTCGTGCCATTCGGGTTTCGTGTCGCGGGACGTCCCCGGCTCGTGGCACTCGGTGCAATCCGACGTCCGGTCCACGACCACGTGCTCCCAGTTCTTGCCTTCCTCGCAACCCTTGTTGCCCAGGACGAAGGGAAGGACCAAAAACACGAGGACGGGGGCGCATCGTCTTAAAACTTCCATGTCACCCTCGTGTCCACGGTGTGAAAGGAATCGATATTGTTGTGCTCGAATTCGTACCCCAGGCGCGCCTCGAGTTGTTTTAGGAAACGGACGTCCAACCGTGCGAAATAGGTCTGCACGTCAGCGGACTCGTTCCCGAGAAAAAGATTGAAGCGGTACAGGTAGTACGCCGTTCCGGCGTGGATCCGGTATTTTCTTTGACGGAGATCCTGCGTGAGAAAGAACGAGCCGCCGAAGTTGTTGTCCTTAAGCGCGCTGTCCTCGCTGCGGTAATAATCTCCCACCGCGTTCATGGAGAGCCCTTCGTTCAACCAGTCGGCCGAACTGACGGACAGGTAACCCCGCTCGAATCCGTGGTTGAATGCGCCGGCCGCCTGGAAGTCCCGGAGCGACCGGAGCTGGAATCCGCCGTCCAGAATGAACTTCTCTCCGATGCCCTGGGAAGCTCGGATGAAGAACTCGTTGTACGGTTGGTAGACGCCCACAATGCTGTACGTGTCCAGATTGGCCACCCGCACCTCGGAGGGTTTTATCAGACTGAAAAAATCGACCCGGAGCTGGAACGCCGTGTCCTCGGGCCGGACGCTGATTCCCACCGTCATGTCGCGGACCTGATCCACGTAGCCCGTCACGCGGCCGGACAAAGCGTACACAGGGGAGGGGTCCCACCAGACGGAACCCCCGAACAAGTGATCCTGAAGGTTTCCAAAAGGAGCCAGGAGAGAATCGGCCTGGTCCCGGACGTACAAGTAGTCAAAACGACCGCGGAACGTGCTCGTGGGGTCGATTTGAACGGCGCCGCCGAAAAGGGCGTCGCCCGGATCGAATCCGATCTGGCTCTTGAACTGGAAAACCGGGACTCCCCCGAAGGCCGTGATCGAGATCCCTTTCTGCTCCTTCATCTCGAAAGTGGCGCCGTCGAACGTCACGTTTTCGAGGTCGTAACGCTGTTGGCGGCCGACGCGGAAGTTCTGGACCGGTCCGAAGTCCCGCCGCTCCGCATACGCATAAAAAAGCCGGCCCACGATGTTCCCGCCGTACGTGTCGTACCCGTCCCGGAAGAGAGAATTCCCCGGAACGCCGTCCGCGTTGACGTGAACCAGCCCTTGGACGGCCGCGTACCAAGGGTTCGCCGGGTTGAGCGGAGTCTCCATCGTGAGCAAAGTGTCCACGTCCTGGTCGCGGTCCGTGTCCGTCGTTTGGAAATGATAGCGTGTGCTGAGGGAACCGTGGACGGCGGCGGGATCCTGGGCAAAAGACGGCGTCGCTAATGCAAGACCCGTGAACAGCGTCAGGAATTCAGAATGTCGGAGCAGCGGTATCCCCTATACCCGACTATCGGGTACACGATTCAGCGAAGAGGAGCTACTTCTTTGAAACGGAAAAATCATGACAAAGATCAATTCGGAGTCCTCTCCGTTTCTTGAGCTCTACCGGCCAGATCGGGTATATCCATCGCTTCTCGAAATGGCCGGATCGCGAAACAAAATACATCACGTCCGCCTGGGGTTTTCCCTGGGGCTGATCGTTTTTCTGGCCTTGATGGGAACCCCGTCCTGGGCCAAATCCAAACTGGCGGAGGGGCCCTGCCCGGGGTCCATCGAATCGGTCACCGACCCGTCTCCGGTGGATCTGCCTCCGCTGCTCCTGGCTGTAGGAGCCCTCCGCACAAGTGACCTTAAGCCCGCGATGGCCGGCGGAGAAAAACTTTTGCGCGAAGTCGCCGAAACTTTCGACCTTGCACGCGTCAAGACGAAGATGGAGCAATTTTTCCGCCTTCTCCACGTCATCTCTTCCAATCTGGATCCCAAGCTTCCGCGGAATCTGGGTTTTGATCCGGCCGACGTGAGGAACATTCTCATTCTTTCCAAGGTCTTCACGGACCCGAAGATTCCGAACGAGATCACGGAGATTTCGCTCGACCGGAAATCCGCCCGGGATCCCTCGTACATCGTTCGGTTTGAGGGCCCCGCGACCGAGGTGCCGCTGAACGGGAACGAGGGGTTCTACGCCTGGGAGGAAGGGCGATGCCAGTTCACGAAGTCTCTCATCTTCCAGCCCCGATTCTCGTTCGCTCTTTACGAGAACCGGAAGAAGAACCTGGTCGCGAAAAACTTTTTCGGCGTGGACATGTTCGGCGATTTCGGAAGCCGGAGGTTCATCGAGATCGAGCTCCAGTACATCAGCCTCCGCCGCGTGGAATTTCGCAGCGGGACAAAATTGGGCGAGGTGGAGGGGTACATTTCGGAAGAGGAGTTCAAAAAGAACCACCACAGCCCTTTTCTTCGGCTGATCAGCCGGTTCGCCGGTACCACGAGCACCCAGCCGATTGATTGGTAGAGGACGCTACCAATCAAGGATTAAGGATTGAGGATTAACAGCCTTCTGAAAAACCCGATCTTTGGGATCGAGCTAGTTTCGACAATGGATCTGGGAATTTTCGGAAGGAATATCAGAAGTTGTCTAGGGGGAGTTTCATTGGGGGCGCGTTGCCGGCGGAGGAACTGGGAGTTTTTCGGCAGTTCGGCGACGATTTCGGACCCGTGGAAATCGTGCTGAAATATTTTCAAAAATTCTCAAAAATCGATCTTTTTTTTCTTGACTGACCCGAACCTGGATTTTTTGGAAACAAAGCCTCAATCTCTACAAAGCCCTTATGCCGCGCCTATTTGCCGCCGGTGACGTGTAATCGCTTCTTTCGTGAAACCTCAATTTCGTACCGTAATCACAGTTCTGAGACCCCAAAGAACGCCTCGAAAAACAGGTGCTAGGCTCTCCCCAAAAGGGAGAAGGCCATGCCCATTTCCGCGAATCTTAAATCGCTTACGAATTCCGAGCTTCACCAGCGGACGATCGAACTGGCCAAGAAGGAGCAACAAACGACGTTAGAGCTTCTTAACCACCTTCATGAGGTCGAACGAAGAAAGCTCTTTGCTGAAAAAGGCTACGGGTCCTTGTGGGATTACGTCCAAAGGGCATTGGGCTACAGCGAAAACCAGGCCTATGAACGGATCTCGGCCATGCGGCTCATGTTTCGAACCGATGAGGCGAAAGCAGCTTTGGAAAGCGGAAAGCTCACGTTGACCCAAGCAGCCATGGCGGAAAGGCATCTCCGGACGGAGGAACGGACCCAACAAGAACCCGTTTCCCCAGAGAAGGTGCAATCTCTTGTCAACCGGATTGAGGGCTTGAGCAAACGGGAGACCGAGAAGGTCCTTCTGAAAGAATCTCCCGAAAAATCCCTTACTTCTGAAACGGTCCGGTCCATCACGGCGGAGATCAGCGAAGTGAGGTTTCCGATCACCGAAGAGACCCGGCAAGCCATGGAGAGGTTCTGGGGCCTCAAAGGCCGTTGCAGCGTTTCCGAACTCTTTTCGGCTTGTCTCGACTTCTATCTAAGCCAGAAGGATCCGAGCCGGAAGGACAAGAAGAAGACCTTAACCTTACCGGTAAGGTTGAAGAGGGAATCCGATTCC
>JAZDIZ010000096.1:0-5608 GCA_043804515.1 Pseudomonadota bacterium | reverse complement strand
GCAGACGCTCAACCAATTGCTGGTGGAGATGGACGGTTTCGAATCGAACGAGGGGGTGATTCTGATCTCCGCCACGAACCGCCCGGACGTTCTGGATCCCGCGCTCTTGCGGCCGGGCCGTTTCGATCGGCACGTGGTGGTCCCGAGACCCGACCTGAACGGACGGAAAGGGATTCTGGAGGTGCACACCAGGAAGGTGCCGCTCTCCGGTGATGTCGATCTGGAGGTCGTCGCCCGCGGCACGGCCGGGTTTACCGGGGCCGACTTGGAAAACCTGGTAAATGAAGCGGCGCTGCTGGCCGCCGGCGCCGACAAGAAGAAAGTGGAGGCCGTGGATCTCGAAAAGGCCAAGGACAAGATCATGCTCGGGAAAGAGCGGAAGAGCATGCTGATCTCCGAGGAGGAGAAGCGCGTGACGGCCTATCACGAGGCCGGCCATACGCTGATGGCCAAAAAACTGCCGGGAGCGGACCCGGTCCACAAAGTCACGATCATCCCGCGCGGTATGGCGCTGGGGCTCACCCATCAGATGCCGGAAGAAGACAAATACATGGTGAACCAGGAGCAGGCCGAAACGATGCTTTCGATCCTGATGGGAGGCCGTGTCGCGGAGGAACTCGTGTTCGGGCGCCGTACCAGCGGCGCGGGGAACGACATCGAGAAAGCCACGGAATTGGCGCACAAGATGGTGTGCGAGTGGGGGATGAGCGAAAGGCTGGGCCCATTGGCGTTCGGCCGTCGGGAGGAGGAGATTTTTCTGGCCCGGGAGATACATTTGAAGGCCAATTACAGCGAGCGGACGTCGCAGATGATCGATGAGGAAATTCAACTACTCGTATCCCGCAACTTCGAGCGCTCTCGGATGATCCTTACCGAGAATCGGCAGGTCTTGGATCGAATCGCCGAGGCGTTGTTGGAGTATGAAGTGTTGGATGCCGATGACGTGACGGCCGCGGTCGAGGGAAGGCCGATCCAAAAGGCGAAGCCGGCCCGACGACCGGCCCCGGAAGGCGACACGGCGGAATCGAAAGAATCGGTGAAAGGACCGATCGGCCGGCCGGAACCGGTAGTGAGCTGAAGGACGTCCGCCGGATGCGGCGTCCCGAGAGGAGGCGCATTGTTAGATTGGGTCGATAAGGTCGATTTCAAGGCGATGGACGTGCTCGACATTCTGGTCGTCGCGTGCCTCATCTACTGGATCCTCCGATTGATCCGCGGCACGCGCGCCGTGTACATGCTGGTCGGCTTGGCGATGGCTGTGGCGATCTACCGCGTCTCCCAAGCCCTCCAACTCAACACACTTTCCTGGATCCTCTCCAACTTCTTCGGAAGCCTGCTCCTTGTGATCGTCGTGGTGTTCCAGAACGACATCCGCCGCGTGTTGACCCAAGTGGGTCGCACGCAGTTGTTTGCAGGCTTCGGCTTTTCGCAGGAATCCGAATTGGTGGAGGAACTGGTCCGCACGGCGGTTTCCCTGGCCAACAAGAAGATCGGAGCGCTCATCGTCCTGGAGCGGAACGCCGACGTGAGTGATTACGTGGAGATCGGAGTAAAACTGGACGGGATCCCGACAAAGGAAATCATGACGAGTATTTTCCTTCCGGCGTCTCCGATCCATGACGGCGCGGTTTTGATCCAGAAGGGGAGGGTCACCGCCGCAGGCTGCTTTCTTCCTCTCACGTTGAACCCTCAGGTGGGAACGGAATACGGGACCAGGCATCGAGCGGCGATCGGCTTGACCGAGGAAACGGATGCCGTCGTGATCGTAATCTCCGAGGAGAAGGGATGGGTTTCTCTGGTCTCGGAAGGACGCGTGACGCGGGGACTGGATGCTCCGGGCCTTAGGAAAATGCTTTTGGAGTGCTTCAACCCGCTTTCCTCTCCGGTGCGCCGGTTCTGGCGTTTCGTGGCCGACTTCGGCGGGGAGCGCACATGAAGGACCTGCTGATCGCGTTTTTCACGCGAAACCCCCTCCTCAAGGTCCTTTCGCTGATTCTGGCGGCGCTGGTTTGGTGGCTCGTGCACGGCGAGCAGTACACCGAGATGGCCGCAAGCGTGAAGCTGAACCTCAAGAATATCCCTCAAAATATGGTGGTGGCGGGAGACTTCGATCAGGAGATCCGCCTTCGAATCTCCGGGTCGAGAGGCATCCTGAAGCGAGTCGATGAACGGTTCTCCAAGCCGTTCACCATTGACCTGGCCGACGCCCGACAGGGAGTGAACGCGTTTACGTTGTATGCCGAGGATTTTTCCATCCCACGGGGAACCCGAGTCACCCGGATCGTTCCGCAGGTGATCCGCATCACCCTGGATCAAGCGGAGGAGCGCCTGGTACGCATAGAGCCCCGCTTCGTCGGAACCCTGGATGAAGGGTTCGAGCTGGCGGGGGACGATATCGCGCCGTCCTTCGTGAAGGTCCGTGCCCCCCGTTCCGAGCTCGAAGGGCTCGGAAGCTTGCGGACGGAGCCGATCAGCCTGAACGACCGGCACGAGGCCTTTGACGGAGTATACGAAATCCGCGACTTCCGTCCCCAGTGGAATTTGGAGACCAAGGTGGTCTCCGTGCACGTCAAGATCCGGGAAAAGGAGGTTTCGAAGATCATCGAGGAGGTACCCGTCCGAGTGGTGGGCGTTACGCAAGCCGTACAGGTGGAGCCAAAAACCGTAGCCCTACATCTCAAAGGTCCGGCGGGAAAAGTCACATCCCTTCTGGGCGAGAAGCTGGACGTATTAATCGACGGGAAGGCTCTCAACCTGGACAAAAAGCCCAAAACCACTTTCCTGATCCGCCCCGTTCCCCCTGTGAAGCCCGGCGTTGAGATCACGATGATACCTGATAATGTCCGCGTCACTGTCTTGAAGGATTAACCCAAACCGCACCGTGCTCGCCAAAGGAATAAGACTTTTCGGTACCGACGGAATCCGCGGGACCGCCAACATCGAACCGATGTCCGTGGACACGATTCTGCGGGTCGGACGCGCCGCCGCCTGTGTGTTCCGCCGCTCCGCCCACCGCCGCCACAGCGTTCTCATCGGGAAGGACACGCGGCTTTCGGGGTACATGTTCGAGACGGCCCTCGCTTCCGGCCTCTGTTCGATGGGAGTGGACGTGTATCTCGTCGGTCCGTTCCCGACGCCCGGGGTCGCGTTTTTAACAAGCGAGATGCGCGCGGACGCCGGGGTGGTGATCAGCGCTTCCCACAACCCGTACAATGACAACGGCATCAAGTTCTTCGGGCCCGACGGGTTCAAGTTGCCGGACGCCATGGAAGAAGCCATCGAGAACCTGGTCCGGTCCACGGAAGATCTCAACCGCCAACGGCCCGAAGCCAGCGCCGTTGGGAAGGCCCACCGCCTGGACGACGGCCGCGGGAGATACATTTATTTCTTGAAGAGCAATTTCGCAAAAGACCTCACGTTGGAGGGGATCAAGCTGGTTGCGGATTGCGCCCACGGCGCTACGTATCGGGTCGCCCCGGCCGTGTTTTCGGAACTGGGGGCCGAAATTCATATGATGGGCGTAAGCCCCGACGGCCAAAACATAAACGACGCGTGCGGGGCCGTTCACCCGGAGGCCTTGGCGGAGCAAGTTCGGAAAACACATTCCCATTTCGGCATTGCGTTCGATGGGGACGGAGACCGGGTGGTTTTCTGCGATGAAAAGGGGCGTACCTTCGACGGCGACGAAATCATGGCCCTCCTCGGCCCCCCCATGAGGGACCGCGGGGAATTGGGAAACGGCGTCGTGGGGACCGTCATGAGCAACTTCGGCCTGGAGAAATTCTTCGCCGGGAAAAAGATTCCGTTCCACAGGGCACCTGTGGGGGATCGCTACGTCGTCGAGAAGATGCGGGAAGTGGGCAGCTTCCTGGGCGGCGAACAATCCGGGCACATGGTTAATCTTCGGCGCGGCACGACGGGCGACGGGATTCTCTCCGCCTTGCTGGTCCTGGCGGAGGTGATCCGCCACCAAAAGCCGCTCTCCGCTTTTGCTTCCCTCCTCGAAAAGTTTCCGCAGGAGCTTAGGAACGTCCGGGTGCGCGAGAAAAAAGCGCTCGAGGAGCTTCCCAAGGTCCGGGATCTCATCCGCAGCGCGGAGCGGAAACTGGCGGCGGAAGGGCGGGTCTTGGTGAGATATTCGGGTACGGAACCGAAGGTGCGCGTCATGGTGGAGGGATCGGACCACAGGCTCGTGAAGGAGTTGGCGGACGAGATTGCCTCGGCCATCCAGCACGAGATAGGAGCATCTTAAATGATCAAACTGGGAGTCAATATCGATCACGTGGCGACGTTGCGCCAAGTCCGGAAGGGAAGGTATCCGGAACCTCTGGCCTACGCCCTGGAAGCGGAAGCGGCCGGAGCTGACAACATCACGTGTCACCTAAGAGAGGACCGAAGACACATCCAGGATCGGGACGTCCGGCTTCTTCGGGAAGCGGTCAGGATCCCGTTGAATCTGGAGATGGCGGGAACAGCGGAGATGGTCCGGTTGGCGCTGGAGTTCAAGCCTGAAGTCGTGACGCTTGTGCCCGAGAGAAGGGAGGAGCTCACGACGGAAGGGGGATTGGATCTGGCGCAGCAGACGGAATCGTTCGCGAAATCGGTGGCGCTGCTTCGGGAGGCGGGTATCACGGTCTCCTTGTTTTTGGACCCCGAAGTGGACGCCATCAAGCTGGCCCACAGGATGGGGGCGCAGGCCGTGGAGATCCACACCGGACGCTACGCGAACGCTCCGAGGCCCGGGGAAGCCGAACGGGAATTGGGACGAATCGGCGAAGCGATTCAATTCGGACAGAAACTGAAGCTTCAAGTTCACGCCGGACACGGCCTCAACTACCAGAACGTCGTCCCGATCGCTCAACTTTCCAACATCCACTCCTTCCAGATCGGCCACTCGATCGTCGCGTACGCGCTCTCTGTGGGCTTTTCCGAAGCGGTTCGCCGGATGAAATCGTTGATCGAGAGCGCCCAGCTCGCGAAGTAAGCATGTTGAGAGTGCTGTCAGCCTCTGAAATGCGCCGCGTGGACGGCCACGCCATCCAATCGGTCGGCATTCCCGGGGCCGTTCTCATGGAAAGCGCCGGGAGGAGTGTCTTCGCGGAGATCCGGCGCCGCGAAGGAAGCCTTACGGGCCTGAAAACCGCCGTATTCTGCGGCCCCGGCAATAACGGCGGGGACGGCTTCGTGGTGGCGCGGTACCTCAAATTGGCGGGAGCTGCCGTGGATTTGTTCCTGGTGGGGGCCAGGGAGCCCAAATCGGAGGATGCGTCGCGGAACTGGAGGATTCTCCGAAAGATGGGGCTGGAGGCGCGAACGATCCGAAACCCGAGGAACGTGAAGGAGCTTTCCACGCCGGCCGGGGGTTGGGATTTCGTCGTGGACGCGCTTTTCGGAACCGGCCTCGAAAGACCGCTGAAATCGCCTCATTCCGATGTGGTGAACCGGATCAATTCCTTGCGCCGGCCGGTTTATTCCGTGGATCTCCCCTCGGGCCTTCACACGGACACCGGTGCGGTCCTGGGAACGGCGGTTCAAGCCACCGTCACGATCACGCTGGGGTTCAAGAAACGCGGGTTTTTCGTGGGGGACGGGCCCGGGCTTGCCGGAG
>JAZDIZ010000095.1:0-2296 GCA_043804515.1 Pseudomonadota bacterium | reverse complement strand
CCCACTTGGACGATATCCAAGCCGGAATCGGCCGCGCTACGGATCCACTCCAGCTTCCGCTCCGTGGGAACGACCGTTTTCTCCATCTGCAGGCCGTCGCGCAGGCCCACCTCGTGAAGGATGATCTTTTGCACGGCGCCTCCCTTCACGGTCTCAGAGCGCGGCCGCGACGGCCTCGGCCATCTCCAATGTCGTGCTCGTTCCTCCCATGTCGTACGTCCGGACTTTTCCGTCCTTCACCACTTTGGCCACCGCCCGCTCGATGGTGCCGGCCTTCTCGGTCTCCTTGAGCCAATCCAGCATCATTTTAGCCGCCAGGATCGTAGCCAGCGGATTGGCCTTGTACTTCCCCGCGTGCTTCGGCGCCGAACCATGCGTCGGCTCGAACACCGCGAGCTTCGAACCGATGTTCCCCGAGCAGCCGAAACCGAGCCCCCCCACCATCTGCGCGCAGAGATCGGAAACAATGTCGCCATAGAGATTCGGCGCAACCAGGACGTCGTAGTTGAACGGGTTCTTCAAAAGCCACATCGTCATCGCGTCGATGTTGGCGTCGTCCATCTCGATCTCGGGATAGCCCTTGGCCACGTCTTTCGCCACTTCCAGGAAGAGGCCGTCGGTCGCCCGCACCACGTTCGCTTTGTGAACGACCGTGACTTTCTTCCGCTTGAACTTTCGGGCGAATTCGAACGCGGCGATCACGATCCGCTCCGAGCCTGCGCGCGTGTTGATCTTGCACGACACGGCGTACTCCTCGCCTTTCAGATTCGCGAACGGAGCAAAATTCTTCGAAAGACGCCCGAGCGTCCCGCTCAACTCCGCCGGCACCGGAGAGAATTCAACGCCGGAATAGAGATCCTCGGTGTTTTCACGAAAGACGACGAGGTCGATCCCCTCCCGGAAGTTCAGGGGATTGCCGGGAAAAGCTTTGATGGGACGCAGGCAGATATAGAGATCGAACATCTGGCGCATCCGAACGATCGGCGATCGATAGGCCAATTTCTTGTCCCGCAAGGCCGGAGCGAGTTCCGCGTGCGCCGCTTTGGCGGGTTTCGACGTGATCGCGCCGAACATCGCGGCGTCAACGTGGTTGAGGAGATCGATCGTTCTTTGGGGAAACGCGTCACCTTCCTTGCACCAGAAATCCCAGCCGATGTCGCCGGGAACGTATTCGGCCGGGAACTTTGCCGCATCCAGGACGGTTCTCGCGGCCTCCATCACTTCCCTGCCGATACCGTCGCCCGGAAGCCAAGCAATCCTGTAATTCTTCATGCGTCCCCCTCTCGTGGGTGGGTTGGTGACTCCTCGTCTACTCTTCGACGGCTTCCGTCTCTTTGCGGTACGGGCTGGCCGCCTTGATCTTCTCGATCAAATGGCCCGGGACTTCCCGGTAGGAATCGAACGTCAGCGTGAACGTCCCCTGCCCCGCCGTCATGGAGTGCAGGTCCGCCACATACCTCTGAATCTCCACCAGAGGGCAAATCGCGCGGATCACGCTCATGTCCTCCCGGGTATCCATCCCGTCCACGCGGCCCCGCCTTGTGGAGATGTCCCCCATGATCGCGCCCGCGTACTCCTGCGGAACGATGATCTCCAATTTGTAGTGCGGCTCGAGCAGCTTCAACCCCGCTTGTTCCATGCCGGCGCGGAATCCTTTCCAGCCGGCCTGCTGGAACGCGATGTCCTTCGAGTCCACCGGGTGATACTTTCCGTCCACCACCTTCACGCGGAAATCGATCACGGGGTAGCCGGCCAGAAGCCCGTGCTTGGCCCGCTCCACGACGCCTTTTTCGACGGATGGAATGAACTGCCGGGGGATCGCGCCTCCCTTGATCGCGTCCACGAATTCGAATCCGGTTCCGCGAGGCAGGGGCTCCACGTCTATGAAGCAGACGCCGAATTGTCCCGCTCCCCCTGTTTGCTTCTTGTGTTTCCCTTCGATGTACAATTTTTTGCCGGCGAGCGTCTCCTTGTAGGGGATGGGCGGCAGGTCCGTCTTCACGCTCACTTTGTATTTCCGGTTCAACCGTTCCGTGGCGATGTCCAGGTGGCCGTGTCCCAGGCCGTGCAGGACGATCTTGTGAGACGTCTCGTCGTGCGAATAGGAGAGCGTCGGGTCCTCCTCGACCAGGCGGTCGAGAGACTCCTTCATTTTGTCTTCGTCCTTTTTGGTCTCCGGCGTGAGCGCGAAGGAAATCATCGGTTTGGGGTACGCCATGCCCGGGAGGGTCCTCGGGTGGGCGGTGTCGGTAATCGTGCTGCTCGTATGCACGTTCCGGAGTTTGATCCCCGCCAC
>JAZDIZ010000094.1:0-3503 GCA_043804515.1 Pseudomonadota bacterium | reverse complement strand
GCAGGGAGGCCGGTCGCATCGATGCATCTAAAACAGCGACCGGTGAGCACCGAGCGGCGGCGAAGTGCGTAAACTGAGCCGACCGCGTCTTTTTTGGACCGGCCGACTTTCCATCGAAGCCAGAGCGCTTCAAACGGGCCGTGAATGATCGGGGCTATGTGAGGTACGGGTACGCTTCGAAGCGGCTCTTGTATTCCTCGACGAGCTTGGCGGCTTCTCTCTCGTCCAAGGCCGACTGGGCCACCTTTTCCTGGAGCGCGCCTTTGATCGTCCGGATCAGTTTGGTCGATTCGTAGCCGAAGGCTTCCAGCGTCTTACGGACCGTGTCCCCCTTCTTGGCGTCCTGGATCACGATTCTCCCCGTGTCGTCGACCAGAACTTCCGCCTCGTTGACGCCGCCGAAGAGGTTGTGAAGATCCCCCATCGTGTCCTGATAAGCCCCGATCAGGAAGAAGGCCACGTAGTACGGCTCATCGGGTTTCAGCTCGTGCACCTCCAGCGCGTGCTTGATGTCCTTGAGATCCACGAACTTCTCCACCTCGCCGTCCGAATCGCAGGTGATGTCGACGAACGTGGCCCGCTTCGTGGGGCGCTCGTTCAACCGATGGATGGGAACGACCGGGAAGAGCTGATCCAGGGCCCAATGGTCGGGTATGGATTGGAAAACGGAGAAATTGCAGATGTACTTCTCGAACAGCTTGTTTTCCACGTCCGCGAACTCGTCCGCCATGAACTTGGCGGTCTTGGAGAACTTGACCGCTTTGCGGGCGATATCCCAGTAGAGCCATTCCCCCTTCGCGCGGTCCTCCAGATCGAGAAGCCCCAGATTGAACAGGGAATACATCTCGTCCCGCCGGTCCACGGCGTCGTGGTAGAACTCCCGGTAGTTCTTTACCGTGACGTTCTTGTGCACGTAGCTTAAGTCCTCGATCACGCGGGGTTCCTCGCCCCCGTTGGCTCGGATCTTCGGAGGCACGTCGGTCAAAGCGCCGCGTACATCCGCCACCAGAACGGAGTGGTAAGCCACCATGGCCCGGCCGCTCTCCGTGACGATCTTCGGGTGCGGGACGTGCTCGTTTTCGCAGACCTCCGCTATGTTGTAGACCACGTCGTTCGCGTATTCCTCGATCGTGTAATTCACCGATGCGTCCGAGGAGGTCTTGCTCCCGTCGTAGTCGATGCCGAGGCCTCCCCCCACGTTGAGATATTCCACGGCTGCGCCCATCTTGCGGGCCTTCGCGTAGATCCGGGCGGCTTCCTTGATGGCGTCCTTCAGCCTCCGGATTTCGGTGATCTGGGATCCGATATGAAAGTGAAACATCTTGAGCTGGTCCAGAAGCTTTTTCTCGCGAAGAGCCTCGATCCCCTGGAGCAACTGCATCGTGTTGAGGCCGAACTTGCTCTCGCTTCCCCCCGATTTTTCCCAAAGGCCGGATCCCTTGGCACGCAGCTTGATCCGAAAACCGATCCAAGGAAGCGCCTCCCCGGCCTGTTGAAGGGCGAGCAGAGAGTCCAACTCGAACGGCTTTTCGATGACCACGATGACTTTCTTCCCCATGCGGACGCCCAGGGAAGCCGTGGCGAAGTAATCCTTGTCTTTGAACCCGTTGCAGATCGTGAGGGCGTCCGGCGGAAGCTGCTGGGCCAGCGCCCCCATCAGCTCGGGCTTGCTTCCCACTTCCATCCCCAGGTTGTGCTTGAATCCCGCGGCCAGGAGGCCTTCCACGACGACCTGACGTTGGTTCACCTTGATCGGAAATACGGGGAAATATCCCTGCTGGTACTTGAACTCGTCGATCGCGCGGTGGAACGCCGTGCAGAGGGCGTTCACCTGAGTCTCCAGAATCTGGGGAAAACGCAGGAGCAGAGGCGTTGCGATCCGGCTCTTCTTGAGTTCCTCCAGGATCTTCAGGATTTCGGTGCGGCCGCCGTTGGTCCGCTTCGGCAGGATCTCGAGGTTCCCGGCCTCGTTCACATCGAAGTACCCGGCTCCCCACGCGTCGATGCCGTACAGGTTCGACGCGTCTTCAACGCTAAAATTCTCCATCAACGCTCCTCTGGGCCGCGCAGTATAGTGAATGTGGGGTCAAAGAGAAAAGGACAAAGTGCAAGTCGGATTTACTTTTCGTATACTCCGGCGGCTATGTCAAAGAAGCTTCAGTTCCTGGGACCGAAACCGGAGCTCACCGATCCTTTGCGGGCTCGGGCGGTGATCCTTCCCATCCCCCTCGAGAAGACGACGTCCTACCTGAAAGGCACGGCCCTGGGGCCGGAAGCGATCGTGGACGCCAGCCACCAGGTGGAGTTCTTCGATCGCGAATTGGCGTGCGAGCCTTGCGAACTGGGCATTTACACGGATTGGGAGCTCGCCGGCCCGGACTTGAACGAGCATCCCACGGAAAAGGCGCTGGAGAGGATCGGCAACCGCGTGGACTACTGGCTGGCGAAGGAAAAATTCGTTCTGGCTCTGGGCGGGGAACACACGCTCACCGTCGGGGCCGTCACCCCCTTTTTGGAGCGCTACAAGGACTCCCTTACCGTGGTCCAGATCGACGCTCATGCGGACCTGAGGGACGAGTACGAGGGCAATCCATACAGCCACGCCTGCGCCATGAGGCGCCTTTTGGGGCGTGTCCCGATCGTCTCGGTGGGGATCCGGAGCATCGACCTTGCGGAGTACGAACTGAGCCGCTCGCACGGAGGGGTGCGCCTCTTCTATGCCCATGAGATGCGCAAAAACCCCGGATGGATCCAGGAGGTTGCGGCGGCCGTGCGCACGCCGCATGTTTATCTCACGGTGGACGTGGATGGCCTGGATCCGTCCGTTATCCCGTCCACGGGCACTCCAGAGCCCGGAGGGCTCTCCTGGTGGGAGATACTCGACCTAGCGAAGACGCTGGCCGAAAGGTTCGCGATCGTGGGGGCCGATATCGTCGAGTTATGCCCGGGGCCGGCTCACTACGCCGAATATACGGCGGCAAAGCTGGCGTACAAGATTCTGGGCTACAGCCTGATTCTGAGACCTAAGAGCTGACGAGTAATCCTCTCTAATGAGGCGCGGGCTGGGCTTTGCCGGCCTTCAGACTTCCGAGCAGCGCCTGCGCGGTCTCGTACTTGGGATCGATCTGAAGCGCCTTTTCGCACATCACGATGGCGTCGGCGGTTTTTCCGCGGGCCTGCGCGACGCGGGCCAAATAATAGTACGACAAGGCGGTTTCCGTGCCTCTCTTCTGCACGTCGCGGAATGCAGTTTCCGCGGGGTTGAGCTGGCCGCTCTCGAACAGCGCCATCCCGTGGTACTGGCGCGTGGAAAGATCGTCCGGATCGGCCTGAACCGCCCTTCCATACGTTCCGGCCGCCGCTTGGTAGTCCTTCGATCGAAACTGGGCTCCCGCCAAGTATTTCAGCGTGGCCGAGTTGGACGGATCCAGTTGGAGAGCTTTCTGGAAGTGCACGACGCTCTTTGCGTATTGCCCTTGGTCAAAAGCCAGTTTTCCCCGTTC
>JAZDIZ010000093.1:0-10622 GCA_043804515.1 Pseudomonadota bacterium | reverse complement strand
CTCGTTGGGATCGGAGGCGGGATTTTCCTGGCGCCGCTTCTTTATCTCCTGAAGTGGGGAACCCCGCGCCAGATCGCGGCGATGGCCAGCTTTTTCATCTTCGCGAACTCCCTGAGCGGCTTGGCGGGCCAATTCCACAAGATGAACTTTTCGTACGACATGTCGCTGATGCTGCCGTTGTGCGCCGCCGTTCTTTTGGGGGGACAGATAGGTGCGCGGTTGAGCGTTGGGCGCCTTTCGGGAGCGGTTTTGAGACGAATAACCGCGCTTCTCGTTCTTTGGGTCGCTGGAGGAATCATCTGGAGGTTTCTATGATCGGCATTGAGGAAGCACGACGTCTTCTTTTCGAGCAGGTCCGGTCCAGGCGCGAGGCGTGGCCCGCGGAGAGCGTGATGCTGCCGGAGGCCATCGGCCGGATCGTGTCGGAATCGGAATTCTCGTCCATCTGTGTCCCCCGTTTCGACAATTCCGCGATGGACGGATTCGCGATCCGGTCCGAAACGACCAAGCCCGCCACCAAGGAATCTCCGGTCAAATTGAAAGTGGTCGGGACAGCAGCCGTCGGCGAGAAGGCTCCGGCGCTTCGGGACGGCCGCACCGCGCTCAAAATCATGACGGGCGCTCCGATTCCCGAGGGCGCCGATGCCGTCATCCCGAAAGAAGAAACCCGTGAACGGGAGGGGGTTATCGAAATCCTCGAACCCGTGCCGATCGGTTGCTTCGTTCGGCGTAAAGCCGAGGACATCCAGGAAGGGGATGAGGTCGTGAAGAGGGGGACGACGGTGACCGTGGGTGTCTCCGGGCTTCTGGCATCGATCGGCGTGAAGGCGCCCTTGGTGGCGAGAAAGGCCCGGGTCTCGATTATCGTTACAGGCCGGGAACTCGTGTCCGACCCGAAGAAGCTGGAGCCGGGGAAAATCCTGGACGCGAATTCGATTCTTCTGCAGGCGGGCCTGCGCCAGATCGCATGCGAAGTCCGCAGGATCAAACTCATGGGGGACGATCCCGCGCTGCTGCGCAAGGAGACCCACGCGGCCCTCGAGGAATCGGACGTGGTCCTCATCAGCGGGGGCGTTTCGATCGGGGACTCGGACTACACGCGGGAGGCCATGCGCGCTTTAGGCGTGCAGGAGATTTTCTGGGGCGTGCGGCAAAAGCCTGGAAAACCGCTTTATGCCGGTTTCAAAGACGACAAGGTGGTCCTGGGGCTTCCCGGAAATCCTTTCTCGACGTTCGTCTGTTTCTTTCTGTACGTCCGGCCGATGCTTCTCACGATGATGGGTGCGGTGGAGCCGGACCTGCACCGCGTGAAGCTTCATTTGGCCGCGGACGTGAAGCAAACTCCCGAGAGGGCTCAGTTGTTGAAAGGCCGAGTCATTTCCTCCACCTCGGGGGAGTGTCTGGCCGAGCCTTTGGGGCGGCAAGCCTCCCATCTTCTCTCGTCCCTCAAGGAAGCGGACATCCTGATCCTGATCCCGGAAGGGGATTCGAAAATACCCCGGGGAGCGCAAGTTGAGGTGTTTGCGCTTCCGCGATAGGGGCCGGCCGATGAGAATAAATGTGCTGTATTTCGCCCAGTGCCGCGAGGCCCGGGGAAAATCCGAAGAGACGATGGACGCGCCGGCCGGAAGCTCCGCCGGAGACCTTCTTCGCCGTATCCTTTCGGAGGTTCCTTCTCTTGCGGGGCTCAAAGCGCAGATTGCCGTCGCCGTGAACCAAAAAATCTCAGGACTTGATGCGAAGCTCAAGGACGGGGACGAGGTAGCTCTGCTCCTGCCGCCGTCGGGAGGCTGATGTCGATGAAGCCGTGCGAGATCACGGATCGCCCCATTGATCTCGACCGCCTGAAAGAAGCGATCCGCGAACCTTCTTGCGGCGGCCACGCGATCTTCGTGGGAACCGTGCGCAATGGGGGCCGCCGGGGGGAGGTGGTGCGCCTCGAGTACGAAGCGTATGTTTCCATGGCCGAAAAAGTCCTGGACGAGATCGCCGCCGAGACCGCGAAGAAATTCGGCGCGAAGATCGGCCGGATCGTCCACCGCGTCGGAGTCATAGAGCCCGGGGAGGTTTCGGTCGTCGTGGTTTTCTCGTCGCCGCATCGGAAGGAGGCTTTTGAGGCTTGCTCATACGCCGTGAACGAATTGAAACGGCGGGCGCCGATCTGGAAAAAAGAGGTTTATCGCGACGGAAAGAGTGAATGGACCGGAGGGACGCACGATGTGGAATTGGGTTGAAAAACTTTCGGAGCTCCAAGCCAAGGAAAGCCCCATGGTTCTGGTGACCGTGACCGGGTCGAGAGGCTCGGCGCCGCGCGAAGTGGGAGCCAAAATGATCGTTCTGGCTGACGGGACGATCTTCGGAACGATCGGTGGCGGAGCGGTCGAACATTGGGTCATCGCCGAGGCGCAAAAGTGCCTGACCGACGGCGCCACGCGGACGGCGGATTGCGATCTCGGCAAGGACCTCAAGATGCCGTGCGGGGGGCAGATGAGCTTTCTCATGGAAGTGTTCCACAGACGGCCCGGACTTTACGTGTTCGGGGGCGGGCATGTGGGGCAGGCGGTCTGCCGTGTCCTGACCGACACGCCGTTCGCCGTTCACGTGATCGACGAGCGGGCGGAATGGATCTGTGCCGATCGGTTTCCCCCCGGAGTGATCCGGCACCACAAGGCGTGGGCCGCTTTCGTGAACGCCGCCCGCTGGGATGGTCAATGGACGTATGTCGCGATCCTCACGCACGAAGCCGAGCTGGATCAAAAAATCCTCAAGGAGGTGCTCCGGAAGCCGGCCCGATATGTCGGCATGATCGGAAGCCGGGCGAAATGGGAAAAAATGAAAGGCGACCTTGCGGCGGACGGGGTTCCGAAAAAAGATCTGGAACGGGTCCATTGCCCTCTCGGCCTGGCATCGGTGAAAGGAAAATCCCCGCAGGAGATCGCCGTCAGCCTCGCTGCGGAGATTTTATCCATCCACGATGGGAAATAGCGTCCAAGATTTTCCCCTGATTCTTCTTTGCGGCGGAAAATCGTCGCGTATGGGGCAACCCAAGGGGCTGATCGACGCCAAAGGAAAACCTTTTCTGGAGCGGCAGTTGGACCGGTTCCGTGACGCGGGAGGAAAGCGCGTCGTTGTGGTTCTTGGCTACGACATGCAACCTTATGTTCAGGCTCTTTCCTGGCTGTCCGCGGCCCCCGGGATCTGGACCGAGAGGGACGGTTTGTTCCGTTCCGTTGTGGTCAACACGTTGCCGCAATACGGCCCGTTTTCGTCCATCACTTCCGGGGCGGAAATTGTCCTGGCAAGAAAGGATCGCGGGGCGTTCATTTTGCCCGTGGATGTTCCGGCGGCGGATAAGGACGTCTGGGAAAAGCTGGTAAATTCCTTTTCCGGGCCGGTTCAGGCGTGTCTTCCCGTGTTCAAAGGGAGGGGTGGGCATCCGGTTCTGTTGGCGCGCACGTTCCTTCTGGCTCTGCTCCACATCCCGGTGGATTCGCCGGAAGCCCGCCTCGACCGTCAACTCCGCACCATCGATCAGGACCAAGTAGCCCGCGTTTTTGTGAATGACGAACGGATCTTGAAAAATATGAACACGCCCGGGGACCTGGAGACCGTTTTGGGAAAAAAATGGCTCTGACCCCGGAGGAAACGCGCAGATACGACCGCCACTTGATCCTGGACGGCTTCGGCCCCAAGGCGCAGGAAAAGCTTCGGAATTCCTCGGCGCTTCTGGTCGGCGCGGGAGGGCTCGGCTCTCCCGTGGCGCTTTATCTCGCCGCCGCCGGTATCGGGCGGCTCGGGATCGTGGAGTTCGACCGTGTGGATGAGTCCAATCTCCACCGCCAGATCTTGTACCGGACACCGGATATCGGACACCCGAAAACGGAAGCCGTGAAGGAACGCCTCGGCACGTTGAATCCCGGTGTCCGCTTGGAATTGCACGACGTGAAGCTCACTCAGGCGAACGCCGAAGAACTTTTACGGAATTACGATGTGATCGTGGACGGCACGGACAACTATCCCGCTCGGTATGTCTTGCACGACACCGCCGTCCGTTTAGGAAAGCCGAGCGTCTATGGAGCGGTTCTGCGTTTCGAGGGGCAGGTTTCGGTCTTCGATGCGAAGCGGGGTCCCTGTTATCGCTGTCTCTATCCGGTTCCGCCGGAAACGGAATCCATTCCGGGCGGAGCGCAAGCCGGAATCTTCGGAGTTCTCCCCGGCGTGATCGGAACGATTCAGGCCACGGAAACCGTAAAGCTGCTTCTGGGTCTTGGCGAACCCTTGATCGGCCGCCTCCTGATCTATGACGCGCTGAAGATGGAGTTTCGGGAGCTGGCTCTCTCAAAGAAATCCACATGTGTGGTTTGCTCCAAGCCCCGGACGAATTGATTCCTCGGTTTTACAAGATCCGCCCCGGATTTCGCCTCACTGACTTAGCGTCGTGGCGCAGTGCACGTACGTGAAATAGCCGTGGAGCGTTTCGCTGATGTACGCTTCCGCTACGTAGCAATACGTCCTGCCCGGATCCAATCCCGTGTCTTGAAACCCGGGTGAGCCGGCGTCGACAAACTTGAACACTGCGATATTGGAGCAACTGTAGCTTCCCGGCTCCGCTTCGCAACGCCAAACTCGAAAGTAGCTTTCGTCCGCCGAGATATCTGTCCAGGCCACGTCGATCTCGGTGGAGGAAATCGCCGTAGGGATCATCGGTTCGGGGGCGCGGAGATCTACGACCACGATGGAAGAAGCCCACGTGTAATTCTCGACGCCGTCGGCCGCGTTCAGGACGCCGATTCGGTACTTGTACGCCTTCCAGTGGACGACGCTGGAGTCACTGTAGCTCGAGCTGCCGGCCTCCGCCGTTCCGATCCGCGTGAAGTCGGCGCAGTCGCCGTCGCTTACGGCCAGCGTGCATCTCTCGATCGCGAAGCCTTGCTCCTGCGAGGAAATATCCAACCAGTTGACGTTGACCGAAAAGCCGTCGGTATCCATCCAAAACATTTGAGGAGCTGAATACGGCCCCGCCGGCGCAGCGATGAACGGCGTGTAGGCATAGTCCGAACCCACGACGTCTTTCATTGCGCGGACACGGTACATATATTGATGCTCCGGTACGGCCGTGGTGTCTTGGAACGACTCCGCGTTTCCGGGGAGCTCCGTTGTGAGCGTCACCCACGGGGACTGACACCCCGGCTCTCTGCGTTCGACGGCATAGTTGGTGGCCTGCGTGGAGAGGTTCTGCCATGTCAGGTCGATCTCGCCGACGCCGACCTGTGTGGCTTCCAAGTTGATGGGCGCAACGAAGGGGCCGCCGGCGGACACAACGACGCAGACTATGCGCGTATACGTTGAGTAATGTGTGCCGTTGTAAGCTCTGACCCTGTAGCAGTAATTGATACCCAGGAACACCTGCGTGTCGGAATAGGTTCTGGCCGCCGCGTCCGCGATCGTGATCAGCGTTCTGAAATCGGTGCATCCACCGCCCTCGCAGCGTTCGATCACGAATCCGGCCACGTTAATGCCGGTATACTTCCAGGAAAGATTGATCTTGAACGTCCCGTCCCCGTTGTTAACGAGGGATGCCGCGAGTCCGGACGGGTTGCCGGGCGCGGGGATGCTCTCCGGGTCGCCGGTCGCGGCGGCCACGACGTTCGAATACGGCGTGTACACGGGATCCTCGTCCCCCGACGACTTTGCCGCCCGCACGCGATAGAAATACTCCGTGTTCGGTGTAAGGCCGGTATCGCGGTAGGACGTTGAGGGAGCCTCAACCGTGGAGATTTCGGCGAAGCCGTCGCCGGCGCTGAGACTCCGCTCGACCGAATAGAAGCTCGCACCCGCCACGGCGGTCCAACCCACCACAATTTCCGTCGCCGAAACGGCGAACTCGGCGGACGAGTTGGAAACGTTCTGGAGCGTGATCGATGCGTTCGCCTTGAAAACTTCCTGGCTGCTCACATCGACGCCTTGGGAACAGGCGCCCGCAAGAAGGGCGAAAACCAGGATGGTAAAACAGGCCCAAAGAGGTTTCCGGAACGTCATAGGTCCCTCCTTCGGAGTGCCTGGCAGGGAGTCGGTGTGCGGCACAAGACCATCTACTCAAGAGAGCAGCAGGATTGATGCCACACCGAAGGCCCATAATTTCAATAACTTAAGTTCCGGTTCGGCGGGTAAGCTATGAAAACTTTTCACGATTTATTGAGGAACCTCGCAAGACTTGCGCGGGGTCGGCATTTGGGAGGGGAGCGGGAGCTTACGAATTCTTACTTTTTTGCAGGCCTGAGCCGAAACTTTCCTAGACTAGGCTCCGAAAACTACGCCACAATAAACCCAAGCCATTGATATAATGGCAAATTCTCAAAGATCGGTCTGGCACGGGTGTTGCGAATGCAAGCATGCGTATGCTCCCGCGATGCCGAATACGCCTTCTGCTTGGGTTTGCGGCCTTGGCCGCTGTTTCCTGCAGCAATGCCGTTCAGGACATTGAGGCGACCAAGCTCGCCAATTTCGCCGTCGTGGGAGATTCGACTCTGGATTTCGGAACGATCGTCTCGGGCCAGATTCAGGAAAAGGCGATCACGGTCGAAAATTCCGGAGGCGGAAGCGGGCAGATCCTCTCCGTGGATTCCTCGGCCTTGCAGGCTCCCTTTTCGTTCAAGGGCGGGGCGTTTCCGGGTACCGAAGGAACGTGTTCCCTCGATCAGCCTCTCGCGCAGAGTGCATCGTGCACGATGGTCGTGACGTTCTCTCCGGTGGAGTCGGGAACGTTCAATTCCGAAATTCGCATCACCTACAACAACGGGACTTCGAGCCAAGAGATCCTGTTCCGATTCTTGGGTTCCTCCGTAAGCTGCGACGCCACGACGTTGCCGTACGGCGGAGGGTTGGGCTCAGCGGAGGATCCGTTCAGGATTTGCGTGGCGGCGCAGCTCCTGAATGTCGGACTGCACCCGGACCGGAGTTTTCTCGTGACCAGCGACCTGGATCTGGCCGGGACGCCGATGACGCCGCTGAGTTCGAAGACGGCTCAATTTACGGGGATCTTTGATGGAGGCGGTCACGTCATTGCAAACGTTTCGATCGACTCCTCCTACGAGGACTCCGGGTTCTTCGGCTTCCTGGCCGGCGCCACGGTCCGGAACCTTGTGCTGAAAGACATCACGGCCCGCGTCGGGCAATACGGCGGGGGCTTGGCGGGGCGAGCGGTCGCGGGGACGAAAATCTCCGGCGTTCAGGTCAACGGCACAGTCACGAGCCCGTCCAATTATGTCGGCGGTTTGGTCGGGGGGCTGATGGGGGGCAGCACGATATCGGCCTCTTCTACGGATGGAAGTGTTTCCGGTTATAGCTACGTTGGGGGTTTAGTCGGTCAAATGAACGCGAGTTCGATCACCGGTTCCCATTCGACGGCCGCGATAACGGGGAGGCAGTATATCGGCGGCCTTGTCGGCCTGATGGAAGCGGGAAGCAGCGCGGACCATTCCTACGCGGAGGGAACCGTGCAGGGCCGTATCGACGTGGGCGGATTCGCCGGGTCGGTCCAGTCCAACAGTTGGATCAAGTCCTCGCAGGCACGGGGGCAAGTATCGGGCACGGGCTCTTCGTCGACGGACCTTTCGGTATCCGTGGGCGGCTTTGTCGGTCATGCGGCTATCGCGACAATCTCGCTGTGCTCCGCAACGGGGGACCTGGCCACAAAATGGACGCAAACGGTCGGGGGCTTTGTCGCGGAGACCTACAGTGCAAACATCAGCGATTCCTTCGCCAAAGGAGGGATCGACGTGTCCGGAGTGGCGCCCGACTTATTGTTGTCAGGAGCGGGCGGTTTTGTCGGTACGTTGGATGCTTCCTGGTCGGGTGCACCCTCGACGGTGACCCGCGCGTATGCGGCGGGGCAGTTGTACATGGGGGAGAGGACGGGACAGATCGACGGGCGCAACTACATCGAGTCCGTTACATGCACCGACCCGGCAGCACAGCGTTGTGGCGGATTCGCCGCGTATGCTGCGGCCCCGTCTCAAGTCACGCTTTCCTACTGGGACACGACTCAGAGCGACGGGATCGGAACTTCGGTGAGTGCCGCAGGAGAAGGTCACGACCAGACATGGTTCATGTATCCGGAGAATTTCGACGGTTGGAACACATACGGTTGGATTCTGGCTGCCGGCACGTATCCACAGCTTCCTGCTCTGCCGTAATTGGTCTCTCGGGTCCGCGCGTAAAGCTCAATTCACGGCGTTATGTTGCCCGCGCACTCGTATTCCACGCACTGATTCTGCGAATCCAATGTGCTGACATCCACCGATCCGCCGTCTCCGGGGTACATGGGTTCCGTCGACTCCACGTGAAGGATGGCCGGTCTCGTTTGGCTCGACCCGGCAACCGCTTTCGCCCCCGCGCGGCAGTGTTCTCTGATGGTCTCGATCCAAGCTTCTCGACCGCAGTTCGTCAATCGATCGGGCCTGTTTTCGCAGCAGATGACGAACCTTTTGCCCTCCCATCGACTCAAAACAGGCGAAGTTCGCACCATGGAACACGCGTTGATCAGAAGACTGATTGCAATAAGAACAGAAGAGCAGGTTATCCTCATACCCGGCCTCCAGGATGGTTTCGAGTGTTCGATTGCTCCTGAAGATTACCTCAACTTCCGGCTGAAGTATCGGATCTCCGCCCTTGGCCGTGCAGCGGCGGTCGATCTTTCGCGGCCCGAGACGATGGCTTGCGGAGCGCGGCATTGGTATGGTATCCGGCCGGCGTTGAGATGAGCGCCGGAAGAACGATGATCGAAGGGAGACTGATATGATTCAAGTCCGCGGATATGCAACTCCTCAGGCGAAGGCAAAGCTTGGCCCATTTTCTTTTCAACGACATGACGTCCGCGATCACGACGTATTGATCGATATCCAGTATTGCGGGATCTGCCACTCGGATATTCACCAAGCCCGTGACGAGTGGGGAGGTTCCATTTTTCCCATGGTCCCCGGCCACGAAATCGCCGGCGTCGTCTCCCGCGTGGGCCCGAAAGTCACGCGGTACAAGGCTGGCGACAAAGTCGGCGTGGGATGTTTTGTGGACTCCTGTCGGGATTGCGAAAACTGCCATGAAGGCCTGGAGCAATTTTGCCTTCACGGTATGACGCTGACCTACAACGGTCTCGAAAAGGACGGCAAGACACCGACGTACGGCGGCTATTCCACGCAGATCGTGGTGGACGAGAATTACGTTCTTCGGATGCCTGCCAATCTTCCCCTGGACGCTGCCGCGCCTCTTCTGTGCGCGGGCATCACGACGTATTCGCCTCTCCGCCATTGGGGCGCCGGGCCCGGGAAGAGAGTGGGGATCATCGGCCTGGGAGGCTTGGGGCACATGGGCGTGAAGATCTCCCACGCTTTGGGTGCCGAAACCACGGTGTTCAGCCATTCGCTCAAGAAACAGGAGGATGCCAAGAGGATGGGTGCCGATCATTTTTATGCGAGTTCCGATCCGAAAACGTTCGAAAGCCTCAAGGGGCAATTTCACCTTCTCCTCAATACCGTCTCGGTCGAACTGGACTGGAACCGGTACCTGGGCCTCCTGAAGCGCGACGGCACGATGGTCGTGGTCGGCGTGCCCGAAAAACCGTTGTCCATCGGTGCCTTCCCGTTGGTCATAGCCCGCCGGAGCCTGGCGGGGTCCCTGATCGGGGGGATCCGGGAAACCCAGGAAATGCTGGATTTTTGCGGAAAGCACAACATCACGTGCGACATCGAGCTGGTCCCGATCCAGAAAGTGAACGAGGCCTACGACCGGGTCGTCAAGAGCGACGTCCGCTATCGCTTCGTGATCGACATCAAGTCGCTGGCGACGGCTTAAGCGCCGGCGTCCGCTTGCCCGCTTCGGGACGGGTTCAATGCGGGGATCTCTGCCGTAGCTTTCGGCTCTTGGAGAGCCGAGCCAGGATCATTGCTTCGAGCTTTTCAAGATCGGGATCCGATGGGTTCAAGCGGCGGGCGATCCGGATGTGTTTCTGTGCGATCGACGGATTCCCGAAATCGTATTGAAAGACCGCATAATTTCGATGCGTCTCGGCGTAATCCGGGCCGCGCCGGACGGCCTCGCGCAAGACCTCGCCGGCCTCGCCGATTCTTCCGAGCCGCGAGTACGCTTGCGCAAGGGGCAGATAGCTTGCCGTTTCATTCGGGTCCAAGTCGTGCGCCGCGCGGAGGTGCGCGGCGGCGCCGGCCCAGTCGCTTTTATCCAAGAGCGCTATGCCCAGGTTCAGTTGGAATTTTGGATGGGACGGGTCGCGCGCCACCATTTCCGACCAGAGAGACGGAGCCGACGCAAATGCCTGCGAGTATCGGAATGAGCCTGCGCCATAACCGACGACGAGCGATCCCGCGAGAACCCACCGAAGGGTGCGCCAACGGCCCAGCCCGGGGAGCTTTTCGATAGCCCAGGCGACGGCTAGGCAGAAAAACATGCTGGGAACGTAAAGAAAGCGCTCGGCCATAACGTCGCCGAACGGCACGATGTGCGAAACGGGGAGAAGCGAGACATAGAAGCCCAGGATGAAAAACGAGAGGAGCGTGGCCCTCCGGAACGCAAAGGCGGCGATGCCGAGCAAGAGGATGTGAACGGCCACC
>JAZDIZ010000092.1:0-8201 GCA_043804515.1 Pseudomonadota bacterium | reverse complement strand
CTGGCGCCCTTGATCGACTTTCCCAAGGACCGGGATCTGGCGATCCTGCTCGTGGAGGCCGCAGCTAAGGTCAAAGGGGAAACCCGAAGGTACCGGGCGCTGATGATCGATCGGGGCGACACGCGCACGTCATTCTCGGCCATGGAGCGAACCACGGGATTTCCGACCGCCGTCATCGCTCACATGCAAGCGCGGGGAAAAATCCGCCCGGGGGCAAGGCCCATCGAACTGGCCGTGCCTTTGGATGAATTTCTCCGTGAGTTGAACCGGCACGGCATTCACATCCGCGAACGCCTGGGTAATTGGGGACACGTACGAATTTCGCAGGCCCACGAAATTTAACCGGATTATGAGTTCAGTTTCGCTGGCAATTTCCTAATTGGTACGTGTCCCCAGTCGGACCAGTCGGCCCCAACGAAGCCTTGGCGAAGTCGGGAGGATTAATTCTTAATAGTTAATCGGGCCCCGGCGGCTTTGCTGTTACAATGTTTTTTCCATGCCCGTGCCGCTCGTATCGGTCGTGATCCCGGCATTCAACGCCCAGTCCTTCATCGCCGGCACCGTTCAAAAACTTCAGGAATTCTTTAAGGCGTATGCGATGGACGGGGAGATCCTCGTGGTGGACGACGGGAGCATGGACGGAACGGCGGAGGCGATTCCGAAGGCACCCAACGTGCGCCTCTTCACGTTCAACACAAATCAGGGAAAGGGGGCCGCGCTGCGAGAGGGATTCCGCCATGCTTACGGCCAGGTCGTCCTGTTCACGGATGCCGACCTTCCGTACGGCGTGGAACCGATCGGCGTGGCCCTCTACTGCATCAAGGAGCGGGGGTATCAGGCCGTCATCGGGGACCGCTCGCTTCCTTCTTCCTCTTACGGCCCGACCGTTCCCGCGCTCCGCTGGATCCTTTCGTCCGTTTGCTCCCTTACCGTGAGGACGCTGCTCATCGGGGGCATCGCGGATACGCAATGTGGTTTCAAGGCCTTCCAGGGCGATGTGGCGCGTGAGCTTTCGCGCCTCATGAAGGTGTCCCGGTTCGCATCGGATATCGAGATTCTGTACGTCCTTCTGAAATACCGCCTGGATATCAAGAGGATCCCCGTGAAGGCTTCCGTGAACGCATCCAGCACTGTGCACGCGTTTGCCGACAGCCTTGTGGCCGCGTGGGATATTTGTCGTGTGCGCGCGTACTGGTCGTTGGGGCGCTATTTCTCCCCGATCTTGAACCGGGTTTTTGAGGAAAGCGGATCCTCCGCCCGACGAAACGCCGCCGCCTGGCTCAACTCCACTCGGCCGAGGTGAGCGTGCAGCCGGTTCAAGGTATCGGTTTCATTTTGATGTCGGGGTTTCTGGGGATTGTGCTGGTCCACCGCATCCTCAAACTCCAAGGTTCCGCCCTTTGGTGCTTCGGAACGATCACGGGATTCATGTTCTCCCTTTGGCTCACGTATCTGGCCGGGCTCGGAGCCTATTCTCTCGGCGCGGAAATGCCGGTCCAGATGGGGACCGAGATCGTCGTCGTCCTTCTGTGCCTCCTGACGGCATTGACCTTCCTCCGCAGGCGCCAGGGCCTTTGGGAGGCACTCCGCCTGAGCGGGATGGAACAGCTTCTCATGCTCTTCAGTGTCGGATTCGGAGCGAGCCTGATGTTCAAGACGTTCCGATACGATTTGGCGCACCACATCTTCAAGATCGACGGCCTTGTGTACAGCGATTTCGCGTCTCATCTGCCGCTCATCCGGTCCTTTTCCCTGGGTGAGAATCTTCCCGCTCTCGCCCCCCTCTTCGGGGGCCAGCGGATCCGTTACCATTTTCTTTTCTATTTCGGCGTCGGCATCCTGGAGCGGCTCGGGATTCCGATCGACTGGGCGTTGAATCTTCTGAGCACACTCGGATTTGCGGGGATGCTCGTGGGGATCGTGCTCCTGGCGCGGACGCTCTTTGGGGACCGGCGGGGTCGCTGGGTTGCCGCGATCACACTTTTTCTGTGCCTGACCTCGGGCTCCTATGCCCTTCTCACCGGGTTCGAGACGATGGGAAGCGGCGGCCTTTACGGCCTATGGCGCACCACGCTGGGGCGCGTGGGGTTCCTGAGCGGCGGTCCCTATTACAACTGGGACGGAACGGTGACGGGCCTGCTCTGGACGCTTACGATTTTCACGAATCAGCGGCATTTTGCGTTCGGCATAGCCGTGGGCTTGTTCGTTTTCGCGGTTCTTCTCAAGCTCCTTCTTTGGGAAACACCGGAGCGGACGAGCGTCCTGCGCCCCGTCTCGTTCCTGGCGTTGATTCTGGGGCTTCTTCCTTTCTTTCACGGCTTGAGTTTCACATCGTTCATTCTGGTGAGCGGGCTCCTCCTTCCTTTGTATCGGAAGAAAGGCGCGGCCATCGCTTTCCTGGCGGGAGCTTCGCTACTGGCCCTTCCCCAGCTGCAATTCCTATCTCCCATGAGCCCGGAGGCCCGGCCGACATGGTTGTTGGGTTATGGCCTGTCCGGCCACGTCACAATCCCTTCGTTCCTCACGTATTGGTCCAAAAACTTGGGCCTGAAGTTCTTCCTGATCCCGTTCATCCTGGTTTGGCTTCCCCGTATCCCCCGGTACGTGGTTCTCGCCGGATTTTCTTTGTTCGTCCTTGCGAACCTGATGCGCTTCGGCCCGGATGTCTGGACCAACCACAAGTTTTTCAACATTTGGTTGATTTTCGTGAATCTGGGCGCCGCCTATCTCTTGGTCCGTCTCGCCGCGTTTCGCCGGATCGGTAAACCTGCGGCGGCGGCGGCTTTGCTCGCCGTCAGCCTTACGGGCCTTTTGGATCTCCCCCCCATTTACAATGACCCGTCCATCGAGATTCGGGACTGGCAGAACGAGGGGTTAAGCCGTTTCATCAAAGAGCAGACTCCCCCGAACGAAATCTTCGCCACCTCCTGGGGCATTTACACGCCCGTCCAGTTGACGGGGCGCGCTTCCCTTTGTGGTTGGCCGTATTTTTCCTGGTCCGCGGGCTTTAATACGACCTTCCGGTCGGCTTTGGTCCGCCAGATTTTCGAGACAAAGGATCAACCGCGGCGATGCGACCTGATGAGACAGTTCGGCGTCCGATACATTCTGGCCGGCCAGCACGACGACTATTCCGACCCTTTCCATCCGGATATTTCGCACCTACGAAAGACGCTGGATGTCGTCGTGGAGGATCGCCTTTTCGTGCTCTTCGATGCTCGGCGGAGCTGTGGTTTGATTTAGGGGGAGGTCTGGATTGGGCTGGCTCTTCGGTCTTCTGCATCTTGTGGTGGTGGTCGCCGTGGGGTGGAAACTCGCCCGCCGATTTCTGAAGCTCGAGAATGCGCTCAATCTGACATCGGCCGCCTGTCTGTTAGGTCCCGTTTGCTGCGGCTCCCTGACGTTTGTGTTGGCGCTCCTTTTTCGGGAGGCTCGGGATCCTCTCGCATATGCAAACACGGTCTTCTACGCGCTAGCTTTCACCTTTCTGTTTCTGACGCCGCGTGCATCACACGGCGCTCCCCATGAAGGGTCCGATGCCGATCGGGACGGCCGGCGGGACTGGATCGTTGCGGCGGCGCTGCTTGTGTTGGTCACGGCTCTTCTGGCGGGTAGCCTGCGTATGCAAGGCCCCTTGGCGCTCATGCCCAACCTGATGTGGACGGATCTGGGCCTTCACGTGGGAACAATCCGCGGCTTTTCGCTCGGTCACAACTATCCACCCCAAAACCCGCAGTTCGCAGGGGCGCCGTTCACGTACCATTACCTATTCTATTTTTTCTGCGCGAATCTCGAATGGCACGGGTTCCCCTTGGTGAGCGCCCTGAACCTTCCCAGCATTCTCACGTTATGGGCGGCGCTGGTACAGATCGCGATGCTCGGAAAAACACTCTTCCCCGGAAGCTGGGCCGGGTGGATCGCCGCCCCCCTCCCGCTTTTCAGAGGCTCCCTGGCTTTCGTCCGATACTTTCAATCAGCCCCCAGCTGGTCCGAAGGTCTCCGGCGGATCTTCGCCGGCACGGAGTTCATAACCTCGGGGTTTCCCTATTACGAGGCCGATTGGGGCTGGACGATCGATGTCTGGACGAACCAACGGCACCTCGCCTGCGGGATCGGCCTTTTTTTGTTGGTCGTCGGCTTCCTCCTGAGGGACCGAATGGAGAATCGGCCTGTTCCCCGCGGATCTCCATGGTTCAGCGGGATCATGATCGGCCTGCTTCCTTTCTGGCATGGTTCCGTGTTCCTTTCCGCAATCGCCGTTCTGTCGATGCTGTGGGCGCTTTTTCCCCATCGCAAACATACGTTTTGGCTGCTCGTAACCGCGTGCGTTGTCGCCGCCCCTCAGCTTTGGGTTCTCAAAACCATCGGTTCCGGGTTCAAAGGCTATCCCGCCTTTCACTGGGGCTACATCGTTTGGCGGCCTGCCTTGTGGAATGTCGCAAGCTATCTGGGATTTCAGATCGGCTGGAAATGGATCCTCTTGATCGTCGCCGCTCTGGCGCTCGGCTGGCGACACCGGGCGGTACTGCTGGCTACCTCGGCTCCCTTGGCGCTCGCGCTTTGCGTCCAGTTCGCTCCCCAGTTGGCGGTCAATCACAAGTTTTTCAACATTTGGCTGGTGTTCGCCAACTTGTTCGCGGCATGGGCTTTGATCGCCGTTTGGAGGCAAGCATGGAGCGGAAAAGTGCTTGCGGTCATGCTGGGCCTGGGGATGACGTTCACCGGAGCCGCGGACTTTCTCGTTCTCAAGAATGACTTCGTTCGCGATTTTTCGCCTTCGAACGACCCGGTCGCTCGGTGGATCACTCAAAACACGCGGACGGACGACGTTTTCCTCACGAATCCCACGCCGTTACACCCTGTTCTGCTGGCCGGGCGGCGAATGTTCCTGGGGTACCTCGGAAACGTCGTCCCCGCGGGATTGCCCGGCTTTGAACGCCTTAAGATTGTGGAGGCCGTCTACAAGGGATCGGACGCGGGAAAAGTGCGCCGGCTGCTTTCGGAAAACGGGATTTCGTATTTCTTCGTCGACAGTTGGACCCGCTCGGACCAACCGACGATGCGACCCGATGAGGCGTTTTTCGACCGGAATTTCGACGTGGCCTTCCGAGACGAGTCCCCCAGATACGGTTCTCTGAAGATCTACCGAGTGGCGCGGAAGACCCGTTAAATCAAGGACCGGCTTTGCGAAGTATATTCAAGGCCGACCCTGCCTTGAACCATTCGATCTGCTCGGGATTCAGCGAGTGCCGGAGTGACACCTTCTCGGACGTCCCGTCCTCGTGGTGCAGGACCGCCTGCGCGCTCTTGCCGGGAGCGAAGCTTGTGAGGCCCCGGACGCTGATCCGGTCGGTCTCTCTGATCTTTTCGTAGTCCGACGAATCCACGAATGTGAGGGCCAAGAGCCCCTGTTTTTTGAGGTTGGTCTCGTGGATTCGGGCGAAGCTTCGCGCCAAAATGGCCGCGGCTCCGAGGTGCCTCGGCGTCATGGCCGCGTGTTCCCGGCTGGAGCCTTCACCGTAGTTCTCGTCGCCGACAATGACCCATTTTAAACTTCGTGCCTTGTATGCCCGGGCCGTCTCGGCCACGCCGGCATTTTCCTCTCCCGTAACAACGTTTCTGGTCTTTCCTGTTTTTCCGTTGAATGCGTTGATCGCGCCCAGAAGCAGGTTGTCGCTGATCTTGTCCAGATGGCCTCGGAACCGGAGCCACGGGCCCGCGGGAGAAATATGATCGGTCGTGCATTTTCCCTTGGCTTTGAAAAGAAGCGGAAGCTTCTCGAAATCTTTCCCATCCCACGGCTCGAAGGGCGTCAAGGCTTGCAACCTCTGGCTCCCCGGTGAAATCCTGACCTCCACGTCGCGGTTGTCGCCCGGAGGCACATACCCTTCCCGCACGTGTACGAACCCGTTCGCGGGGATTTCGTCCGCCTTGGGCGGAGCTTCAAGCTTGAAGCGTTGTCCGTCCTTGCCCGTAAGTTCGTCGGTCAGGGGATTGAACACCAGCGTCCCGGCTAGGCCGTACGCGACGACGATTTCAGGACTTCCGATGAACGCATACGTGCTCATGAGGCCGTCGTTGCGTCTCGGGAAGTTCCGGTTGTACGACGTCAGAATCGAGTTTCTGACCCCTTCCTTGACGTCTTCCCGTTTCCATTGGCCGATGCAAGGGCCGCAGGCGTTCGCCAGAACCGTCGCGCCGACGCGCTCAAATGCGGCCATCTGGCCGTCCCTCCTGATGGTCTCGTAAATCTGTTCCGATCCCGGCGTGATAAGAAACGGAATCGGCATCTTGAGACCGTGCGCCGCAGCCCGCCGCGCCACGTATGCCGCCCGCTCCAAGTCCTCGTAGGAGGAATTGGTGCAACTTCCCAAAAGGGCCGCGTGGAGGCGGGCCGGGTATCCCTCCTTTTCCACATCCTCTTTCATCTTTGAGATCGGACGCGCGCGATCCGGCGTATACGGCCCTACGATATGGGGCTCCAATTTCGAGAGATCGATCTCGAGGACTTGATCGAAGAAGCGCTCCGGGCTCCTCTCCACGTCCGCGTCGGCCTCCAGGAGATCCCTGTTCTTCTCCGCTAGTTTAACGACCTGTGCCCGGTCGGTGGCGTCGAGATAAAGCGCCATACGCGCGTCGTACGGAAAAACGGACGTCGTGGCTCCAAGTTCAGCTCCCATGTTGGTGATCGTGGCCTTTCCCGTGCAGCTGATGGTTCTCGCACCGGGGCCGAAATACTCCAGGATGCGGTTCGTTCCCCCTTTCACGGTGAGGAGTTCGCACACTTTCAAAATGACGTCCTTGGGCGCCGTCCACCCGTTCAACTCTCCCGTTAGACGCACACCGACCCATTTCGGGCAGAGCACCTCCCAGGGGAATCCCGCCATGACGTCCACGGCGTCGGCACCGCCCACGCCCACCGCGATCATCGCCAGCCCTCCGGCGTTCGGCGTGTGGGAGTCCGTGCCGATCATCATCCCCCCTGGAAACGCGTAATTTTCCAGGACCACCTGATGGATGATCCCCGATCCCGGTTTCCAGAATCCGATTCCGAATTTTTGCGAGGCAGCCGCGAGAAAATCGTAAACCTCCCGGTTCTCGCCGAGCGCCGTCTTCGAATCCTGTTCGGCGCCCACGTGTGCCCGGATGAGATGGTCGCAGTGGACGGTCGTCGGGACCGCCGTTTGAGACCGCCCGCAACTCATGAATTGAAGGAGCGCCATTTGCGCGGTCGCGTCCTGCATGGCCACCCGGTCGGGCCGAAGCGAAAGAAAACTCACCCCGGCTTCCAGCTCCTGGTCCGTAGGATCGTCCGCATGCCCGAACAGAAGCTTCTCCGAAAGCGTCAGGGGCCGGCCCTTTCTCTTGCGCACGATCTCCAGGGCCGTGCGGAGCCTCTCGTATACGCCCTTGACTGCTTCGGTCGTGATCTCAATCGGCATGTGGAACCTCGCCCGTCCTGCTATATAGTATCGCGCGCTTTTAATGCAAGACCTGCCAAGGCTCCGATGGACCGGGTTGGTCGGTTCATCGCTCGCTTGGGCGCTGGCCGAGGTGATGTCCCACCCGCGGCGCCCCGTTGTCGTCGTGTGTCCTACGGAGGCCGATGCCTCCCGAATCACGGCCGATCTGAACTTTTTTCTTAAGCTCGAAAGTCCGGCCGACAGGCTTACGGTTCTCAATTACCCGGTGCGTCCGACGGATCTGGACCCGAACCTCGTCGCCGAGCCCCATATTGCTTGGAGCCGCCTCGCGGTTTTGCACAACCTTCTCGAACATCCGGAGAGGACGGCCGTCGTCTGTTCCTTCGCCGCCTTGATCCAATGCACGCTCCCCAAAGAGCGGCTTCTGGCCCACACCGATTTCGTTGAGGCGGGTTCCGAAACGGATCGGGACGGTCTGGCGCAGAAACTGGCCGACGCCGGCTACGAGCGGGAGCAACTGGTGGAGGAGCCCGGGCAGTTCGCCGTCCGGGGCGGCGTCGTGGACTTCTTCCCGCCGCACCTGCCGCTACCGGTGCGCCTCGAATTGTCCGGTGACGAAGTGGAGTCGATCCGCTCGTTCGATCCCCTCACGCAGCGCTCGCTCGAGAATCTCCGCGAGGCCAGCTGGATCCCCTGCCGGGAGATCCTTCTGGAATCCGGGGCGCGTGCGGTCTTGAAAACCAGGCTCAAGGAACTGGCCGATGCCCGGGATCTCCC
>JAZDIZ010000091.1:0-49204 GCA_043804515.1 Pseudomonadota bacterium | reverse complement strand
ACCGAAAACCTCAAACTCTGGTTACAGATCTACAACCACCAACGACCCCATGGTAGCCTCGGAAACGTGCCACCCATCTCAAGGCTGCAACTCCACATGAACAACGTCCTGAGAATGCACAATTAAGGATTAGCAGCTTCCTGAAAAACCCAATCCTTTGGATCGAACTAGTTTCGACAATGGATCTTGGACTCCTCGGAAGGAATGTCAGAAATTGTTTAGGGGGGAGATTCGTCGGGCAACCTTACCGGTAAGGTTGTTGAAAAAATCGCGGAACTTTGTGGAAAAATAATGAACGAGAGTGATTTTTTCTATCTTTTTTTCTTGACTGACCCGAGCCCGGATTTTTTGGAACCAAAGCCTCAATCTCTACAAAGCCCTTATGCCGCGCCTATTTTCCGCTGGTGACGCGTAATCGCTTCTTTCACGAAACCATAATTTCGTACCGTAATCACAGTTCTAAGAGGCAAGGAACGCGTCAGAAAACAGGTGTTAGGATCTCCTAAAAAGGGAGAACGCCATGCCCATTTCCGCGAATCTTGAATCGCTTACGAATTCCGAGCTTCACCAGCAGACGATCGAACTGGTCAAGAAGGAGCAACAAACGACGTTGGAGCTTCTTAACCACCTTCATGAGGTCGAACGAAGAAAGCTCTTTGCTGAAAAAGGCTACGGGTCCTTGTGGGATTACGTCCAAGGAGCCTTGGGCTACAGCGAAAACCAGGCTTACGAGCGGATTTCAGCTATGCGGCTCATGTTTCGAAGCGATGAGGCGAAAACGGCCTTGGAGAGAGGAAAGCTCACTTTGACCCAAGCGGCTATGGCGGAAAGACATCTACGGGCAAAGGAGCGGTCTTACGCGAAACCCGTTCCCGCAGAGAAGGTGGAATCTCTGGTCAACCGGATTGAGGGCTTGAGCAAACGGGAGACCGAGAAGGTCCTTTTGAAAGAATCTCCCGAAAAATCCCTTACTTCTGAAACGGTCCGGTCCATCACGGCGGAGATCAGTGAAGTGCGGTTTCCGATCACCGAGGAGACCCGACAGGCCATGGAGAGGTTCTGGGGCCTTAAAGGCCGAGGCAGCGTTTCCGAACTCTTTTCGGTGTGTCTCGACTTCTATCTGAGCCAAAAGGATCCGAGCCGGAAAGACAAGAAGAGGACCTTAACCTTACCGGTAAGGTTGAAGGCTCAACCCGGCTCTTCGACCGACTCCACGCCTCCTACTCGGTATATTGCAGCTGAGGCCAAACGCATGGTCCGGGATCGATCCAGAGGACGGTGTGAATACGTCGATCCGCAGAGCGGACGCCGATGCGAAAGCCGCTACCTTCTTGAGTTCGACCATATTGATCCGTACTGGTCGGGTGGCTCATCTAATGAAGAGAACATCAGGCACTTATGCCGGATGCACAACCAGTATCTTGCAGGAAAGATGTTTCAGTCCGAGGCCGAATTGCTTTCGAGTCAACCGTGACGCTGGCCGAGTTGCAGGCCTCGTCTTCCCCCCTTAAACAACCTAATTTTTGCTTCCCCTGATCCCGGTTTCACTGGGATAGCTGCCCGATGCCGGGACCTAGTGCCGCGAAAAGAAGATCAGATTGTAGATCGCGTGACCCAGCGCAATCGAGACCGTGGCGTAAGCCACGGGCCGGTGGACATAGCGCCAGGCTCTGAAGAGGCGAGAGGAAAGGCCCAAGAAAGCCACGTTTCGCTTGAGGCGGATCTTGTCGTGCAGGAGTTCGAGGAGCGGCCCGGTTTGGCTTTGCTTTACGCGGAGTTCCATCGGCAGGCGCAAACGGAACGTGAGAAGGCGGGTCCACGTTCGGAAAACGGAACGGATCATGGAACGCACGGTGGGATGAGCGGCCGCTTCGGCCGTGAGCGAAGCCACGATCCGATTGATTGCTTGCCGGTGTTGCGTGGATCCCTCGAAGAGCGCGTCCAGTTTGGCGGTGATCGCGGCGTCCTCCTCCTCGATATCCCGCATCTTGAGCTCGGTGCCCGCCACGCCGCGCGGGATCATCTGATAGAGGAACCGGCCGAAAACGCCGCTGACCGCCACAAGCAAAAGGCCGAAGAGAGCGAAAGTGCTCGGCTGAAGCGGGAAGTAAAATCCGGTGTGGTACACGATGAAGGTCGTGGCGAGCGCCCCGCAGAAATTGTGAAGATCCAGCCAGGCCGGTTGTTTCCCGAGGTGTTTGAAAAGGCGCGGGATTCCCTTGCGCAGGGGATACGCCATCCCGAGAAACAGAAGCGTGAAGCCTACGTTCCCCAGGAGAAAACAAAAATCGCTTCCGCGGGAAAATGTGAGCTGGAAGCGGGCCGGAATGAACCCCTTGGTTTGAAGCGAAAGCAGAAGGGAGAGCGAAGGAGCGCGGTTTAGAGCATAGACTTCCATCGTAAGCCACGTCGCCAGAAGAAGACCGAAAACGGCGTAGAACCCCTGCAACAGCCTTTCGAATCTCGGCCGCTTCGTGAGGCTGGGAAGGGGCTTGCGGACTCCTTCGCCGGTTCCGAAGATCCGCGGGTTCTCGAGAAGATCCCCCGCCTCCACCTCAATGATCGCGCCGGTCGGGCAATTGGTGACGCACGCCATCTCCGCGTACCCGTCGCAGTGTTCGCACTTGTCGGCGATAAACTTGGGCTTGATCTTCTTTCCCGGCGCCAAAAAGCGGGCGAAACGGGAATCCCCCGGAACGACTTTGAACATCCGTATGGCGTCGTACTGGCACGCCCGGGCGCAAGCCGCGCAGCCGATGCAGGTGTCCAGGATCTCCACCTCGCCTTTCCGGACGTTGAAGAGAATGGCCCCCACAGGGCATGCGGGGATGCAGGCGGGGTAGAAACAAGTGAGGCAGCTCTTGGAAAAATCCAGGATGCCGAACCGCGCATAGCCGCGCTCCAGGCGCTGGAACCCGAATCGGGTTTCACAGGAGATGTAACACGTGTTGCACTCGATGCACTTGTCGAGTTGCGTGATCTTGACGCGCGAGGCCTGCGTCAGCTCCTTTTCGATGAGGAATTCCAGGACGGAACGGGCGTACTTGTCCTCGCTGTAGATGCGGTTGCGGTAGTCGATCTTTTCGCTGAGAACCCGGAGCCTTTCCTGCAGGGGAGGGTGGACGCGGGCCACGTGTTTGAGTTCGTCCTTCGGGAGGACCATGAGCTCCACGTCGGTCAGGGCCACCATCTTTGTGGCGACCTGCGAACGCCAATGGAAGGATTTGTCGACGAAAAAATCGCCTTTTCGGAGGAAATTCAGCGGGCGAAGGCGGGCGTCTTCGTCCAGTCCGAGCGCCTTCACCTGTCCCCGCACGATGAAGAAGAAATAACGGAACACCAGGTCGCTCTGAACGAGCTCCATGATCGTTTCGCCGCCGGGGACGAAAACCTGGCGGACCTTCCCCTCCAGGAGCGCGAGGGCCGGTATCGAAACGCCCCGGAAGAGACGGAGCCGCTTCAGTTCGCTTAAGGGTACGGTCGGAAAAGCGCTTATGCTGAGCGTGGCCGTAGGTTCGGCCGATGACTTTGTCCGTGGCATCAAAATGAACAAACAATTATACGCGTCAATCTATACACTTGACAGAGGGGCAATCCCTTCGCATCTTCTTACCCTTGTTTGGGTTTTCCGTAATCGGCCAGAGGTGAAGGATGATTGAAGCGAGAGAGCTCACGAAGGTATACGGGGATATTCGCGCCGTGGACGGCGTCTCGTTCAAGGTGAACCGCGGGGAGATCGTAGGGTTTCTGGGGCCCAACGGGGCAGGCAAGACCACAACGATGAGGATCCTCACGGGCTTTCTACCGCCGACGTCGGGTACCGCCTGGGTCGCCGGGTTGGACGTTCAGGAGCAAGCCCTGGATGTGAAGCGGCGCATCGGATACCTGCCGGAAACGCCTCCGCTCTACCACGACTTGAGCGTGCTTTCGTACCTCAAGTTCGTCACCAAGATCAAAGGCGTCGCGAAAAAGGACCGGGACGAGAGGATCGACTGGGTTCTCGCCCGCTGCGGCCTTGCCGAGGCGCGCACGCGCCTCATCGGGAACCTTTCAAAAGGATTCCGGCAGCGCGTGGGCTTGGCGCAAGCGATCATCCACAAGCCGGACGTCTTGATCCTGGACGAGCCCACGATCGGCCTCGACCCGCGCCAGATCCGGGAAATCCGGGAACTCATCAAGGAACTTTCCAAGGATCATACGATCATCCTCTCCACGCACATCCTTCCCGAGGTCACGATGATCTGTACCCGGGCGATCATCATCAACCGCGGGCGGATCGTTCTGGATGGAAAGGTGGCCGACCTCACGAGAGAGCGGACGCTGGAAGAGGTCTTTATCGACCTGATCTCGAAGGAAGAGGACATCCGGGACGCAAAATCTGAAGCCGCGGCCGGGGCCGCGGGCCGGTAAGGAGGCCGCCATGGGAAACACCTGGGCCATCGTTCAAAAGGAACTCAAACACTACTTCGTCTCGCCGATCGCGTACGTCGTGATGATGATCTTCCTGACCCTCTCGGGTTACTTCTTCTATGCGGGGATCGTGCGTTTCTCGGAGCAGTACAAGTACTTCAAGAACATGATGCGGTTCTACCAGAACCCGGAGATGCTCTCGCGCTTCAACCTGAACGAAATGGTGATCGCGCCGGCGCTCTTCAACATGATCTTCGTGTTTCTGTTCGTTCTGCCCCTCATCATGATGAGGACGCTGGCCGAGGAGAAACGCCAGAGAACCGATGAGCTTCTCATGACGTCGCCGATCACGGTGAACGAATTGATCGCCGGGAAGTTCATCGGCTCAATGCTGTTCGTGCTGGTCCTCATCGCTCCAACGCTGGTGTACCAGGGCCTCCTGTTCAAGTTCGCGTCGCCCGAATGGGGGCCGGTGCTGACCGGCTATCTGGGGGTCGTCTTGTTCGCGGCGGCGGGCGTGGCCGTGGGCTTATTCGCGTCATCGCTCACGGAGAACCAGATCATCGCGGCCGTGGTGTGCTTCGTGATCCTCTTGGCGATGTTCATCATCAACTTCGTCGGGGAGAGGGAAGGGAACATCCTTTTCAAGATCGTGCAGTACCTCTCGGTGGCGGACCACATCCGGAACCTGCTCCGGGGTATCATCGACACGAGGGACGTCGTGTACTTCGGGAGCATCGTGCTGCTCTTCCTGTTCTTGACGAAATGTTCGTTGGAATCGATCCGCTGGAGGTAAGTGATGAATCTGCTTTTTCAATGCATGGGAATTACCGGCGTCATACTGGCCCTGTACGGGCTGCTCTCGTTCGCCGTGACACAAGTCTCCACGTGGTTTTTCTGGACGCTTTTGGGAGGCGGCGGAGCGTTGTGCCTGGTGTTCGTCTTGACGTCGCTTCCAAGGAAGTGGCAGGCGGCCGTGGGGTCGCTCGTGGCCCTCAACCTCCCCTGGATCTTCCTGGCCTTGGGAAGAGACTGGCTCCTTTGGAAATTGGCGGTGGTGGGGGGGCTCTGCATGTTGGGTCTCTTCTGGTTCCTCTTCCGCAGAATCCGCACCGACGCGCTGATCGCGATCTTGGTGATCGTCCTCGCGTGGACGATCACCTTGGCGGGATTTCATGAAAAGGCTTGGTACAACTGGGGAGTCCTCGCCGCGGCGTTCGTCTACAACGGCGCCTTTCTGTATGTCGCGCGGGCCCTCCTGGCCGACCTTATCCGGAGCCGGTCCCTGCAATACGGCTCCAGCGCCGCCGTCTATACGCTCATCACGCTGGCGATTCTCGTGGTGCTGAACGTTCTCTCCACGGACCGGCATTACCAATGGGATCTGACGGAGGAAAAAGTAAATCAGCTGACCGACCAGACCGTGAAAATCCTCAAATCCCTCAAGGAGCCGCTGAAAATCACCGTCTTCCTGGACAGCCGGAACGAGGCGAAACCGGGCGTGAAGGACCTCCTGGGGGCGTATCGGAACGAGTCGAAAAACGTGGAGGTCCGTTTCGCGGACCCCGACAGGGAGAAGGAGTTTGCGACCCAGCACAAGGTGAAGGACGGGGATCTGCTGGTGGATTACCGGGGGCAGACGAACGTGACGCAGCAACTGAACGAGGAGGGGGTCACGCAAGCGATCGATAAAGTAACGCATACCAAGCGCACGACCGTTTGCTTTACGAAAGGACACGGGGAGCTGGATCTGGACGCGCCGGATGAAGAAGCCGACAGCCTTTCCGCGGCGCGGGCTGGGCTGACGAACGAGGGATATCAGCCGAAAGCGGTCGCCTCTATTCTTCCGGACGTTCCGGCCGATTGTTCGGCCGTGGTTGTGGCGGGGCCCGCGGCAGCCTTCACCAAAGGGGAGGCGGACGCCTTGGACCGGTACCCGGGGAACGGCGGAAACGTGTTGGCGCTTCTGGATCCGAAGATTCAGAACCCCGCGCTGAATCCCAAAACATTCACGATAGTGCCCACGGGGCTGGAAGACGTCCTCAAGAAGTGGGGAGTCGAACTCGGGCGCGATTTCATCCTGGAAAAACACGTCCAACTCTTCGCCGGCGTGCAGACGGGCCCCATGGTGCTCGGGCAGGACTACGGAAACCATCCGGTCGTGGACCCCCTCAAGGGGAAGAACACGGTCTTCCAACCCGTCCGCTCCGTGCGCAAAGTGAAGGGCTTTACGGGCACGGAAGTGGAGCTTATCTCGAGCGCGGGAGACGGGAAGAGCTGGGCCGAGACGGATATCGATTCCTTGGTGCGGCGGAAGAGCGCGAAAGAGGGCGCGGCGGACCTCAAGGGCCCCGTACCCTTCGCCCTGGCCGTCGAGAAGGAACGGCCGAAGACGGCGGAGGGCGCCGCGCCCGCGCCCACGCGCCTGGTGGTCATCGGGAACGCCTCGTTCGTATCCAACGGCACGGTGCGTTCGTACGAATTCAACTTCGACCTGTTCCTCAATTCTTTGAATTGGCTGCAAGGGGAGGTCGAAAGAATCTCCATCCGCCCCAAGAAGCTCCGCTCCTCGGCCATCGAGCTGACGCCGCAGCAGTCGAACGTCCTCTTCTACGTCGCGATCATCTGCCTCCCGATGTTGGTCCTGATTTTCGGCATGGACCTCTGGTGGTGGCGCCGGCGCCGAGGTTGACATGAAACGCGAATGGATCCGGAACCTGATCGGCCTGGCGCTCCTCGTGGCGCTGGTGCTTTACGTTTCCTGGCAACGGAAAAGCTCTTACGAGGCGAGCCAAAAAACGGATCAGGAAAAAAAGCTGCTGGATTTCGATCCAGGCTTGATGGCCAAGATCGTCGTGAAGAACAACGCGGGAACGGTCGTGTTCGCAAAGCGACCGAAGGCGGGTGGTGGAACCTTCACGGACGAATGGGCGCCTCTTTCGGCCGAGGATGATTCGCTGCCGGATTGGGCGATCACGGAACCCGTGAGGAGTTTGCCGGACGAGTACACGATGCGCACGCTCCTCGACAACATCAAGGGACTGGAGGAGACCAAGGTCATCGATGAGAAGGGATCCAGGCCGGAGGAGTACGGTCTCAAGTCCCCGCGCCTTCAAATCGAGCTCTACGCCCCCGGAAAACCGGAAGCGCGGCTGGGCATCCACGTAGGAGATCAGAATTCCGCTCATACCGGGCTCTATCTTAAGACGTCGCAGGGTCCCAAGATCGTTCTGACGCCCATGACGCTGGATTACCTAATGACGCGCAACCCGAACGACTGGCGCCGGAAAGAGATCTGGGGCGCCAAGGACGTGAAGAAGGTGAAAAGCCTACAGGCTGAGTACCTGGAGAAAGGGAAGAGAAGCGGATTTTCGCTCCGACGCGAGGCTTCCGGTTGGAAGATCCTGGGTGGGACACCCCTGGATGCGGACGAGAGAACAATGGACTCGTTTCTGAACGAAATGCGGGCCGTCCGCGCGACGGACTTCGTGAGCGAGAACGGGGAGCGGGACGCCAAGAAATTCGGCCTGGACCATCCTTTCGCGCGAATCCGGATCGGTATGGAGGGGCCGAAGGGCTTTGTGGATCATGTGCTGCTGGTGGGACAGAAATCGGAGAAAGACAAGGACCTCTACGTCCGAAGAACCGATTTTCCGCAGATCTACGCCGTCACCTCCAGCGCGAAGAACACGTACCGGAGGTCGTTGGCGGATCTGATCGACAAGCACCCGTTGGCTTTGGATGAAAACAAGATCGATCACGTCTGGGTCACGACAAAAGGCGCGACGACCCAGGTCGAGAAGAGCGAGAACCGTTGGGTCATGAAACAACCCGTGGCGGACGACGCGGACACCTCCGAGACGGAGGGGCTTTTGTCGAAGCTGGTTTCGCTCAGGGGACAGGAATACATCCCGGAGGGAAAAGTGAAGCCGGCGGGGAACCCCCTGGCCGTGTTCAAAATTTCGGCCGCAGGCTCGCAAAGGGAAGTGAAGATTTACGAGATGCAGAAACAGATGTACGGCGTCCGCTCCGAGCCGAAGGTGACGTTCCGGTTCGCGGAGAGCGACGTCAACGAGATCCTGTCGAAACCGGAGATGCTCCGGGAACGGCGCGTGGTTCCGTTTTCGGGAGCGGACCTCAAGGCGTTCTCGCTGAAGAAAGCCAAGCTTGAAGTCCGCCTGGAACGGGACGAAAAGGGCGCGTGGAAGCTGGAAGCCCTGGAAGGGGCGGACGCGGCGATCCGGGCGAAGCTCTCGAAACGGGAAACCACGGAAGCCTTCGCGCGCGAAATTTCGGATCTCCGCCTGGACAGCTTCTCGGCGGCTACGGCGTCGCCGGCTGGCGCGCCTACGCTTGAGTTGAGCGTGGCCTCCAAGGCCGGAAAATCCCTGTCGTGGAGGTTCGGGCCGGGAGCCGAGGGACAGAAGGTGCGTGGATGGTGTAAAGAGCGAAAGGTCCAGGGACTGGTTTCCAAGCAGGGACTGGAGAACGTCGAGAAGTTCCTGGCGGTCGAAACCAAAGGAAAGAAGTGAACATGGCCGAGGACAGGGAAAATCCGGATTCATTTCGCGTTACGGACCGGCGGGGCCAGCCGAAGGAGGAGCCGCCGAAAGCGGAGCCAAAGAAGGAAGCCACACCGGAGCGGAAACCCCCGTCGCCTCCCCCGGTGCGCGAAGCGCCTGCGGACCACGAGGCCGTGGATTTTTCAAGCTTCATCCTCTCGCTTTCCACGTCGGCGCTCTTGCACATGGGGCTTATCAAGGACCCCGAGGGCCCGGACGTTCCGAAGAACCTGCCCCTCGCGAAACAGGAAATCGATATCCTGGAAATGCTTCAGAAGAAGACACGCAACAATTTGACGAAGCAGGAAGAGGGGCTGTTCGAAGAAGTGCTCTACGAACTGCGTCTGCGCTTCGTTGAGGCTTCGCGCTAACCAGTAAATCCGCAGCAAGGAATCAAGCGGGCCAGGTGGCTGCCTCCGCTCCATGGCTCGGGTCGCAAGGCGACCCTGCGCTTTACTTCCGCTCCGGCAGCCCCCCGCCCCGCTCGAAAGCCGCAAGAGCTCGCCAGAACAGGAAGGCTCGTTGGTGCGAAAAGCAGCCGCTCTCGGAACGTCTATCTCGCTATGAAATGAAGAGCGCAATTTACCGAGAAACAGCACGCAACCAGCTGAAATTAAAGAAAGAGAGCACGCCTCCGCCCTCAAATTCCGTCACAGACCGCGCCTTGACGCGCCGTATCATTTATGCGATAGGCACAGGGAAGAAGGTTCTGATTTCACCCCAAGGAGAACTTCCATGAGGAATCTACTATTTCGAGTGATGGTCGTTTTAGCGCTGTTTGGCTTTTCCTCGGTTTCGGCGGACCAACAACATGCGGCTTACTGTTACTTGACGGAATACCAGTACACCGGAATCGTATGGAAGTCGGTCGCTTTTGAACCGACGGCCGCTTCGGCCAATGATCGGTGCCCTGCAGCGATCGTCGTCCATCTTCCGAGAGAAGTCGATCGTGGGCATGCTGTCCCTCATGGCGGCAATACGTGGGTTTATGCCCCTCCCGGATTCGATTATGCGCTCCATCTGCAAGGCGCAGACGCTACCACTTGTTATTATGTGAACCTCCTGCCCATCGCCCTACTGCATGGGAACAGTGAGAACGCCAAACAAATAACTGCGAAACCCGCCACACTCGAGTGCCACGCGCCCCGCTACGCGCTGCAATGACGGTTCTCTAGGTCCGTCCTTCTCGGCCACACACTCCTAGCTGCGAGCATTTGGGGTACCTGTCGGCGCCGGCGCTCCTCTTTCGAGGTCTAAGGGGAGATCCGGGTCCGTGGAAACGACTCTGTTCTTGAAGGCAAAGGTCGGTTGTATTGACACCGGGCGGAACGGGGCCTTTATTTACACGCATGCGGCTGGATAAACTGACTTTGAAAAGCCAGGAGGCGCTGGAGTCCGCGCAGAAATACGCGGAACAGCGTCAGAACCCCGAACTCGCCCCCGAGCATCTTCTGTGGGGCCTTCTCTCCCAAGAGGACGGAGTTACCCGGCCCATATTGGAGAAACTCGGCGCGCACCCCGACGGGCTCCTCAAAGAAATCGACCAAGCCATCTCGAAACTCCCTCAGGTCTCTGGGGCGCAGGCGGCGCAACAGCTGAGCGACAAGACACGGAAAATCATCGATCACGCCTTCGACGAAGCGGGCCGTCTCAAGGACGACTATGTGTCGGCCGAGCATCTTCTGGCAGGGTTGGCCGACGTGGACGCCAACGCGGCACACGCAATTCTCGCACGCCACGGCGTTACGAAAGAGCGGATCTTGTCGGCGCTGGCGGAGGTTCGCGGAAACCAGCGGGTGACGGATCAGAACCCGGAGGGAAAATATCAGGCGCTCAAACGGTACGCCCGGGATCTGACGGATCTGGCCCGCCGGAAAAAGCTGGACCCGGTGATCGGCCGGGATACGGAAATCCGCCGGGTGATCCAGGTGCTCTCCCGGCGCACCAAGAACAATCCGGTTCTGATCGGCGAGCCCGGTGTCGGGAAAACGGCCATCGTGGAGGGGCTGGCGCAGCGGATCGAGGCAGGCGACGTTCCCGAGACGCTGAAAAACAAAAGAGTCGTGGCGCTGGACCTGGGCGCCCTGATCGCGGGGACAAAGTACCGCGGGGAATTTGAAGACCGCCTGAAAGCGCTGATCAACGAGATCATTCGGGCGGAAGGCGAGATCGTCCTCTTTATCGACGAACTCCACACGCTGGTAGGCGCCGGAGCCGCCGAAGGGGCCGTGGACGCATCCAATCTCTTGAAACCTGCCTTGGCCCGCGGCGAGTTGCGTTGTGTGGGCGCCACGACGCTGAAAGAATACAAAAAATACATCGAGAAGGATGCCGCGTTGGAACGCAGGTTCCAGCCGATCTATACGGGGGAGCCGTCGGTCGAGGACACGGTCTCAATCCTGCGGGGCCTCAAAGAACGCTACGAACTCCACCACGGCGTCCGAATCCAGGATGCGGCCCTCGTAGCCGCCGCAACCCTCTCCAACCGGTACATCACGGATCGGTTCCTTCCCGACAAGGCGATCGACCTCATTGATGAAGCCGCCAGCCGTTTGCGGATGGAAAGCGACTCGGTGCCCCAGGTGATCGACGACCTCCAGCGCAAGACCGTTCAGCTGGAGATCGAGCGGGAAGCTCTCAAAAAGGAAAGCGACAAAGCCTCTAAGGAGCGCCTGAAGTCGGTCGAGAGGGAAATCTCGGAATTAAACGAAAAGGCAAACGCCCTGAAGGCGCACTGGCAAAACGAAAAAACGGCGATCGCCAAAATCCGCGAGACCAAAAGCAAGATCGACGGCGTCAAGAATCAAATCGAAGCGGCCGAAAAAGTCGGGGACTTGGGAAAAGCCGCCGAGCTCAAGTACGGAACGCTTCCCGGCCTCGAAAGGGAACTCGAAAAACACAATCATGCGATCGCCGAGCTTCAAAAACATTCCAAGATGCTCAAAGAGGAAGTGGAAGAGGAAGACGTGGCGCAGGTGGTCTCGCTTTGGACGGGAATTCCGGTTTCCAGGATGCTGGAAAGCGAGAAAGCGAAGCTCAAGCACATGGAGGACCGGCTCCGGGAACGAGTGGTGGGGCAGGACGAAGCCCTCCGCCTGGTTTCCAGTGCCGTACGTCGGTCACGCGCAGGCTTGAGCGACCCGGCGCGGCCGATCGGATCGTTCATCTTTCTGGGGCCGACGGGCGTGGGGAAGACGGAAACCGCCAGGGCGTTGGCGCAGTTCCTGTTCAACGACGAAAACGCCATGGTTCGCCTGGACATGTCGGAATTCATGGAAAAACATTCCGTGGCCAGAATGATCGGCGCGCCGCCGGGATATGTCGGGTACGAGGAAGGGGGGTATCTCACGGAAGCCGTCCGGCGCAGGCCGTATGCCGTGATCCTCTTTGACGAGATCGAAAAAGCCCATCCCGACGTTTTCAACGTTCTCCTGCAGGTGCTGGACGACGGCCGGTTGACGGACGGGCAGGGGAGAACCGTGGATTTTCGAAACACGGTTCTGGTCATGACGTCCAATTTGGGAAGCCAGATGCTACTTCAGAGCGACCTGAAAGATAAGAAGGACGTGGAAGGAAAGATCCTCAAACTGCTTCGCGAGTCGTTCAGGCCCGAGTTCCTCAATCGTGTGGACGATGTTGTAATTTTCAACAGTCTGGGCCGAAGTGAGATCGAAAAAATCGTGGATATTCAAATAACGCGCCTTGCGAAACGTCTCGTAGCCAACGGCCTGACGCTTCGGCTGACTGAACGGGCCCGGCGGAAGCTGGCAGAGATCGGCTACGATCCGCTGTTCGGCGCCCGGCCGCTCAAGAGGTTGATCCAGAAGCAGCTGGAGGACCGGCTGGCCGACAAAATCCTGGACGGCGAACTCCGCGAAGGAAGCGCGATCGACGTGGATGTCGACAAGGGCGAATTCACGTTCCGCAGCGCCTGACTTGTCAATTCCACACGACAGTAGTGCCTCGGTTTCTGGAAAAACCCGGATTAGTGTTGAGCGGTGCCAGGCCGCGCAAGGCTGTCCGCCTTGGCCGCGTCGGAAAGCGACCTTCGGACCTGCGTCCCGTGCTCCCAGAATTTCATTCCGAGCTTGACGGCACTCGCGCCGATCAGCATGTACAGCAACGTTCCAAACATCGTGATTCCGGTATGGCTGGTGGTCATCCGGGATGCCAGTTTCCCCTGACGGAGGCAGTCCTCCAAGCCGATCTTCATCGCGACGAAGAACGGCGCCGACACGAACAAGCCGAGCGGTCCGAAGATGTACCAGGCCGTCAGACCGCCGCCCCCCTTCCCCGAATTCCCCGCAGGCCTGTGGCCGGATTGAAAGGCGAGCCAATCGGCCCTCGCGGAGTAAAAGCCGCCCAGAAGGAGCATGGTCCCCCCGACGCCGAGGAGGCCGAGGGTCGCCATTTGCCAGATCACGCCGGGTTCGCCCAGACAGGACCGGAGGTTCGACCAGTTCACGTCCCGCCGGACGTTCCGGAGAGGTTGGTAGAACGCGGTTCGCGCGCGCAGGGCCACATCATTCAAGCCCGCCACGAAGAGCGGGTCTGCGGCGAACCGATCGGCCTCGGCCGTGAACGTCGCCTCGTCCCGGAGGGATTCCAAAATACCCGCCCCGTCCATGAGAAGCGCTAGCCTCAGCGCGATTTCGGCCTGGGCCACCGAGAGACGGACCGCCGGACAAACGCGGGGAATTCCTTCCTGCCGGATTCTCTGCAGCGCGGCCCGGGCTCGGAATCCCGCTTCCAACATCCGTCCCTCTTCCTGTGTCCCGAGGTCCCAATCCCTCCGCGCCTTGAGCATTTGACCCAGAATCGTCCGGTCGGCCTTGGTCGGATCGCCGGCGCACAGAGCGTATTCGAGAAAAATCGCGGCCAGAATCCCAAGAGGGCCGAACTCCGCGCCCTCGGTTAGGGCCGGAACCGCGACGGCCGTCTGGGCACGTGCCGGAGACGGGTTGAGCGGAACCGGCGAAAAAATCAGGGAGAGCCCCAGAAGGGCTGCCAAGAAACGACGTGTCGAAATCAGTATACGACCCCCAACGCTTGGAAGTGCTCCTTTTAATTCAAGCCGTCAATCCCGCAATCCGCGGCTCGAGAGCCCCCGGCCCCCGCTTTCCCCTACCACGCTTTGAGGAGAAAAGGATCGAGCATGTCCCCGCGCCCTATTCTTTGGGAGTGGCGTACGTGCGCTCGAACAGCCGCCACGCCGTGACGAGAAACGCCGTAAGAGGGATTCCGATCACCATTCCCAAAACGCCGCCCAGGGCTTTTCCCCAGAACAAAATCGAGAAAATGATGGCCATGGGGTGGAGCCCCGTCTTCTTTCCCATGATCCTTGGAGTCGTGAACGTGACTTCGATGAGCTGGGCCGCCGCGTAAACGGCCAAAACCAAAGCCAGCGTGCCGACCCCGCCGTCCTCCTGGAACAAGGCCGTGGGAATCGCCACGGCGAGGCCCAGAATCGTTCCCAGGAATGGGACGATGTTGGCCACGCCCATCGCAAGGCCGATCAAAAGTCCGAACTTGAGGCCCACAATGATGAACCCCAGGGCCAAGAGAGATCCCGTGGTCAACCCGACGAGGATTTGACCGCGAAAAAAGGAAGTCATGATGCCGATGAATTCCTGGAACAGGAAGATCGTCGGATCCCGGTAATTCTTCGGAAGAAATGCGAACGCGCGGTTCAGGCGAGTCTCCTGCGCCACAGGGGCCAGGTCAAAACCCAGAAAATAGAAAAGATAGATCGGCACCAAGAGAACGCCGAACAGGACGTAGAGAACGTCAAACGTGTGGCCCGCGAGCTGTCCGAATGCAGCCAGCGCCAGGTGGGAGGCTTGGGTGAGGTCGAGCTGAAGCTTTCGGGCCAGGTCGGTCAGCGAAAAGCCATGGAGAAAATAAGCTCCCTTGGGTGCCCAGGTTTCGATCTTGGATTGAAGGAACGTGAGAGCACGTACGGCCAAATCGGGAAGTGAGACCGCAAGGCCGACGGCCTCCGAGAGAACCGTGGGAATGAGAAGTGATCCCATTACAACGGCCACAATCAATAAGAGCCCATATAGGAGAAAAATCGCCTTCGTTCGCGAGAACTTCAGTCTTCGCTCGAAGAAGCCCACCACCGGCATGAAAATCACGGCCAGAATGACGGCGGCCGCCAGCGGCCAAAGCAGGAAGGAAAAGTACAAAAGGACGCGGCCGATGACCCACACGGACAGCGTGAGCATGGCGCCGATGGATAAAAGGACACCCAACGTCAAAGCGAACGAGAGAAGGCGGTTCTGGGAGGGGCGGAGCGTCATTGGATCCCTGAACAACCTTCGTATCCCGAAACGCGCGTCGGGTCCAAATGGGGACACGTACGAATTTTCTAGGTCCAAGGAAATCAACTGGTTAATGGGCTCAATATCGCCGGAATTTTCCTAATTGGTACGTGTCCCCAATTTCCTAAAGCTTTTCTGTTCCCTTTCGCCGCCGGCGCTCCTCTTTGGATAGCTTCTTGGACGGCCCCTTCTTAGGTTGCGGACGTGGCGGCTCAACGCTACGGCCTTCGAACCAGGGGGACTCATCGGAAAGAGTCTGAGTCTTTATGGTGTCCCCGATCCGGCGGGCAAATTCTTCGGAAGAGAGGAATGAGGCACGCGCGCGCCGGGCCGCCGATTGAATCCGGCGATCGGAGCTCACGACTACCCACACGCCAGCGGCGGATCGGGCCAGGATCTGTTCGATCAGATCATCCGCCGTGACCGTTAAGGGCGAGAAAAGGATTTCCACGCCGGCTTCGTGTTGCAGGTCTCCGGTTCCGGTACCGCCACGTGTGCCGTCGAACACGATCGTGACGGCATGTCCCTTCTCGCGGTGGTAGCGGACCAAGCGCGCGATCAGACGGTCGCGACCGGAAAGGCCCGTGACGGGGAGGAGGTTGTAACCGTCGATCAGAACTCGAGCCATGCCCCACTTCTAGCAAATTCAGTCACCCATTTCGCGTTTGTGACCCAAACTCGACCATTGACTTGGCGCGTCACGTCTATTAAGGACATCAAGAAACAAGGGGATGCTTATGACGATGCGAACGAAACTGGCTCTGTTCACGATCGGCCTGAACCTTCTGCTTGTGCCAACGTTGACTCGGGCTCAGAGTTATTACGATCTTCTTAGCGCCCTAAAGAATTCAAAGCTCAAGGCGGAATGTTGGGTGGACATGCTCAAGGGCGAAGCCAAGCTCAATTGGGGCGGCCTTCGCGTGGGTCGAACGGTCGGGGGTCCCGCCGAAGTGTGCCCCACGACGATCGTTGTATATCTTAACAAAGCATCTTTAGCTGAGAGTCCTCCGACATTTGGAACGTTTGAAGGAACCCTCCAGTTCTTGACGCTCTATCAGACCAGTCAAAGCGGGGTAGAGTGTTGGTATGCCACGATCAGTCCGGCCAACTTTAGGATCTTTGATGATAAGCCGGGATGGGATGGAAAGAGATCAAGCAAAATCAGATCCGTCCCCGCAGGCGGGTTCGGGTGCCGGCTCTATAAACCCAACATTCGAGGGGGCGTAGACGCCTTGGTTGCGGAATAACCGCCCGATCACCCAAGTCCCGATTGGGAGATGACAGAAGTGATCCGGAATCCGGGGACCGTAAGCTGTTTTCCGGTGTCCGGATAACGGATTCCCGATCTCAGATAACTGGGACAGATGCCCGCTGCCGGATTCCCGGTCACAAGCGATTTGTTTCGGCGCGGTTTTACGGATTCTTGAGTTCGAGTTCGCGGAGCCGTTCCTTGAAAGGGCGGGCGCATCGGGTCCTCGCTTTCAGCACTTCGTCATAATCAACGTCCGACAACCCGGGCTGAAAGGGTTTTACTTCCTTGCAGTGAATATCCGGGGCGCCGGAAACAGCGTCGAAGGTGAAGATGTTGGCGTCACACTTTACCGCCCCCTCCAGGCAGCCCTTTTCGCCTGTTTCGTGCTCGAGCCTTGCGTGCTTTACACGCACGGCCCTCCCCGCCTTGAGATCCCACCGATAGGTATCGGCGAACCTTTCGTCGCCGGTATCGCAACCGCCGGTGTGGTCGATTCGATCCACCTCGATCTCTAATCTTTCCGTCGACCCGCTCGCACGAAAGGTCTTTTGTACCGTGTAGTTGGCACAAAAAATGTCCAAGGGAATCTCCTGAAGGAAGGCCGATTGCACTGTCCCTGTGGGATCGATCCAGACCATGATCGGAACTCCGGTCGTGAGGAGAACCGACACGAGGACGTCGTCATCCGGTGAGAGGGAGACAGCGGCCTCCTTGATGCGTTTCCCCTGAATCTTGTCGGAAACGCCACGGGCCAGCAGGGCCGCCAACCAACCGCTCTTGAATTCGTCTTTCCGCACGAATGCGGGCTTCAAATGGTCACGGACAAATCTCTTCACGTTCTTCGCGGCCGCCGAAAGCTCGGTAAAACGCGTATTGCAGGCCTTTTCCTTTTTGCAATTGAGGCTGAAGGCCGTCTCGATGCCCTTCGTGTGGTTTTCGAATTCGCAGCAGTCCTCCCAGGAGATGAACTCCGCGCTAAAAAAGGAATTGAATATCAGCTTCCGGGGTTCAGAGCGGACGGCGGGAATCGTGGAGAAGGTCATGATCAACAATGAGGCGAAGAAGCGGGGTATCATTAGCGAAGATTGGTCCAAGAACGCGTGGCGATCAACAAAGAAGACTCGGTTTACGACCGAGCACCGTTGACCGGAATCCGTATTCCGGAAACCGGCCCTGCGGACGAAGGATTTTCGGATCCCCGTTCACCGGGACTGAGACCGACTGCCGGACTGCCTGCTGCCGGGATTTTTTAGATCTCGAAGTCGATTCCTGAAGGTTTTAGGAACCTAAGAAACGACGCCAGCGTGTCCTTGATATTCTGGAGCACCTCGGCGTTCTTCGGCTCGTACTCCACCTTGCCGATCTCCCCCATGCGATCGTAGGAAATCGCGATCGAGCCGACGCGGGTCTCTTTCTGCATCTTCTCGATGCGCGTCGGTTTTCCTGCGGGGTTGTACGTGAACACGATCGTCTGATCGCGGTCGTTCGACATCCGCTGGATCTTGCCGTGCTTTTCGTACGTCATCTTGACGTGCTCACCGGAGGAACTCGAAAGGAACGTAAGATTCCCGCGGCTGTCGTACCGGAAGTGGAGCGCCGTGCCGTCGTGCATCTTGATCTCCGACGGGAGATCGAAACGCGGCTCGTACTTGTACGTCGTGATGTGCTTTTGGGCGTCCGTTTTGGAGATCAGATCCCCCTTGTCGTCGTACCGGAACTCCTCTCCGACGCCTTTCTCGTCCTTGATCGAAAGCGGCTTTCCGCAGCAGGCCGTGACGATTGTGATGACCTTTTTCCCGGCCTTATCGGTGAAGACAATCTTGTTTTCCGGTTCGTTGTACTCGTATTTGTTTTTCGTCCCCTCGTTGTCGGTCACAAGCGCCCATTTCGTGGCGCCGTCGTGTCCGTACTGGTAGTTGGTGACCTTCTGCCCGGGTCCGACCTGCTTGGTCACGGAACCGGCCTTTGGGTCATACGTGATGTCCGTGCGCGCGCCGTCCGAAAACACGAGGGCGGTCATCTGGTTCTTTTTATCGTACTGATAGGAGGTTTTCTCGTTGGCAAGGGAGACGGAAACCGTCATGCGGTCTTCCTTGTCGTATTGGTACGTAAGTTTCCTCTCGAGAGAGTCCCGAATCTCGGAGATCTTTCCCTTGGGCGTGTATTGGAACAAAAGCCATTGCCCGCATCCGTCCTCCACTCGGCTCAGGCGGCTTCTCGGGTCGTAGGACAGGCGCAGGTCGTTGTCGTTGCGGTCCACGATCCGCTTTAGAAGCCCTCCGGAATCGTATTCCTCGCTTCGCCCGGTCTCGGTGGTTCGGACATATCCCGCCGGGGTTTTCTCGATATACGTGGTGCCGCGTTTGCGGGAGACGTACTTTCCGGATTTGGAGATCTTGGAGACTTTCGGGAGATATCGCTCCCGTTGGCGTTTGAAGAATTCCTCCTCCGTCGTAAGCCGGCTCCGGTACGTCGCGTAGAAATCGTCCCCTTTTCCTTCCGGTTTGCCCGTGTACTTGGCGTCTTCCTGCTTTTTGGCGTCCACGATCCGGGAGATCTGGGAGGTCCGGTCCGATTCGTCCTGATCCACGGCCGTGAATTCGTTGACGAACCCGTCCGCCTCCGCGACGCGCATCCCGGTTTGCTCATCCACGATGATTTGAAGGTCGTAGTTGAGCGTCCACCCTTTCCCGAAGGGACCGTCGCGGTCCGAAAGGGAGTTGTAGGACCGATAGACCTCAAGGGGGAACCCGAAACACGGAAGGTACAGATCCTGAACGGGGAGGAAGAAATTGCCGTTGCGGACCACTACAGGATCGGGGGGATGGTGTACCCAAAGAGTGTCCCCGTAGCGTCCCGCACCAAGGTCCGTGCCCGCGAACGAACCCGCGGGAAGGACCAAAAGGGAAAACGCCAAACCGAAGCATCGAAAGATCTGAGCCAAGTCTCGCATCGAAGTGATGGCGATGTTACCATCGAAACTCACCTGCGCGCCAGCTCATGAACCAACTCGGAAAGTATGAGCTCCACGAAACCGTCGGGGCGGGAGCCATGTCCACGGTGTACCGGGCCGTGGATACGGAGACGCAAGAAACGGTGGCCGTGAAACTGCTCCACGCGCACATGGCCTCCGCGGCCAACATTGCCCGGTTCGAGCGGGAGGTCCACGCCCTTTCGGCGCTGAAGCACCCGGGAATCGTGGGGATCCGGGGGTTTTCCGGCGGGGACGGTGCCCAGCACTATTCGATCCTGGAGTACGTGAAAGGGCAAAACCTGGCGCAATTTTTGAGCCGCGAACGGGAAGTCCAACCGGACCTGGCGGCCATGGTCCTCCTCGAATTGGCCAAAGCCACGGCGGTGGCGCACTCGAAAGGGATCGTGCACCGAGATCTCAAACCCGAAAACATCCTGATCCGCGAGGACGGGGCGCTCAAGATCTCGGATTTCGGCCTGGCGTATCTTTGGGAAGGGACGGACCTCACGATGCCCGGAACGCGGATCGGCTCGCCCGCGTACATGTCTCCCGAACAAATCCGCGGAGAGAAGCCCGCGGCCGCAATGGACGTCTTCAGCCTGGGCATCCTCTTCTACCAGATGATGACGGGGGAGCTTCCTTTCAAAGGGACGGGCCGAAGGGAGACGTTTCGTCTCATCCTGAACCGCAGTCCGACGCCGCCCGAGACGCTCGTGCCGGAGATTCCGAAGGCGTTTTCCGAACTCTGTTTGAGGATGCTCGGGTGCCATAGGAAGAAACGGATCACAACGGCGGATGAAGTGGTCCGATTCACGGAATCTTGCCTGGCCCAGGGCGGCCTGGCCGAATACGAACCCGTTCTCGGAAGGTTCTTGAGGAACCCGAAGGAGACCCGGGAAGAAGTCCTCCGGGAACTCTTGAACGCATACCTGAAAGTGGGCCGCCGCGCCGTGGAGCTGAAGGACCGGGATCGGGTGTTCGACCTGTTCCGCACGGTTCTCACGCTCACGGGCGTGGGGATCTCCTCTCCCTCCGAGGAGGCGCTTCCCACCCGGCGGGTGAAGTGGACGCAGGCCCGGCCCAAGATGCTCTGGTGGCTCGCCATCGCCCTCGGCGCCGCCGTCCTCTTTTTCGCGCTGATTTAGCCTTCGAAAGGCTTACGACCCGAGCTCGTCCAACTTCTGCTTAAGGGCCGTTGCCTCCGGCTCCACTTGGAGGCCCAATTTCAAATTCAATTTTGCGTTCTCAACGTTTCCCTGGCGAAGAGCGATCAGGGCGAGGTCGAAAAATTTCCTCCCTTGCTGCGTCTTCGGGGGTGCCGGGGGCTCCGCAATATCCGAGAGAGCGAAATCCGAGGAAGACCTCTCGCCCGCCGCCTTCCGGGTTTGGTCGCCTTTCTTGAGTTCCATGTCGTACTCCGCCCGCTTTTCCGGGCTTTTGAGCGTGGTATAGGCCTTGACCATCCGCTTGTAGATCGCGTTGGCCGCGTCTTTTGCCGCTGCGTCATCGGACTTGAAAAATCGGTCGGGATGGAAACGCCGGGTACATTGCCTATAGGCCGCTTGAATGTCCTTGAGCAGGGCACTCGGGGCGATTCCGAGCAGGGCGTAATACGTGAGCTGATCGTACGTTTTCTTAAGAGCCAGGACGGCCAGGAGGGGCGCGTTCTTGGGGTCCAGCCGCAAGAGCCCGTTCTGCGCGGGCCTCGAATGCGGAGCAAACGAAGCCGCCCTTCGGAAAGCCTCGATCGCCCGGGCCGGTTGTCCGAGCGCCTCCATCCACTCGCCGAGCACCTCGTAAAGCACTGCGTTTCTGGCGTCGGCTTCAAGGGCTTGCTTTAGCGCGGACGTGACCTTGGTCCTCGTGCCGGAGTCCGAGGCTTTTCCGGCCTTGAGTGCGGCGCGCGCAAATTCCGTCAGGAGCGCGACCGTTCCGGGTAACTCGGAGATGCCGTCCGCCCATGTCCTGAGGGCCTCCTCGGTGTTCCCCTGCTCCAGGAGGCGCGCCCCCTCCCGTAAGAGCTCGTGTTCCCTTCCGACTTTGCTCTCCGAGGCAAAAGATCCCCGCCGGCCGGAAGCCAGGAACGCGTCGTACTCGCGCCGCTGGGGAGGATTCTGTAGAACGGCCAGAGCCTCCCGGGTGCTTACCGCGAGGTCCTCCAAGACCTTCCGCTCCGGCGGCAAAAACAAGCGTTCGGTTTGCGGTGATGCGAGTTTTTCAATCTGTTCCGAGCCGGCCCGCCGGACTTCCTCCAAGGAAACCTTCGGGGAAAGAGAAAGCCATTCGTAATAGGTGGTCTCGGTGCGCCGTGCATGGAGGGCGAGAAGGCGCCGCCGTTCTTGTGCGTCCGTGGGAGAGAGCTTCGCTTCGTATTCCCGGAGGTCGGCCGCCGCGGCGCGTTCCAGGGAAACAAGGCCGGCCAGCCAGAACGCGAGAAGAAGCCGGGTGATCCGCGGCTCCCCCAGGAAACTGGCCGATCGGACTTCAGCCACGGAAGAATTATTCCGGACGACCGTCAAGAGGCCCCGCTCCTCGGGGCCTAAAGGAAGAGACCCCCAAGCCTTCTCGACCACTTGATTCACCGCAATCCGATTTTGAGAGAGAAGATCCGGGCAAAGCCCTTCCGGTAGGCCGGGCGCGGCATCCGAAGCCGCGTCGATCAGAAGCCTCACGCCGTGGACCGAAGCGGCCGATCCTGCGCTGACGTCTCCGGGTTGAAACTCCACGTCTGCGGGTGCCGTAGTGAAAACGGTCTTCGCGATTTGGACGACGTACTTGGGTTTGAGCAAGGCTTCCTCGGCCGCGGTCAGGGCCGCCTCGCGTGCCGCGAGCTCCCAAATAGGGGTTTTCGTCTTGCGCGCCTCCTCCACGTGCCGGTTGAATTGCTCCACGGTGAATCGTCCCTCGCGCTGGAGGAACGCGCCGGGCACCTCGCTCCTGGCATTGGAGGCCGCCAGAATCACGGAGCCATCGCGAAAGACCAACTGGCGGACGATCTGTCCGCTGCGGACTTTCAGAATCCCGCTCGTGCGCGTCCGGACGGCGGCGCCTAACACGATCGCCGGGGCGACCCCGGGCCAACTGCCGGGCCGTGCAAACGAAAATTCAGGAGGATTTTGTGACATCCACGGCTCCCCCGGATGTCACCACTCCATCCACGGCCCCCGCCAGGCTCTTCATCTTGGCTTCGGAAAGCCGACCCGACGCTTGGAGCCGGACGGACTGGGATTTCCCTGTCTCGACGTCCTTGGCGACGACGTTTAGGATCCCGTTGGTGTCGATCTCGAACTGGACGGCGACGGAAACCTGGCCGGCAGGCGCCTGACGAAGCCCCGAAAGCGTGAATTCCCCGAGCAATTCGTTCTCGTTGGACTTGCGCGCCTCCCCCTGGAAGACCCGGATCTTGACCGATTCCTGGCGGTCGGCGGTGGTGGTGAAGATCTTGGTGTGGTCGGCCGGAACGGGGCTGTTGATATCCACGATCTTCTCGACAAACCCGCCGCGGATCTCGATGCCGAGCGAAAGCGGGGTAAGGTCGATGAGAACGATGTCCTTGGACTCCCCGGCCAACGCGCTGGCCTGGATCGCGGCCCCCATGGCCACGACCTCGTCGGGATTGATTCCCGCCAGCGGCTCCCTCTGAAAATAGTGCTTCACGCCGTTCCGGACGTTCGCGAGGCGCGTGGGTCCGCCCACCAGGATGACCCCCTCGATATCCGAAGGCGTCAGGCGCGACATCTGCATGGCTTCGTCGCAAACCTTGAACGTGCGCTGGATCAGGTCCTTGACCAGATCGGCGAAAATCACGCGCGTCAACGTGAGGTTGAGATCCACGAATCCGCTCGTGTCGGACGTGACCGCCGGAACGAACAATTGGGTTTGCTCGCGCTGCGAGAGCTCGTGCTTGCTTCTCTCCGCGGCGTCCTTGAGCTGTTGGAGGGTCGTCCGGTTCCGCCGAAGATCCACGTTGTGCTTGGCCATGAACTGCTCCGCCGCCCAGTCCATGATCCGGTCGTCGAAATCGTCGCCCCCCAGGTACGTGTCCCCCGACGTGGAAATCACCTCGAACACGTCGTCGCCCAACTCAAGAATGGACACGTCGAACGTGCCGCCGCCCAGGTCGTAAACGGCCACGCGCTGGCGGATGTTTTTCCCGTAGCCGTACGCCAGGGCCGCGGCGGTGGGCTCGTTGATGATCCGAAGGACGTCCAGGCCGGCGATTTTTCCCGCGTCCTTGGTCGCGGCGCGCTGGTTGTCGTTGAAATACGCGGGCACGGTCACGACGGCTTTGTGAATCGTCTCGCCGAAGCGTTCCTCCGCGATCGACTTCATTTTCTTGAGGATCATCGCGGAGATTTCCTGAAGCGAGAAAGTCTTGCCCTGAATCTTCACGTTCACCGACTGGTTTTCCCCTTCCACGATCTCGTAAGGACAGAGAGCGCGCGCCTTCTTGACCTCCGCGGAGAAAAACTTGCGCCCGATGAGCCGCTTCGCGGAGCTCACGGTATTTTCGGCGTCTTGGATCAAGAATTGCCTGGACTCTTTTCCGACCAGGATCTTCCCGTCCGGGCGGAAGTTCACGATGGAGGGCTGAATCCGCACCCCGTCTTTGTCGGGGATCACCGTCGGTTCGCCGTCCACGACCACACAAACGCACGATGTGGAAGTGCCTAAATCTATTCCCAAAACTTTTTCCACGATTGAACCTCTTGTTCCCCGGATGTTAGGTAGTCCCACCTTGATCGACAAGGGTTTTTCATGCTCACGCTAACACAGATCCGGGAAGCGCGCGCCCGCACCCGGGGCCAGGCGGGAGGCAGGCCACTCGTGCCGGCATCCGCGGTCCAGGAGGCCTTAGAAATCTCACGATGCTTCTTGCGGACCTCAAGGCCGACATCCACCAGATTCATCATGAGCGGACGTCGAAGCAGGTCCCGATTTATGCGACCGGCACCGAGCTAATTCTGGAAACGCGGGGGTCCGAGCACCTCAAAGAGATTCGTCTTCGCCTGCGCGAAAGCGGCTACGACGTCCAAGCACTGGATTGAGCCGGGGGCCTTGACGCAACGCGCTGTGCCGTGTTAACAGGCTCTCATGCTGGTCAAAAAATCAGAACCTCCCGCCTTGGAACAGGTTTATGTGGACCCGCTGGCGCAGGATCGCGCCGAGAAAGTTCCGCAGGAAGTGTGGAACGTGCTTGATCAGGGAAACCGCCATATCCGCCTCTTCCCGCCCTGCCTGTTGGGTAAACCGACAAACCCGAGAGAAGGAAACGCCTGACAACGGCACCATGCCGTTCGCCTACCCCCATGGGGTTGTGCGCGCGTGGTTTGGAATGCTGAACTTCCGGGCTTCGCGGATTCCCTCAAGAAGTCGATCGTGAAGCCGCCCGTTTGAGGCCACCATTTCGCCGCACCGGAGATCCGTGATCGGATTCCCCGAAAAATCCGTGACCTTTCCACCCGCCTCTTCGACCAGAAGCGAGCCGGCGGCGATATCCCACGGAGCCAGGTTGGGCTCCCAGAAGCCATCGAACCGGCCGCAGGAGAGGTTGGCCAGATCCAGGACGGCGGCGCCGGCGCGCCGGACGCACTGAGCGGCCATTTCGAAATAACAGAACAGATTCAGATTATTTTCCGGTGACGTGCGCCGGTTGTACGGGAATCCGGTAGCCAACAAGCTGAGATGAACCTGATCGGTCCTGGAAACGGCGATCTTCCTTCCGTTGAGGCGCGCACCTTTTCCGCGATGCGCCGTGAAAAGCTCTTTAAGGAGCGGATGATAAACGAGACCGAATTGCGTCTCGCCTCCGTCCCGGTACGCGATGGAGACCCCGAACATGGGAAACCCGTGGGCGTAGTTGGTCGTTCCGTCGAGAGGGTCGATCACCCAGATCGGACCCTCTAGCGAGCGGTCATGTCCGAATTTCTCCTCCTCGGCCAGAATTGCGTGGTCCGGGAAGGCCTTGGAAAGAACCCCCACGATCGCCTTTTGAGATTCGAGGTCGGCTTTCGTAACGAGGTCCACTTCCCCTTTGTGCCGGGCGGTGAGGCCGGTTTCGTAAAAGCGGGTTAGAATCCTCGCGCCGCGTCCGGCCGCACGTACCGCCGCCTCCTCTATGGCGCTCCGCGTCGCGAGTTTTGGTTTCAACGTAGGCGAACGTTAGCCGAAAAAAGAACCGTAGGCGAGTTTTGTCCCCCAGAGTTGGCGAAATTTCGCCAACAAGCGTATATTATCTTTATCCACCCGATCACCAGGTTGAAAGGACGACATGCCTCGTTTTGACCCCAATGACGACAAGACGCTGCCGGAGTATGGCGTCGGTCCTAGACGCCAACCACAGGTCCCCACCGAAAAAGCCTATCTAATGGCCGTATCGGGACCTCACGCGGGGTCCGTTTTAACGCTTAAAGAAGGCACAATCGTAGGTGGGCGCACGCGAGAAGCCGAAATTTTTCTCAACGACAACCAGGTTTCTCGAAGACATGTGCAGTTTATCACCAGAGGCGGTGAGACCAAAGTGGCCGACCTGGGAAGCACGAATGGGACGTTCGTGAACGGAGATCGGCTCACCGGGGAGCACGATCTGGTCGACGGGGACGAAGTCCAGGTAGGGGCCACGACGTTCCGTTTTTCCACGCACAACCCGTTGGACGGGAGCCGGTTGGGGATCAAAACGCACGCCTATTTCGAGACGCGCGTGGCGGAGGAATTGGACCGGGCCGATCGGTACAAGAGGCCTCTCTCGATCGTGATGGTGGGTTTGAGCGTGAGCGAGGAGGAGGCAGAGGAAAAACACGAGGAGATTCTGAAGGCCAAGTATCCGAAAATCGTCGAGTACATCAAATCCATGATCCGGACGATGGACATCCTGGCCCATTACGGAAAGTTCGAGTTGGAAATCCTGCTGCCGGAGACCGGGAGGGCGGAGGCGCTCCGCCTGGCGAAAAGGATCGCCACCGACAAGATCATCGACCGGAGAATTTTCGTCTCCCTCGGCATTGCGTCGTTCCCGGATGACGGCCAAAGCAGCGAGGTCCTGATCGAAAAATCGCGCCAGGCCCTCAAGTTGGCGCGCAAGAGCCCCGACGAGCGGATCGTTCAGCTCAAGGACGAGGTGCGCCGGCTCACGGTGCTCAACAAGGAAGTCATCGTTAAGAGCGAGAAGATGGCGCAGATCTTCGAGCTGGCCGAGCGGATCGCCAAATCCACGATTTCGGTCCTGATCCAGGGGGAGACGGGCGTAGGCAAGGAAGTGGTGGCCGAAACGATCCACTCCAAGAGCGACCGGGGCAAGAAACCCCTGGTGTGCGTGAACTGCGCGGCGCTGACGGAGACGCTGCTGGAGAGCGAGCTTTTCGGGCACGAGAAAGGGTCGTTTACCGGGGCCGACCATCTCAAGATCGGGCTCTTCGAATCCGCCATCGGCGGAACGATCTTCCTGGATGAGATCGGAGAGATGCCGCAGAAAACGCAGGCGAAGCTCCTTAGGGTCCTGCAGGCGAAAACGATCATGCGCGTGGGATCCAACAGGGAGATCCCCACGGACGTGCGCGTCGTGACCGCCACGAACAAGAAACTGGAAGAGCTGGTGGCGAAAGGGATCTTCCGGGAGGATCTGTTTTATCGACTCAACGCCGCGACCATCGTGGTCCCGCCCCTGAGGGAACGGCGGGACGAGATTCCGTACATGGTGGAGTCGTTCACGCAGCAGTTCTGCCGCGAGAACCGGATCCCCACGAGAAAGGTAGCGCCCGACGCCATGGACCTCCTGGTGCGTTATTATTGGCCGGGGAACATCCGGGAACTCAAGAACACAATCGAACGGGCGGTCGTGATCAGCGATGGGGATACGATTACGAAAGAAGCGCTGACCAGCAAGCTCACCACGGAGTCGGATATCTCCGAGCCGTTTTCGTCCGCTCCCGGCGGGACGGTGGCGTCGGGGGCCACGACAGTTGGAGACATCAAAGAGGTGGTCGCGGCGTACGAACGGGACATCATCATCAACGCCCTCAAGCGCTCCGACTGGAATCAAACCAAAGCGGCGGATCTCCTCAAATTGCCTCGCCGGACCCTGGTGTCGAAGATCAAAAAGTATGGAATTAAGAGGACTTAGCTTTACTCCCCTTTGACGCGAGAGCCCTGGATTTCATATAATTGAGCCGTAGGGGATCGAAGGGGAAACCCGCAGAGCTGCTCGGGTTTTTACGCTCTTGCCGAATGCTGTCGATTCCGGGAGGACCCATGGGCCAACCGACGGAATCATTGATGGAATTCTTCCGCGACCGTCTCGCGGTCGCGCAGAAGCATCAAAAATTGAACATCCTGGAAGTAACGCAGTTCTACGTCGTAACCCTTCTCTCGGATTTCACGAAGACTGAGAAACTGACGCAGCCCGTAGCGGGGGCTCCCGTCGACGAGCCGCTGGCCCTCCAGTTTTGTCGGGCCCTCCAAGCCCCCAGCGACAACGTCCAGTACGAGATCCTGAAGTCCATCGGGGATCGGACGCTCTTTCTCTCCGGCTTTTTCGGAGACAGTCTCAAGCGCAAAATCGTGGACGTGGATTACTACATCACCATGGGGGAGAAAGCGTACGAGGAGGTTTCTGTGCTCGCTAAAGAGCGCAGATGGGGAAGGGATGAATTGGCCCGGATCTTCAACGAGCTGTCGGAGAAATTCACCCGCCTGGTGAACGTCCTAACGGAGATCAGCGAGGCCGCCAGGATGACGAATGATTCGGACCTGCTGCGCCTGTATGAGCGCTGGTTGGCCACCAAGAGCGTTTTTCTTCTGGAAAAGCTCCGCGAGAACGGGATTCTGCCGGTCGAGGCCAAGACGGAGCCGATTCATTGAAACTCCGAGCTCTGCAGCGAATCATCGAAAAAATCTACCGGCTCGACTCAAATGCCCCCGTGGAGCGCTTCCTGGTCTCGGCCGAGGAGCTGAAGGGACTGAACCCCGGCTCCAAGGATACGAGCCCGCAGATCCTTCTGAGGCAAGGGGAGGACGAGACGCTGTTCCTGGCCGTCCATATCGGAGACAAGACGCTCCGAAGGATCCGAGGAAAAGGCCCAAATACCATCAGGCTGAAGGATTTGATGGAGGCCGCGGAGGAAATCAGCCACTTCGTCTACCTTTCCTGGAGCGCCGCCAACGACCGCCCGGTGACGCTCTTGGACGTGGAGATCCAGGGGGAAATCGACAAGTTTCTCCTTGCGCGGATGGTTCGCCCCTACGAACCGGATCTGGCGGCTCGGCTGTTCGAGAGGTTCTCATGGAAGGAGCCGATGCACGCGGAGGAACGGGAACGGTACCGGGAGGCGAGCCGCCTCGCGCGGAAGTTCTGCGCTTCGCTGGGGCGGTTCAAGAACGCGCTCCGGCGCCTTCGCGAATTCTATCGTCTCAATTCGCAGGCGCGCCTCGCGCTCCTGTGGGGGCTCAAATAAAAAACTTGTTTGTCCTTTTAGCCTTGTGGTAGCGGAAGGACATGTCGCCGACACGCAAAGAGCAACGGGGCGCCAAACGCGTACCGATCAAGTTTCAGGTGGATTGGCAGAAAGAGGGGAACTTCCTCTTCGAGAACGCCACGAACATCAGCGAACACGGGATTTTCATTGAAACTCGCGCCCCGCTGGCGCCGGGTACCAGGATCGACCTTCAGTTCAAACTCCCGGACGCGCCGGGCAAGATCGAAGTCCTGGGAGAGGTGATCTGGACCAATCCCGTGCGACCGGGCCACGTCGAGAATCCGAACCCCGGGATGGGGATCCGGTTCGTGAATCTCAAGGAGCTCGACAAGGAGACGATCCTCTCCCTCATCAAACGCCTCGCTGTTCTTTAGCTCTTCTTGATCGGGCGCTGGCATCGAGCGCCACGTCACCTCTAATTTGATTTCGATCTGCGTGCCGCCTTTTCGAGGACGCGGCAGGTAAAAAATCTTTGGTTTCTAGGTAGTTGACAAATGCCGCGCCGCGCCATATATAGCGAAAACCTTCGGGAGGTCGATTTATGAGTAAGTTTCGAGACATCTTGTTTGTAGGCGCCACGCTGGTTCTGGTGGGCTTCGCTAGTTCCGCTTTTTCACAAGGCACCAGGGTGCCGACAAAGTCCGGTTTTTCGGCCAGGGATACCTTCGACCTTCCCCGCCTTCGACGGGAGACGGCCCGAATGAACCAGGAAGCCGTCAAGCTCACTGGAAGACTGAATCGCGTGAATGAGGAAGGGCGGCTTGTTGAGCGTCAAACACAATTTCTCGCAAACCTTTCTCAAATTGACGAGCTGATCACCGCGTGCGTCGTGGAATTTGTGGACACAGAATTCCACTACACAGATACCCGGCCGGACAAGTTCCTCTTGGAATCCGTGGAGGTCGACGAGAGAGTCAAAGAGATCAATCCAAAGGCCTTCGCCCGTCGTTTCGAAGGCTCTGTATTCGGACATGATGCCCATGGTTGGATTTCGGCGTACTCGGGGAATGGCCGCTTTCCGAAAGCCAAGCCGGAGTTTACAAGGTGGCAGATGGGCTGTTCACCCGGCAACCTGATGATCGATGTGAAAGACGCACCCCTTCAAGGTTCAAACAAACCACTTTTAGTCTCACTGCAAGGCCCGGATGTGGAACTCAATCTTTGGCAGGGACTTGTCGTCGAGGCCGCGCCGAAGTTAATAAATTACAATCGACTGGCCCAAAAAGGTCTATCGGCCTTTCGCCGCGCTCCCGCGTGCGTGATTAGGGATCCCCGTACGGGCGACAGCGTGCCAACTATTTCCGAAAATGCCGTCGTCGCTAAGTACCAAAGAAGCTGGGCCCCCCGCAAAATTCTGGATCGGTCATATCGGCACCTCCTCACCTTCGAAATCAATCCCTATGGACTTGAAGGCGCTATCAAGGATGATGATTTGATGTTGGTTCCATGGACTACCGTGGAGTTTGCTACGGATCTTAACGATGCCAAACTTTGGAATCTTGCGGCTGGATCCGGTTGCCAAGAGCTTCTGGCTTCGGGCCTATTTGACTGGACCAAGACCCTGAGGACATGGGGCCGCGATTAATATCGCCATCCGCGTCGGCGCATTGTCGACGTCGGTCCACAATAGAAAGGAAGAGCGTGCGGGTCAGAGCCCGGCGCGGCGCTCGGCTGTCTCAAGAGCCTCCAGCAACGGCGCGAGATCGGCGTCACAGAACCCACAGTGGTGAGGCAGCTGAGTAATCCGTGTTCGCCAGGCTCGCCGGGTTCCATAGGAGACTAATGATCGGCCGCACGATGGGCATTTCCCGACCCCGGACCATAAGCGCATGCGGACGATTGCGTGCCAGAAAACGTAGATGAAGAGCGCGACCCACGCGATTCCGAAAGTGACGGTGATCGCCACCGCGGCGCTATCGCCCCACACCTCGCGGGCGCCCAAGATAATAAGAAATGAAAGAAAGACCGAAGACGCCAACGCGATAAGCGAAATATTAAGACGGACGCCTGCACGTCGGAGACGGAGCCAGTCGGCTGCTTGCGGCGAGAAATCCCGACCCGCTAGAGACGTGGGTGGTGCCGGTGCGAGATCAGGCGCGATGGTCGAAGGCAGGAACGTCGCTCCCAAAAGAAGCGCCCCGCAATTTCTGCAGAAACGTCCGCGCATAGCGTAGGGCTTTTCACAGGCCGGGCATCGGAGAAGGGCGTAGCACAAAAGAACGGCCGGTAGGATAAGCGCTATCAGGGAGAACTCGCCGGGACGACGCGAAGAGTTCCAATCCTCCACGAAGAACTTGCGAATTTCCGGAACTTTGTAGACGAGAAGTCCCAGAACGCCGTAAACCACGAAAAGCCAGAACAGCGTCGTCTTGGTCCGCGCCCAAAACTCTTTGCGGACGTCCCTGGGCCGTGTTTCCGCCATCACGTCATTGTACCTAGCCCGGGGTATTCACAAAGGAAACGGCGTCTTTGCCATGAAGGAGAAGAAGGTTTTTCTCCTGCGAAGGAGCACTCCCAGCGCGAAGATCCATGCGGAAGAGAAGTTAAATTAGGCGAATTTGGCGCACCAGCGATGTTCACCAGCGGGGTGGCACGGTGCCGGAGCGGAGGTCAGGCGCAGGATCGCCGTGCAGATTCACGTGAGGCGATCCGAGCCACGGAGCGTAGGCATCGAGCCGCCCCGCCTGTAAGCAACGCCTTCGCACAGCGAAGGCGTTTAGTACTCTTTGACCTCGGCTTTGGTGATCTGGCCGTTGGGTGTGAGGATGAGGTTCCAGAATTGAAGCGCGCCGGACACATCCTTCGCGTAGGCATAGAACGTGATACCGATCCGATCCTTCCCGCGCACGATCCGGGTCTCCGCGGTGGACGGCCTTCCTCCCGCCTTCTCGATCCTTTGTCTCTCGGCGGGTGTGAGTTTGGGGATGAAAAGAGCCTGTCCCACGGCGAGGTCCACGAACATTTTGGCGAACGCCCGGACGTCATCATCCTTTCCCAGGGAAAGGCCCTCCCCCTTGATCATCGCGGTCCAATCCTTGGGGTCGCGATACGAAAGAAGGTATGTCTTCCCGGCGGGGGAGACCGCTACGGTCCATATCGGCGAGGGCGTGCGGTCCAGCGTGGACACGACGAAGAGCGAGTGCCGGTGAATCAGCGCCCCCTGTGTGGGGACGGCGAAGAGAAGACAGGACGAGCAATCCGGAAAAGTCTCCCGCACGGCCGCCATGGCCCGCGAGCGGTCGTCGGTCTTGGCGAAGGCAGGAACGGACAGAAAAGCTGCGGCGAGAAACGCCGCGAGGCTACGGCGAAAGACGCGCGGGCACACGGCGGAGCCTGGTGGCGACGGTTGCCAGGTCTTGCGACAGGCGGTCCCGCTCCGCGAGCGCGGAAGCCAGCTGTTGAAGATCGTTGTCGTCCAAAATCGCATCTTCGATCCGTGAAACCCTTCGATCCGCCGCCTCATACTGCTTCAAAAGATTCTTAACTTCCGGCTGCTGAAAATTCCACGCATAAAGGACCGCTAAAGAGAGAAGATACCGCGCTTGGGGCGGGGAGTTAAGCGTTGGATCGATAAAGAATTGGTCCGACGTGCGGTCGTAAATTACCGAGGCGCCGGGAGAGACTTTACGAAGCCTTGTAAATGCCTCCAGATCCACGACCGTTTTGGCCAGGACCGAGTCCACCAACGCCTTCCCCTGTTCGGTGCCCAAGGCCTGCGCGACAGGCCGATAATTTCGGACCGCCGCCAGGGCGTAGGGATCCTTTGTGCTCGAGTCGGGGCCTGCGAGGGCGGTGCGGAAAATGTCGTACGCATCGCTTCGGCTTTGTTGGATCAGGCGCAGCGCCTCCTGATCCCTTGTAGCCGTGCTGTGCGCAGCCAAATCTTTCGTGAGCGAATAGACCCCCTGCTTCTTGTACGTCCTGGACCGGTCGGCGAGCGCGTCGTTCGCCATGGTTCCCCCCGCCTTCGCCACGATTCCTTCCGCCTTGGGGAACGAAGCGGTGGCGAGGGCCTGGGCTATGTCGCTCACGACCGAGCGCTGCGAGCCGGACTTGGAACCGCTTCCGCCGCAGGGGTTCATCATCCGAGCCTTCGAAGAGGCCTCAGCCAGGCCCTTGCCGGCATCCCCTCCTCCGAGGCGTGCGAGCCCCCCGAGATCCCCGCGAATCACCTGGTTCATCAAGCGATCCCAACGCAACTCGTCACCCGAATTGGACGGCCCCCGCACGTGGGAGGAAGCAGCGTCCGCCGCGGGCGCCGAAGACACACGGGCCGCACCAGATCCTTCGTATTTCTGGCCGAACTCACGCGCGTAAATGATGTTTACGATTTCCTCCACGGTCACGTTCGGGTCGTGCGTGGTCCAGATCGGTTGTGCCCCGATCTCCCCTTCCCGACTGAGCGATACCGCCACAGAATGATCGGAGGAGAAAACCACGCGGTACGTCCGCGACCCCACGGCAAACACAACGGTTTGGATCTTCATGCCGACGTAGTTTTTTTCCACGACCCGGGTGGAGAGGCTTCTGCGGCCCGTCTGTTGAATAAAAGCGGCCACCAAATGTTTCGACACGGCTTGCGGACTGGCGGCTGCCCAGGCGGAAACCGGGATTCCCGAAAGCAAGATGGCCGTGAGGCCAAACCATACCCTCAGCGGGGCCCTTGTAACGTAACGCAGCATTCTCAACCGACGTAGTATTTTAACATGTTAGAATAACTAAAAAAAGATGATGACAATCCGATGGGGGCTTCGGTAGGAATGAAGAGATTGTCCACCCGGGAAAAACGGAAGTATCCGCGTATTGAAGCCAAGGTCCAGGTGACCTTTCGTACCGTCCAAGACCTGGTGGCCGAATACACGAAGAATATCAGCAAGGGAGGGATTTTTCTGAAAACGGACCAGCTTCTGGATCCCAACGCCGAAATCGATCTTCTGATGTCTTTTCCTAATGATCTCGGGGACTTCCATGTGAAAGGCCGGGTGGTGCGCTTGGTCTCCATGAGCCATCCTACGGACGCCGCTCGCCAGCTCTACGGAGCGGGCATCCGGTTTCTGGATCCCAATCCGGCAATGCTTGCCGTGATCGAGCAGATCATCGCTTCGGCTCCCGATCCCGGGGAAGAGTAAGAAAGCTCGTGACCCGCAGGCTCGAGAGCCGATTTCTCCGAAATTCGTTTTTTTTCTCTCTCGCGCTATTGGTGATTCTGGCGGCTCTCGGCGTAGCCCGGCGGGCGTGGCTTTCCTCCTACGAATCGCGTTCCGAAGCGAGGGCGAAGCAAACGGCGCTCGCGGTCGGGACACACATGGCCACCGGCAGGCCTTTGACGGAGGACATGTACCGACGGCTAATCGAAGAGGAGCCCCGCATCGGGTATGTCGCGGTGGCGAACTATCGGACCGGCTATCGTTCCGGAGCGGTAAATTCAAAAGGGTTGGAAACCGGCGGTGCCAAGATCGCAGCGTTCCTGGCCGCTCGCGGGGACTCCGAAACGCTCTCCCATCTTATCCGCAAGGACGGAGGCTTCGCCGGCGAATATCTAGACGTTTACTCCGTCGCCCTCCTTCCGCCGGCGACGCAGTCGGAGCGCACGCCGCTGGGCGCGTTCAAGATCGGGTACTTGCTTCCGGGTTTCCCGTACGGCCGGGGATTCCTGCACCTTTGGGTGCTGGCGTCCGCAATCGTCGGTCTTGCAGCGATCGTGCTGGCGGCGGCCTGGACCGCCGGCCGCCGTAGACAGACGGCGGCGATGGAAATCGTGCGGATTCCGTCGACCGACTTGGAAGACCTGGAAATCGCGTCGGCCGACGACACCACGAGCATTATTGACGAAATGGGGCGGGAGTGGAGGCCGTTGTTCGACGGCAATTCGCTCGACGGATGGGTGCCCCAAGGGGAGTGGTACATCTCCGAGCGGGAGATCGCCGGCGTGCCGTGGGGGAGCTCTCTCATTTATCCGGATCTGACGCTGGGAGGCTCGTACGGGTTCCAGTTGTGGGCCAAGAAGGTGGCCGGCCCGGACGGCTTTGTCGTGTTGTTTGTGTGCGACGGCAAACCGTTGGTATGGGTATTGGGAGGCTGGGAAAACAACCGATCCGAACTCGTGGGCTATGAAGGAACCCGCTCGGATCTCTCGCTGGAACGGTTCCTATGGTACAAGTTGGAGGTCCGGGTCGGCACGGAATGGGTTGAAGGGGCGGTGGAGGACAAAGTTGTCTTCAAGCTTTCAAGATCGGCCATCACGCACCCCTCCCCCGAACTTGGATTTCAAAAAGGCCTGGGAATCGGTGTCTGGAGCACACTTGCGAAATTCAAAGAGCTTCGTTTTCTTTCGATGTAGTCCGCTCGTTCTGGCGGCCTTTTTTTGCGCCTGCGAAAACGGCCCGTTCAGGGAAAAAGAGTTGTCCGTGGAGGTTCCTCTGACACCTTCGCCCGGCGTGGCGGTCCGCGCGGAACCCACGCCGAAGCCTACCCAGGCCCCTTTAACGCCGCCGCCGGCCGTATCCGTGAAAAAGCCGAAGGCGTCTCCAGTGCCCGTCGTGACGGTGGTCCCCGAGGAGGCGGTTACCGCAGGGCCGGAGCCTTCATCGGAAAAGGCCGAACCGGACGCGGACGAGAAAAAACCGCTATGGGAAGAACCCACGGTTGGCCCGTCGCCGACACCCAACGCGGAAGCCTCGCCGGTAGGGACGCCTTTACCGACGGTCGCTCCCACGCCGGAGGTGTCGCCGAGCCCGCCCCCGCCCGCCTCGATGCAAAGCGCGGCTCTTTAAAAATTGAACAAACGAGCGGCGTTTTCAGACGTGACGCGGCCCACTTCCTCGATCGGAAGGGCCTTGATCTGTGCGACGGCCTGGGCCACACGCACGACGTAGGCGGGCTCGTTCCTCTTTCCGCGGTACGGGTCCGGCGCGAGGAAAGGAGCGTCGGTCTCGATCAGAATCCGGTCCATCGGCACGTAGCCGAGCACCTCCCGGAGGCCGCCGGCGTTCTTGAACGTCACGATCCCCGAGAACCCGATATGAGCCCCCAGGTCCACGAGGCTCTTGGCTTGCTCCAGTGTGCCGGTGAAGCAGTGCATGACGCCTCCCACCCGCCGGAAAAGATCGCGCCGGCGGACGGCGCTGTAGGTTTCCTCGAACGCATCGCGGGAATGAATGCTGACGGGAAGGCCCAGCTCCAAGGCCAAATCCAGAAAGTTTTCGAAGTGCTGGATCTGCTCGTCGCGCGAAGACCGGTCGTGAAAGAAATCGAGCCCCACCTCCCCCAGAGCGGCGGCATCGGGGCGCGCAAGATATTCCCGAAGGCGGATCGGGGTCTCTTCGGTGATCCGGGCGACATCATGCGGGTGAACACCGAACGCCAGGCGCACGTCGGGTCTGGATCCGAACAGGCGCACGGCTTTTTCCCATCGCTCCGGCTCCGGACCGAGCGAGACGCTCAGGATCTTGGTTACGCCTGCGGCCCGGGCGCGAGCGAGCATGTCCGAGCGGTCCTGATCGTACGAGTCGTAATCCAGGTGGGCGTGGGAGTCAGTGAACATCCGAGAAGTAATCCAAGAGAAGGGGATCCAGCACCAACGCCGCGTTTCCGTAATGATGGACGATCTCACCTTCAGCCCGGAGCGTGCGGTCGAATATGGACTCGATGTGCCGAAGTACCCCTGCCGGGGCCGACGCGTTCAACTGAAACGCAAGCCGGTTTTTAAGATGTCTCTCGAAGACTGCGAAAAAATGGGGAAGCTCCAACCGATCCCGGGCGATCCGTTCGGTCAGCTCAAAAAGCTCCCTCGATGGGGGAGGCGTCCCGCGCTCGAAGAGAGCGGTCAGATCGCCGTGCCACGCGGGGAGCTCTTCCCCGGGGGCCTCGGTTTCCTCCGGGGAGGGGAATCGGATGTGCGCGATGCGCGAGCGCACGGTGGGCAGTAGCGCGTCGGGAGTGTGAGTAAGCAGGAAAAGAACCGCGTGCGCGGGAGGCTCTTCCAACGTTTTGAGCAGCGCGTTGGAAGAGGACGCGTTGAGCGTCTCCGCGCGTTGGAAAATTGCGACCTTGGAGGAACCTTCGAAAGGTCCCCGGGCGATCCACCCCAGCGCCTGGCGGATCTGCTCCATCGTGAGCTCCTGTTTTTCGGGCTCCAGAATCAGAACGTCCGGGTGTGTGCCCTCACGTACGCGCAGGCACGCGGCGCAACGCCCGCACGGGCGCCGGTCCGGCGCTTCTATGCAAAGGAGGTGACTCGCCACATCAAAAGCCGCGCCGAGAAGCTCCCCAGAGCGGGGCCCGGAAAGAAGAAGGCCGTGCGGGAGCCTGCGGGCGCGGATCATGGCGTGCAAGCGGGCGCAGGCGTCCGTCATCATCGCCCCAAAACCTGCGGTTCAAGCCGCGCCAAGATTGCCCGAGTGATCGTTTTCGGCGGCTCGGAGGCATCCACGACGAAAAAACGGGCCGGCTCCGCACGAGCCAAGCCCAGATAAGTCACGCGCACGCGGGAGTGGAACGCCCGCTTCTCCCGCTCGAAGCGGTCCTCCGCCTCCCCCGGCCTGTGGTGCGCCAGGCGCTTCATGGCCCTCTTCAGTGCCGAATCCACCGGCATGTCCAAGAGGATGGTGAGATCGGGCACCAAGCCGCCCGTGACCCATCGATTGAGCTTTCGGAGCCAGGAAAGATCGAGTTGCCGGCCGCCCCCCTGGTAGGCGAGCGTCGAGTCGGTAAATCGGTCGCAGATCACCAGGTCGTTTTGAACGAGGGCCTTTTCGAGGACGTCCGTGACGTGCTGCCGGCGCGCCGCCTCGATCAGAAGGAGTTCGGACACCGGGTCGATATGGAAACCACCGCTCTTTAAGAGAACGCCCCGGATGCTGTCACTAAGCGGGCTTCCGCCCGGTTCCCGAGTGACGAGAACGCGCAGGCCTTTGTGGCGAAAGTGAGATGTCAGGGCGCGGAGTTGGGTACTTTTCCCCACTCCCTCGGTTCCCTCCAACGTGACGAAGTACGCCCGTTTTGGCACGAAAACGAAACCCGCAGGTTACGACTGGACGGGTCCCAGAAGTTTCTTCAGCGACGGGGTCGAGCCTTTGGAGCGGATCCGGCGCTTGCGCTCTTTGCCGATCTTCCCGCGTTTCTGATTTCTCTTCCGCTTGGTGCGGCGATATGGAGATGCCATGGTCCGCGCCTTATAGCCTGAATCGGCCCGAAGTAAAAGCCGCACGCCAGGCGCAACCCATCTGCGAGCCTTCTCCCGCCACCGCTTGTTTTATGGCTACAGGCCAAAGCCGGTCGAGCGTCAAAGGTGCAAGCGGGCTGGGTCGCTGCCTGCGCCTGACCTCCGCTCCAGCACCGCTCCCACCCGCCAAGACCAGGGGAGCACTTCTAGGCTCCCGAATCAGCACCCCTTTTCCACGGGAAGGAAAAAGGTGATGCATAAGACGAACGATGGAGGCCTTGAAAGGGCGGAATGTCACCTTGCGGGGGCGTGGGCAGCGAGCCACCATGATGACGACACCCATTGTGGGTGTCTCCCTACTTGCGAGCGACTCCGAGACCGCAAATAGGGCGCCGCGGAAGTGGCTTTCGACGGAGAGGCAAAGAAATCGGAGGCCGGGGGTTGGCCTGCGAAGGCGTGCGCAGCGAGCCGACATGATTTTTTTCATCGCGGAGCAGGTCCCGACTGAGTCACGTGAGCGGCGGGATGATTGAACACGACAGCACGGAAGGGCGCTCTGACCAATAACTTCCGGCGGGCGGGTTGGGGGTCCCCGCGGCGAGGACTAACGGGCCGCAGCCCGTGGGGGTGCACAACCCACCCGCCAGCACACATATCAGACGCAATCTGGGCAGAAGCGGGGCTTCGGCACTGACGCGGTTGGACTCACCGGGTCAGGAGGAGGGTTTCGTAGCCGGCGTCCTGGAGTTTGGCCTGGGCATCGAGCGCGGCGGATTCCGCGTCGAACGGGCCGAACCAGACCCGATGAAGATCCTCGGCGGAGACCACCCTTGCGGGCAAGGCGGGAAACCGCGTCCGGGCCTCGTCCAAAAGGGCCTCGGCATTCCGGTTTTCGCGGAACGAGCCCACCTGAAGGAAGTACTCGCGGGCCGCCACCGGGGGCCGGGGTTGCGGCTTCACGCCGGGGGCCGACGTTCCGAGAAATGCGAGCGTCACTCTCGCCGTCCCTGTCCCTACAAGGCCGATTTCCCTGGCCGCCGCGTAGCTCAAGTCGATGATCCGGCCGCGGATGAACGGTCCGCGATCGTTGATTCTCACTTCGGTGGATCTTCCATTGGAGAGGTTGGTCACCCGGACCCGTGTCCCGAAGGGCGCCTGCTTGTGGGCGCCGGTGAACGCGTTCATGTCGTACACCTCGCCGGACGCCGTTTTCCTCCCGTGGAACTCCGGTCCGTACCAGGAGGCGTATCCCTCATTCACGGCACCCGGGCGAAAGGATTCCACGCGCTTCGCGCATCCCGTGAATTGCATCAACAAGAGCACCGCGGGGAGAGCGAGCCCGAGCGTCGAACAAACGGCTTTTGTAATGGTGGCGTTGATTTGCTAGAACGTAGTTTCTCCCGAGGGAGAGGTCAACCTGGAAACCGGACCCTACAAGATTGTGGAATGCACGACCGTAACGGACGAGGAATTGGAGAAGATCGTGAATGAATGGATGGCGAAAGGCTACCAGTTGGAAGGGATGCATTTCGCGATGAGAGAGGCGTCCAAACGGCCGGCCATGGCGTTCGTGGCCTTCACGAGGAAGGAGAGGGGATCCGCGTGAAGAAAGCCGACCATCTCCACCGGGCCATCGCGAAGGCGATCGATTTCCTGCTCGTGGGCATCGCCGCCAAATTGTCGTGGGCCGGGGTTCTGGGCGGGGCCCTCTACATCCTGATTGCGGACGGGTTCCACGGCCAGAGCCTCGGAAAACGCCTCATCGGCCTGCGGGTGATCGTGGACGACCCTCCAAAGACGCCGCACCCGGCCTTGTTCCGCGAGTCGATTCTCCGAAACGCGGTTTTCGGCCTCCTTGTGGTTCTCTCCAGCCTGGGCTTGATCCTGGGAACGCTCTTCTTCGTATTCCTGGTCGTATTCGTCGCCGCGGAGACCTACTTTATCTACATGGATGATCGCGGGATCCGGATCGGCGATATTTTCGCCGGAACCAGGGTGATCGAAGAAGCGAAGGATGAAGCGGAAGCTTGAGATCCTGCTGATCTCCGTTCTTCTGGCCGCTTGCGGCGGGAAGGCCGGGCCGTCCCCCATGAAAGGGGAAGCCATCCATTCCACAAGCCGGTTCACGATGGCCATCCTGAATCTCGGGAGCGCCCTCGATCGGACGCTCCTGGAACAGTGCCCGGCCTCGTATCCGGGGCTCGAGGTGCTGGACGACACGGCGGTGCATCGGGCCGCACGGAACGCGGGGGTTAGGGCCGAAGGGCTGCTCGCGTTCGGCGAAACGTTTCCGCAGTTCGAACGGATTCAAGGGTTCCAGCTTCTCCTGATCGCCTTTCGAAGCGGGAAGCAGGACTACTTAAGAACGGTGAACTACCTGGGCGGGTACGTTTCCACGGTTCTCCTGGATATCCCGCGGCCGCGGTGCGACGACATCTTCCGGGCGCAGAGACTGATCGTGATCGATTCGGTTCCCCCCATGGCCGACGTGAAAGTGGACGGACGGGAGATCGGCGAGGCTCCCGCGTGGGTTTGGCTCCGGGACGGAAAATACAAAACGCAGTGCGTGATGCAAGGGCACACATTCAAGCCCGTTACGGTCGCGGTACCCCAGGCCTCGCGTGCGGTCTGCATGCGGGAAGAGGTGAACCCGAAAACCGCGGCCGAAGCGGACCAAATGGAACCGATGTCCGCCGAGGAAAAGGCGGGATCCATCTTGGTGTACATCGTCGGCGCGGCCGCGTCGCTGGCCGCGATCATCATCCCGATCTTGTTCCTTCTGTAACGGCGGAATCGGATTATTACGAGGAAAGCGAGATGCGGTTCATCTCGTCCTGAGCGGCGCGGGAAAGAGCGCTCTTTTCGTCCTCGGGGAGAAACGCGGCGCGGAACCCGTTGAGCGCCGTTGTTTTGAGTTCCTCCCACGTCATGTGGAGCTCTTCCGCGCAGCGGACGTATTCGTCCGTGACCCGGATTCCGGTCAGGAGGCGGTTGTCGGTATTGAGCGTGGCGATCAGGCCGCGCTGAACATAGCCTCGCACCGGGTGATCCGCGAACGAAGGGGTCAGATTGATCTGCACATTGCTGGAGGGACAGCACTCGATGGCGATGCCGAGTTCCTTCACCCGTTGCTCGAGCGCCGGATCCTCACAAAGGGTCCTGCCGTGGCCGATCCGGACGGCGCCGCAGTACTTGATCGCCTGGCTGATGCTCCCCGGGCCGTAGGCCTCGCCGGCGTGAACGGTGATCCCCAGTCCGTTCTTCTTGGCGAACTGAAAAGCCTCGGCATGCTCCTTGGCGGGGTTCCCCTGCTCGGCGTGTGCCAGATCGAAGCCCACGACCCCGTCGTTTTTCAACGAGACGGCCAGTTGGGCCAGTTCCATGGAGAGTCCGGGCTCCCGGATCCGGATCGCGCAGATGATGAGGCCTGTCCGGATGGGGTAGAGGGCTTCCGCTTTCTTGAGTCCGGATTCTGCGGCCAGCATGACCTCCCGGTGGGAAAGCCCCTTCTGAACGCACCAGATCGGCGTGAACCGAACCTCCAAATAACGCACGTTCTCGGCCGCGGCGTCCTCCGCCAGTTCGAACGCGATTCTTTCGATCCCTTCGCGTGTTTGCATTACCGGCGTCGTGAGCTTGAAGGCCTTCAGAAAGGTTTCGAGGGTTGAAACGCGCCTGCCGGAGACCAGCCTTTTTTTGAGTTCCGAAAGATCGTCGGTTCCCAGAGCCACGCTCTCTTTGCGGGCGATGTCCATGATCGTCTCGGCCCGCATCGAGCCGTCGAGGTGGCAATGGAGGTCGGTTTTGGGAAGCCGCAAAAGGGCTTCGCGCAGATTCATGCTCTCTTCTACAGGAAAGGCGGCAAAACGGCCACTCTTGGCCTATTGTGCGCGGATTTTAAGCGTCTGCCCGGCCCGGATGTCGTCGTCCTGGACCTGGTTCCACGCGGAAAGATCGGAAACCGTTACGTTATATTTCTTGGCGATGTTCCAAAGCGTGTCGCCGTCCGCCACCTGGTAGGTGATCCATCCGCCGGCGTCCTTGGAGGGAGGGGCCTTTGCGGAAGCCGTGGCCGGTGCAGGGGGCGGAGGCACGTCCGCCGCGACGAGCTCGGCCGGATCCGCGCGCGCGTACAGCTTCAGTTTCTGCCCGGGATAGATGTTCCTCCCCTCCAGGTCGTTCCAGTTGCGGATCGATGAAACGGAGACATCGAACCTTCGCGAAATGGACCAAAGCGTGTCGCCGTGCCGCACCTTATAGGATGCCTTCTTTCGGCCTTTGATCTGGGCCTCCTCGACCGACGCGTACCGTTCCTTCGGAGCTTTCACGTAATACGGGATCGCGAGCTGCTGGCCCGACTTGATCTTCTTTCCCTTGAGCTGGTTGAACGTCGCGACCGCCTCCGCGTTCACGCCGTACTTCCGCGCGATCGAAGCCAGGCTTTCGCCCCTTTTTGCCACATGCCGCGCCACCGTGACGGCGGACGCGCTGCGGATTCCGGGATAAACCGCGACGAACTTCTCCCGGAACCCCTTTGGGATCTTGAGTTCGTAATCGGGCATGCCGGGAGGCGTGATGCCGCGCAAGAGCTCGGGATTCAGGTCGAAGAGGATCCGGGGATCCATCTTGAGCGCCTCGGCGACCCTGGCGATCTCCGTGGGCTCCGGCACCTGAACCTTGTCGTACTCCAAGGGATTTTCGAACTGGATGTTCGTAAAGCCGTACCGCTCGGGCGACTTGGCCATCAACGCGGCGGCGATCAGCTTGGGAACGTAATTTTTCGTCTCCGAGCGCAGGTAGCGGTTCTTGGACCGGGACATTTCCCAGAAATCTTCGGTGCTGTATTTCCGGATGGCTTTGGAGATCTTCCCGGCGCCCGCGTTGTATGCCGATGCCGCGAGATACCAGGAATTGAACTGGTCGTAGAGGTCTTTAAGGTGCTGGGCCGCGGCGATGGTGGATTTTTCGGGGTCCCGCCTCTCGTCGAGCCAGAAATTAGTGCGCAGGCCGTAGAGCCGGCCCGTGCCTTTGATGAACTGCCACGGACCGCTGGCGCGCGCCCTGGAGTATGCGTACGGCTTGAATCCGCTTTCGATCATGGCGAGATAAACCAAATCCTCCGGCAGGCCGTTCTCCCGGAGGATCTTCTGCATCATCGGGATGTACCGTTCCGACCGAATCAGCCAAAGAAGATAGTACTTCCGGCCCCGCCCCTGGAAATACTCCATCCATTTTTCGACCTCGGCGTTGATGACGATCGGGATATCGAATGTCGGGACCTCTTTCTGCACCGACTTCGCGATCTCCTCCTCCACCTCGCCGCCGATGACCTGTTCCTCCGGTTCCTTTTCCTCGCCCGAAGCCTGTTCCGCGCTCAGGTCCTTTTCGCTGGAGGCCTCGTAGAAGGGTTCCACCGGTTGCGCCGTCCCGGCGCCCGAAGCGGAGGTCCCCTCCTGTTTGGCCGCCGGGGCTTTCCCGCCGCCGGCGGCGGTCCGGACGGGAGCTTTGTGCGCGCACGCGACGAGCCCAAGAAGCAAGATCACTATGGGCGCGACAGTTGACGTGCGGCGGTACGGGAAAATACAAACCATTCTTTAATTTTGGCGATATAACCGAATAAGGATTTGAAAAGCTTTCGTTCCGTTCGAGGATAAGAAATGGAGACGGCCAAGTCAACCGGAATGCCGGGGAAAGAACGCTATTTTCCTCCGAAATTCGAGAGGTTAGAATGAGCGCATCGCCCCCGAAATGATCTCCCGTTCCAGTCTGATTTTTCTTGCTCTTCTGTGGGCCCTTGCGGCTCCTCCTCGTCATGCGCGGGCGGAGCCGGAGCCGCTGCTCCTTCACTACAAAATCCGGGCTGACTTCACGCGTTATCAAGAACGGCAGGTCAGCGGAGAACTTCAGGTTTCGGTTGAAAACCGCGGCCCCGGACCCGTCGACCACTTGGAGCTGGTTCTCTTTCCCAACCGGTATCGCGCGAAGCTGCCCCACCTGGACGATCTCAACATCCGGCGCATTTATACGAACGGTTATTCGTACGGTTCCCTCGACCTTAAGAAGGCGGCGGGCGGAACCGAGCTTACGTGGGAGCCCGTCCGCGATCCGCGGTACCCCGAAGGGGCGTTCGTGTCTGTCCGGCTGCCGCGGCCTATTGAAACCGGCGGCCGGTTCGAGCTGGCGCTCGAGTTCGCCCTCTCCGTGCCGGCGAAATACGGCCCGTTCGGGTTTTACCGGAAGGTGATGACGTTGGCCGGAGGATGGTTTCCCTGCGTGGCCTCGTATCGGCCGGGCGAAGGGTTCAAATTGGACCAGCTCCCGCCGCGCGCCGACGTGGATCTGGACATCCGGACGCACGGGGACCTTCTTGTCGGAGCCAAGGTATTCCGAGGGAATACGCCCGGGAAGCCCGTCCACATATCGTTGTCCGATGTGCGGGAGGTCAGCCTTCAGCTGGCGCCGGCCCTCGAAAGCGAGACACTCCAGGACCGCTTTCATTCGGTTCAAATCGTTTGGCCGAAGCACTGGAGCGTGGAACTCCGATCGATCCGGGAATTCGTGATGCAATGGTTCGACTTTGTTCGCCGGCAGCCGGCTTTCGACGGACTCGACGCCCCCTTGGTGCTGGCTACCGCGCCGCTTCGGGAATCCATGGTGGACAAGGCCGAAGGCGTCACGTTTGTCTCCGACCGGGCCTTCAAAGTCTATCCGTGGATCCGCCAATACCACTCCACGCCGATCGCCCACAGCCTGTTTTTCCAAATGGTTCTGCCCGAGGCGTCGCGCCGGGAGAGCAGCCGCGATTACTTCTGGGTGGCCGAAACCGTTTCGTGGGCCTGGGCCGAGCGTTTTGTGAGGGACCAAGAGTACACGCACCTGGACGCCCGGACGCTCCTTCCCGTGCGGGCGTTGAGCTTCCTCTACAGCATCGACCGGTTGATCTACGCTCCCCAGTTCGCGTTTTTCGACGTGTTTTACGACTACGTCTATCCGTACGATCCGGTGCGGGACGACCCGCTCACGTTCAACCACGCCCGCCCGTGGGGGCGCACGATTTACGCTCACATGGAAGATGCGCTGGGGGAGGCGGTCGCTCAACGCGCGGCCTTCTCGTATCTCGCGGAGTCCCCTCTGCCGTTCGGCAAAATGTTGGAGAAAACGGTCGGGGAAAATCAGTCGGCGGAGCTCCGCCGATGGACGGATCCGCGGCCGAGAGTGAACTACCGGCTCAAGAGCCACCGCCAGATCCGGACCCAAGACGGCTGGAGGACGGAAGTCGCGGTGGCCAAGGAAACCGCGGCGATGTTCGAGGAGCCCGTCGAGCTCGGGATCCGGACGAAAAAGGGGGAAAACGTTTCCCTTCGATGGGACGGCCTGGGAACGGAGCACACCTACGTGGCCGAAACGCGGGGCAAACCGTCGGTGATCGAGATCGATCCGCGCCGGCGGTTGCTGGAAACGGACCTCTCGGATAACCGCTCCCCCCCGCAGTACAAATTCGTTCTCATGCAGTACTACGTGGATTTTGATTTCAACGCGCAGCGCCCCACCGGGTTCGTGTCGGGCCAGTTCCGCCGGGCCTACGGCGGGTTCAATCGGTACGACATAAGCGCCGGGTACGCCGTGGATTCGTACGGGTTCGGCGTCGGGTATGGGCGGCTGTTCGGCAGGCTGATCGACCGCCTGCGCCTGAGCCACGGCATATCAATCGATTACGGGTTCAACCGCCTGGCGGCGCGGAACGCTCTCGCGGTGGACGCGGCGACGGGAAATACCGCCGTGGTCGCAGTGGGAGGCAACGAATTCGAAAGCAGCCTGGCCGTGAGCTATTCCTTCGGTAGCCAGCTCTCCCTCACGAACCCGTTGGAGGGGGGCGGGGCCGGAATCACGGCCGTCTGGGGGAATCACTATCTGGGGGGCGAGTCGGACTTCTATCAGGTAAGCATCGGCGGCTCCTGGATCCTGCCATTCCATCCGAACCACTTTGTCGACTTGCGGGGTTTTCTGGGGATTTCGGGACCCAACGACATTCCGGCCCAGGTCATGTACCGGCTCGGAGGCATCAACGCGATTCGGGGCTTAAGCATCAACGACGATCGCTACATCGGGAGGCATCTCCTCCTGACCAGCGCGGAGTACCGGCACATTCTTCTGAAAGACGTGGATTGGAATCTGGGGATTCTTCGGGTGCGGGACGTCCAGGGTGCGTTGTTCGCGGACGCCGGGAGCGCCGCAGGAACATCCCAGGAGCGGGCGGATCAATTTGCGTTCGGGAACGCCCAAGGTACCGGCTTCGGGGACCTGTTCCGCTATTCGTCGTTTGCGAGCGACGTGGGTTACGGCCTCCGTTTTCTCGTGGACTATTTCGGCGTGAACCCCGGCCTGATTCGTTTCGACGCCGCTTGGGAGGTGACCCGGCACCATGAGCCGGTTCGGTTTTATTTCGGCGTCGTCCAGAGTTTTTAGTTATAGTCACCCCATGACCAAGGGCATTTTAGCGGCGCTCGTTGTGACGGCGCTCTGCGCGCCTCCGCAGGCGCGAGCAGCCGTCGACGCGACCGCGCTTGCGAACGATCTAGACGGATTCTTCGGAATTTACCTGCTCAAAAAGGAGCGGCGCAGCCCTCAAGAGCGGGTTCTGGTACGCGGATCGGAACAAAAAGGGTTCGCCGCGGAAATTTCCTATTGGCGGGGCCTTCAATCCCGAGATCCGGATGAGGAGGTCTGCAATGCCTACAAATGGCTTCTTTTCGGGCGCGGGGCGTACGGAAAAGGAGCCGTGGACGCATTCGTTCAATATCCGGCGCTTATTGAGATCGAGCTTAAGTTCTTCGACATCGAAGGGGGCACAAAGCTCGGCCAAAAAAAAGGGGAAGTGCTGCCGACGAGCCGGGTGATCCCGTACCTCAAGATCGCCGTGGAGCGGCACCAGCTTCTCGGGAAGAAAGTGGATTGGAAACGGCTCAAGGAACAGACCAACGAAGCGAACTGCCCCGATTTGGGAGCGCGGTACTTGAGCAGCAAATGGTTTGACGAGGCCTATCTGAAACAGGGGAAGAAAGGGGAATGAAAACGGTCTTGGGCTTGGCGTTGGCCTGCCTTATGGCGCTGCCGCCATTCGCGCTGAACGCCGCTCCCGCGCCGGAAGGGGCGGCCGCGGCCGATCCGCATCTGGACTATTGGGTCCGCACGCTGAAGTCCCACCCCCTCAAGTTGGTGCGCAAGAACGCGGCCCGGAGTCTCGGAAAGATGGGAACCCGCGAGGCGATCCCGTCTTTAGTAGCCGCGCTCAAGGACCCGGATCCGGGCGTGCGGGCGGAGGCGGCCAAATCGCTCGGCCTTCTGGGGGACGAGAAGGCGTTTGGTCCGCTGCACGACGCTTCATCGAACGACAGCGACCGCGAAGTCCGGAGGGCGGCGGCGAACTCCATTGAGACCATCAAATCCTTCCTGGAAAACGAGAAGAAAAAGGAAGCGAAAGACGAGAATGCGCGATTGAAGAAATCGCAGTGAACGGCCGGTTCCCGCGAATCGGCGGAGAGAGAGGATCAAGTGCTTCGAACGAAACTGGACCTGCTCAAGAAAAAGAAGGTGGAAGTTCGGGCGAACGGCCTTGTTTACCGAGGCGTCTTGATCGAGGCCTCGGAAGACGAGATCCTGCTTAAGGGAGAAACGGGGTATATCACGGTGCCGATGGGCCAGGTCACCTCGGTCGTGGATCCCTCGGCTCCGATGGACAAGGGCCCCCCGAGGTTCGTGGATCCGAGCTTTTTCACCGCCGACGAGGAAGAGAAGAAAGAACCGTAAAAGAGAGTCCTCAGCGCTGACCCGATTTGTCGCGTCCTGTTCCGCCCTCTCCTTCCGAAGGTGTCTAGATTGGCTGGTCGCGGGGGACCCCCTCCGGGGATGGGATCGGCTCGGCTTACGCGCCTCGCCGTCCCTCGGTGCTCACCGGTCGCGGTTTATATGCATGGATGCGACCGGTTCCGACACGCCCCTGCGGGGGAACCCCCGCGCCCCCCAATCCACAATTTTCGTCAAGAGCGCATAGAGCACGCACCATTTTCTCCAATTGGATCATATCGGAATCGAAATTTTGAGAATTGAGGAGTACGGAAAGCGGAGGGCCGGGGGTTGGTCCGAGAAGGCGTGCGCAGCGAGCTGTCTCCATGCTTCCGATGCCACGGCGAGCGAGCAGGCGAGCGTCGATTTTGGGGCGTAACCCAAAATCGACGTGTCCTTCGAGGGACAGCCCCCGGGACACCGATTTCCCCTACCGCTCTTGAAGGAGATTCAGATCTCACTTATCCGGCAAATAAACCTAATACTCAACTACCAAGGATGGGCTATTCATCGTCTTGTGGGCTCGCGGGTGGCGTCTCTACCGGTTGAGGTGCCGGTTGCGCGGTCGGCGTGGGGGTCGGGCTAGGTTCGTCGATGCGGAGGACGAGGAGGGATCCGAAATCGGCAAAGAGGCCGGCGGCCGTGTGAGGCGTGCCCCGGCGGTCCGACCGTTTACGCCGCCGCATGTAGTCGTTGACCTTGTTTCCCTCCTCGTCCCTTGCAAGCCACGGATTTTGAAGGTTCATCACGCCCTTGCGGACCTTCCCCTTCATATAGTGCAGAAACCTCACGGTTCCGTCCGAGTCGACGCCTGAGACGATACCGATGTGGGTGAGGGCATCGTTGAGATTCCGGTCACGGTTCCGGTCGTACGTATTGTTGAAGAACACGAGGTCGCCTGGAGCGGCCTCGTCGTGAAAAATTCTGCCGTATTTGATGACGAATTCGTGGAGGATCCGGACGCCGTTGCCGCGGATGTCGAGTTCCGTAGCGCCCCGGAAGACGTCGATTCCGTTCCGATACAGCACGGCGCCCACGTAACCGCTGCAGTCGGTCGAAAAGCGGTGTTCCCCGACGGCAAAGCGCCGCGAATGTGCCATCGCCTTCGCCGAGCTTACGATGGAGTCTCTCTTTCGGGCCGGGTCGAGGTCGTCCCAGGCTTCCATGCGGCTTTACAGGGCCGGCGCGCACCCCAAAAGGAGGGGCA
>JAZDIZ010000090.1:0-17980 GCA_043804515.1 Pseudomonadota bacterium | reverse complement strand
ACCGCCCCAGCCAATGTAAACCGATCGGGTGACGTCTTTCGAACGTCGGAGGTCGCAATTATCGCACGACCGTCCCGGCGGTTGGTGGCCCAGCCCGCCTTCGCCCCTTTGGGGCTACGGCGAGACAAGCGAAACGGTCTTATAAACGTTTGATCTTACTGGGTCAAAGTTAACGCGGCGGCAGTGGTACGGAACCCGAGAGACTGTCGCAGTCGAACGCCAGGACTTTCGATCCGGAGGCGACCTTGTATTCGCAATTCTGCAGCGGGCCTTGGAGGATCGGCGTGCCGGCGGGTGAGAACAATACCGTCGAAGCCATCATGGAATCGCCATCTACGGAAGCCACGAACCGCTCTTGGTTGCCGAGTTCGTCCACGGGCCCCTTCGCGCCGATTTGAAGCACGCCTTCCGACCGGCCGAGACGGACGTCCGAGAACGTGCGTGTGCCTTCGGAACCGTTGACATTGTAGGAAACCTTGGCTTTGGGCTTTTCAGTTTGATCATTCAAAGATGATGCGTTCGAAAGTTTCATCGTAAACGTCGTGCTGAGGGAACAGTCGCCCTCTATTCCTTTCTGTTTGAAGTGGTCCGTCTCGCTAGCCTTTCCGCTGGCGGTATCCTTGGCGCTGAATTTTCCGGCCATATTCCTGGTGCCGCTCACCACGTCGCCCGAGGGCTTTACATCACCGGAAAGTCCGAAGCTTCCGTCCTTATGCATGAAGCCGCTCAGTGTAGACAACCCCTGAACGTCACATCCGAATTTGCCTGGTTTCTGAACGTCTTGGCGACAGTCGGCTTTGAGGGTTGCGTCCTTCTTGTCGGTTTCGGGCGGTGTGATTCCCTTGGCGCAATCTATCTTGGCGTATTTGACGGTCATGTTGTAAACACCCGGCTCAGCCATAGCTTCCGTGGCTGTGCCTTCGGTTGCCAAGATCTTCTTGCCTTCGTCAACGACGGTTTTTTGGCCGGTCTGGACTTTCTGATTCTGCGTTTTTCCGCAGTTCACAAGGCCGAGAAGAGCCAGGCATAAAACTGAAACTACGAATTTATAAGGCATTTTTAACTCCAGGGCGCCCTTGTAACACGACGCGTCAAGGTCCGTCAAGACCCAAACGAAGGAGGCGAGGCCGGAGACTAAAACTAATAATAGCAATAACATAGGGCCTATATTGGGGGGCCGTGTGAACCCGGGAGCCTGATTGTGCCGGGAGATTGTGATACAGGCCCGAACCATGCGTGTTTACGAAGCTCCCATGTGGTGTCTTTGCCTCTTGTCGGCCACGGTGTTGGTTTCAGAGGTGAAGGCCGAGCCGGAATTCCTCCGGTTGGAAGGCGAATGGAGAGCGAAGAGACTGGAACGCCTGACGTCCCAGGATGGCTGGCTCACGCTCGTGGGGCTGTATTGGCTTCATGACGGTGCGAACCCTGTCGGTTCGGGAAAGGAAAATTCGGTACTTCTGCCCGTGAGAAAGGGCCCGGAGAGACTCGGAGTGGTCTACGTTGAAAACGGGAAAGTTAGGATCCGACCGGAACCCGGTACCCAGACAACGGTCAACGGCGAACCGATCAAAGAACGCGAGCTTGCGACGGACGAGAATGAGAGACCGGATGTGATCCGAGTGGGGAACTTGAGCCTCACGGTTCTTAAACGGGAACAGCGTTACGCGATCCGCGCCAGGGATCCGAACAGTCCCGTACGAAAGGGATTCAAGGGCCTCGATTACTTTCTAGCCAAAGAAGAATACCGCATGGATGCGCTGTTCACGCCATACGAGAAACCGCTGGAGAGGAAAATTCCCTCCATTGTCGGCATCGACCAGATCATGACGGCGCCTGGAATCGTGAAGTTCAAACTGAAGGCGAAAGAGCTGACGCTCGAGCCGGTCCTCGAAACACCGGACGCCAAGGAACTCTTCTTCATTTTCAAGGACGAAACCAGCGGCCACGAAACTTATCCTGCCGGAAGATTTCTCTATTCCGAGCTTCCGAAGGACGGGAAGGTCGTTGTGGATTTCAACCATGCGTACAATCCGCCTTGCGCGTTCACACCGTACGCCACGTGTCCGCTTCCACCCGAGCGAAACCGGCTGCCGGTCAGGATTGAGGCGGGGGAGAAGAGGTACAAAGGTCCGGCACATTGAGGCCCACCCAATCCTAGCCTCGCTATCAAATGTCAAAATCAGTCGAGGGGATTACGAGTTGAATATGATCTCCTCAGGGTTTTGAAGCGTCCATCGAAGCGCTACCGGACCCAGACAGTCATTGGAACTTCGGCCCTATGGGTTCCTTACATGCTGTATGACGGGCGATCGTTAAGCTTCGCCCGGATCAGCCATCCCAGTTCCAGGCTCCCAAGACCTCCCAGGATCGATCCTAAGATCCAGACCAGCGCCAGATTCACCACTACAGCAGCACCGAATAAGAGAAAGATTCCGATCGACGCGAGTCCGAGTAAGGGGAACTGGAGAAGAACGGTCTTTCTCAACACACGGACCTCCTCAAGTCTCAAAAGAAACGCGCTGGCGAGAGCCGACACTCCCAGAAAAAGCGTCCCGCACCCGAACATACAGACATGAGGACCAAGCCTCATCAGATACGTCATCAAACCGAGACTCGGGCCGAGGCCGAACTGGGGACAGATCAAGAGTGTCAGCGAACCGACGACGGCATGAACAAGGCCGAGTTTGAGGAACACTCTCCACGGGGGCGGGTTCAAGTCCGCTGTGACTTTGGCGAGAAGACCTTCCGTCAATCCCGTGGGAGGCGTAATCGGGTCGGCAGCCAAGAATTGTTGGAATTCGTGGAGCCATTTTTCGGGAGACTGCGGGTCATTCATGACTTGGTCCCCCTTCCTCCCATAGTTCTCTTCAGCTGCCGGAGCGAACGGCTCACGAGTTGGCGGACATTGGCGGGAGAAGTTTCAAGTCGCTTTGCGATCTCGTGAAAAGAAAGGTCCTGACCGAAGCGAAGTTCCAGGGCCTGCCGGCGCTCCGGGGTGAGCGTCGCCAACTCGGGAAGGTCGGTTGCGGGAGTGGGTTGCATGACCGACGCCTGTTCGATATCCATGGGGCTCGCGTCCTCCATAGAGCGGGCTTGGGAGCGAAGAATGTCCCAAACAACGTTACGGGAAATCGTGAACAGCCATGGAGCGAAAGGGAGAACCGGGCGGTATCGCCCTCGAAACTGGTGCAGTTTCAGGAAAACCGTCTGGAATGCGTCGTCTACGACACTTCGGGACGAAAGCTTGAGACGAAGGTAGCCGTAAACTCTTCCGGCATACCTTCCGTACAAAACGCGGAACGAATCTTCGTCGCCTCTTTGATACGCGAGCATCAGCTCCTCGTCCGTTCGTGTTTCATCACTCATAAAGAATACGTCCGGAATGTTTTCTTTGTGACACTGTCACAAATCCCAAATTTTAAACGTATTCCCTTTTGACAGACCGGACAAGGAAGGCGACTATTAGTTATGCTGCAATTTCATAGAGTTAGCGGAGGGGGACTTCTTCCCATCTTGGCGCTTTCGGGATGGTGCGCACTGTTTCCCCTTTCCATGGTGTGGGCGGACGCGACGAATTCGCCCCCCGCGACACTTAACGAAGTGCTGGCGTTGGCTAAAGTGAGAAACCCGGAAATCGCGTCCGCGGAACGCGCGTGGAGCGCCGCAAGGGCGCGGATCTCCGTTGCGCGGGGAATTCCCGACCTGGAGTTCGGTGTCGAATACGAGGGGATCAACCGAAACACATTCAATTTTGGCTCCGCTATGGACACCTGGTACCGGGTCGGCCAGACGATCCCGTTTCCTTCCAAACTGTTTTACAAGAGTCGAGCCGCCTCTTTTGCCGCCCGGACGCAGGAGGAAGCGTATCACACGGTGGAACGGGACGTTTTGGCCCGTGTGAAGGAGTCGTATTACGCCCTCATGTTCGCGAATCGCTCGGTGCAGATCTCGAAGGAGAACGTTGAAATTCTCCTCAAATTCGCCCGAATCGCCGCCAATCGGTACGCCGTCGGAAAAGCTTCTCAATCCGACGTATTGCGGGCGCAGGTGGAACTTTCCAAGGCCAACAACCTGTTGATCACGGGCGAGCAGGAACTTCTGTCGGTTCAGTCTCGCCTCAATTCCCTCCTGGACCGAAAACCGCCCGAACCGTTCGGAGAGTTGGAGGAGCCCGTCGTGTTTCCGGTTTCCAAGACATACGAGCAATGGGAGGCGATCGCGCTAGAAAAGCGACCGGAAATCCGTGGCGCTCGTCACGAGGTCGAAAAGACGACGGCAGAGGTGGGTGCGATGAAAAGTGAATATCTGCCCGACCTCACGATCGAATACGGATGGCGGAATTACGGGGAAAAGGTCCAGCCCCAACCGCAGAATGACTCCTCCGTGCTTTTCAAGTTGAACGTTCCCCTCTGGTTCTGGCGGCAGAGGGGCCAGGTGAGTGCGGCACGGGGCGAACAACAACGCGCGAACGAGACGTTACGTTCGACGCAGGCGACGACTCGCTCCGATGTTCGGGAGTTCATGGTTCACGTCGATACGGCGCAGCGATTGGTGGAACTCTACCGGACGACGCTCCTTCCGCAAGCGGAGCAGTCGCTTCGCGTGGCGGAGGCGGCGTATCAATCCGACCGGATCGATTTCCTGAATCTCCTCGATTCGGACCGGACGCTCGTTGAGTTTCGATTGGAATATTTCCGCAACCTCGCCGAGTACGGCAAAAACACCGCGCATTTGGAACGGGTGTTGGGCGTCGATCTTGCGGAGGTCCGCGGAGGCAAATCGTGAAAAAGTCGATCTGGATAGCAGCGGGTGCCGTCGTTTTGATCGCGGGTTCGGTCATCCTTGTTCGGCACGCACGGGCCCCAAAGGAAAAGCCGCGGGCAGAACAAGTCAGGAAGCACCGTTACCAATGTTCCATGCATCCCGGGATCGTGACGGAACAACCGGGGAACTGTCCCATCTGCAACATGGCGCTCCAGGAGGTGGACGAGTCCGTGCCCCCTTCCCAGGTTCCCGCACAGGAGCAGGTGGGGCCAAGCGAGAGAAAGATTCTTTTCTATCGGCATCCCATGCGGCCGGACGTGACCTCTCGCACACCGGCGAAAGACGAAATGGGAATGGACTATGTTCCGGTCTACGAGGATGAGGCGAAAGGAGGCGGTTCGAGCATAGCCGGGCACGCCACGATCACGGTGCCGACCGAAAGACAGCAGCTCATCGGCGTGACAACCGAAAAGGTGGAACGGCGGGACCTCGATTTGGAGATCCGGTCGGTGGGCCGGGTGGCGTTCGATCCCGAGCTCTACAACGCGATGGCGGAATACCGAGAGGCCATTACGGCCAAGGAGGGAATGAAGGAGAGTCCCTGGGCGACCGCCCGGGAAGAATCTGCGAACCTCATCAAGTCCTCTGCTCTCAAATTGCGCCTCTTGGGTCTCTCCGATTCGCAGATCCGGCAGATCACGCAGGGGGGGAGCGAGTCGCTCAATCTGCTCCTTCCCGGCAAGACCGTCTGGGTCTACGGACAGGTCTATGAATATGAGGTCGATCTTCTCCGCCGGGGCCAACGGGTGATCGTCACGACGCCGGCGATACCGGGTCGCAGTTTCCACGGCACGGTCAAGTCAATCGACCCGGTCTTAAACGCCATGACGCGCACGGTTCGCGTCCGGGCGGAAATTAAAACCCCGGATGAACGTCTCCGACCCGAAACATTCGTAAACATCAAAATCCAAATTCCTCTGGGTAAGGTGATCGTCGTTCCCGACGGGGCAATCTTGAGCACGGGCGAGACTCAGATTGTCTTCGTCAAAAAAGGAGGAGGGGAATTCGAACCGCGCGATGTAGTACTGGGCCGCGAGGCCGAAGGCTTCTACGAAGTGATTCGGGGGGTTTCCGAAGGCGAGGAGGTGGTGACCTCGGCGAACTTCCTGATCGACTCCGAATCCCGTTTTAAGGCGGCGGTCAACGCGTTCGTAAAGAAAAATCCCTCTTCCACGCCGTCTGAGCCGAGCCACGCGGGACATTAGGGACACTGAGCCATGATCGAGAAAATCATCGAGTTTTCGGCGAAGAATAAGGTTCTCGTCCTGATTTTCGTGCTCGTGGCGATGCTGGGGAGCCTTTGGGCCATCAAGCGGATCCCCTTGGATGCGATTCCAGATCTTTCGGACACCCAAGTCATCGTCTTTTCCCGGTGGGACCGTTCCCCCGACATCCTGGAGGATCAGGTCACATACCCGATCGTCACGGCGCTTCTCGGGGCTCCTAAAATCAAGGCGATCCGCGGGTTTTCGGATTTCGGATATTCGTACGTCTACGTCATCTTCCAGGACGGAACCGACATCTATTGGGCGCGCTCCCGCGTCGTCGAGTACTTGAGCAAAATTCTCCCCACACTTCCCGAAGGTGTGAAGACGGAGATCGGGCCGGACGCCACCAGCGTCGGCTGGGTCTATCAGTATTCCCTGATCGATCGATCCGGGAAAAACAATCTGGCTCAACTCCGGTCGCTTCAGGACTGGTATCTCCGATATCACCTCCAGGCCGTACCCGGCGTGTCCGAGGTCGCGGCCATCGGGGGGTTCGTCAAGCAATACCAGGTCAATGTCGATCCGAACGCGCTTCTCGCCTACAACATCCCCTTGACGCAGGTTCTCGATGCCGTTCGCAAGGGGAACGAGGAGGTGGGGGGGCGCCTTCTGGAGTTTGCGGGGACCGAGTACATGGTTCGAGGACGCGGATACGCCAAGTCCGTGGAGGACATCAAGAAGATTGTTGTGGGCGTTGATCACGCTTCGGGGACTCCCATTTTGGTCAAACATGTGGCGAACGTCGTCCTGGGTCCCGACCTTCGCCGCGGCGTGGCCGATCTAGACGGCATGGGAGATGTCGTCGGCGGCGTCGTCGTGATGCGCCACGGAGAGAACGCCCTCAATGTCATTGATCGCGTGAAGGCCAAGTTGGAGGAGTTAAAACCCACGCTGCCGGAAGGGGTGGAAGTTATAACCACCTACGACCGGTCCGGACTCATCCTTCATTCCATCGAGACGCTGATCCATTCGCTCAAGGAAGAAATGATCATCGTCAGCCTCGTGATTCTGCTTTTCCTATGGCACATCCCGTCGGCGCTGATCCCCATCGTCACAATTCCGGTGTCCGTCTTTCTTGCGTTCATCCCTCTCTATCTCATGGGTCTCACGAGCAACATCATGTCGTTGGCGGGAATTGCGATCTCGATCGGTGTTCTTGTCGATGGAGCGATCATTGAAGTCGAAAATGCGTACAAGCGCTTGGAGGAATGGATTGCCGGAGGAAGGAAGGGAGATTTTCATCTCATCCGCCTTGGGGCGCTCAAGGAAGTCGGGCCGTCGGTTTTCTTTTCCCTTCTGGTCATCGCCGTCGCGTTTCTGCCGATCTTCACGCTGGTCGACCAGGAAGGGAGACTCTTCAAACCGCTCGCGTATTCCAAGAACTTCGCCATGGCGATCGCCGCTCTCCTGGCCATCACGCTCGACCCGGCTCTCCGAATGATGTTCACGCGGATGGACTACGTTCATTGGAAGCCCCGCTGGATGTCCTGGCTCGTGAACACCGTCACCGTCGGAAAATACTACCGGGAGGAAAAGCATCCGATCAGTCGGATTCTTTTCAAAGTCTATGAGCCGGTCTGTGGCTGGGTCCTGGAACACCGAAAAGTGACCTTGCTGGCGACGGTCCTTCTCATGGCCTCCACGGTTCCCATTTATTTAAAACTCGGCTCCGAGTTCATGCCGCCGCTCAACGAAGGGGCCTTCCTCTATATGCCGACCGCTCTCCCAGGAATGTCGGTGACCGAGGCGCAGCGGATTCTGCAGATCCAAGATCGGATCCTCCGGACATTCCCCGAAGTGGAACGAGTCTTCGGAAAGGCCGGCCGTTTCAATTCACCCACCGATCCGGCCCCGTTTTCCATGGTGGAGACCACAGTGGTTCTCAAGCCGACGTCCGAATGGCGGAAAGCGAAACGTTGGTACTCGTGGATGCCGGATTTTCTCCAACCGGTCTTTTCACGGATTACCCCCAGCCATATCACATTTGAAGAGCTTCAAAACGAGATGAACGCGAAGCTCACATTTCCCGGAATCCCGAACATCTGGACGATGCCGATCAAGAACCGGATCGACATGCTCTCCACCGGGATCCGCACGCCGATCGGGATCAAGGTCTTAGGAGCCGACCTCAAAGTGATTCAAAAGGTCGGCGAGGACCTGGAAAGCATACTTAGGGCAGTTCCGGGAACTCGGAACGTTCTCGCGGAACGAACGGCCGGAGGCTACTACCTCGACTTCGTTTTGAACCGGGATGAACTCGCCCGCTACGGCCTTTCGGTCTCGGACGCCCAGACGATCATCATGTCCGCCATCGGAGGCGAAAATATCACGACCACGGTGGAAGGACGGGAGCGCTACGCCGTCAACGTCCGCTACGCGCGGGAGTTCCGCGACAGTATCCCACGTCTCAAGCGGGTCCTCGTTCCGACCCCTTCGGGAGCCCAGATTCCGCTGGCGCAAATCGCCGAGCTCAAGATGATGGAAGGCCCGGGGATGATCCGGAACGAAAACGGCCAGTTGGCCGGTTATGTCTACGTGGACATGACCGGGAGAGACATCGGGGGATACGTGCAAGAAGCGAAGGCCGCCGTTCAGAAGCGTCTCAATTTACCCAAAGGATACTACCTTCTCTGGAGTGGCCAATACGAGAACATGGCTCGCGTTCGCGAACGACTCAAGGTGGTCCTCCCACTCACGATTTTTCTCATTGCCCTTCTTCTCTTTATGAACACCAAATCAATGGTGAAGGCCGGGATCGTCATGTTGGCCGTCCCCTTCTCGCTGATCGGGGCGATCTGGCTTCTGTATCTCCTTGGCTACAACCTTTCGATCGCCGTCTGGGTGGGGATGATCGCCTTGATGGGTCTGGATGCCGAAACCGGCGTCTTTATGCTGCTATTTCTGGATCTTGCTTACGAAGAGCGCGTTCGAAACGGCCAAATGCGGACGTACAAAGATCTTGAAGGGGCCATCATGCATGGCGCCGTTCGGCGAATCCGGCCCAAGATGATGACCGTCATGGCTGCATTCATGGGTCTTTTGCCGATCATGTGGTCGATCGGCACGGGAGCGGACATGATGAAACGGATCGCGGCGCCCATGGTAGGCGGCTTGTGCACGTCGTTCGCCCTGGAACTCTTGGTCTATCCCGTTCTCTATTCCATCTGGAAATGGAAATTCGTCATGCGGGAGGGCACTGTGATCCCCCAACCGAGCCAACTTCCAACCCAAGGCCACGCACTGTGAAACCAATGTTTTAGAGAGGAGATCAGCATGAAAACCATGCTTTCAATAGCGGCAACGATTCTCGTGGCAGGGTGCACCCCCTCGCCTGTTCCCGGGTCGAACCCAACGGACATGACGGTAGCGGAACACCGCCGAGAAGCTTCAACCCACGAAGATGAAGTACGTATGCACCAAGACCTTGAACAGGCAAACACGAGCCGGGAAAGGGGCTCTGGATTTTCGCATACATCCCAGGTCTTCACGCACGAACGCCATGTTGAGGCGCATCGGAAAGCCGCTTTGGAATTGGAAAGGATGAACGCCGCCGCTTGCAGCGGAATCCCAGCCAATCAGCTTTCTTATTGCCCGCTGGAAGATCAAAAGCTCTCAAAAAGGATCATCGTCACTCCCAGCGGCATTCAGGTCGTGATGGATTCAACTTCGGTCGGTGGCATTCGTAAGGTGGAAGCTCAAGTGAAATGCCATCTGGCCTTTGGCCAAAGTCAGACGACCCATGAATTCGGTTGCCCGTTCTTTTTGACCGGAGTTTCCGTCTCCGTTCAAGGCACGAACGAACGGACCGTCATTACGATTGAATCAAAGGATTCCAGAGACGTTTTGTTGCTTCAAACTTGGGGAAAGGGGGTCCTAGGGGATCAGCGGCAGGGATCGGTCGCCCCAAAAGTCGAAACCCGCGCAACGAAGGCACAAGCGCGGCTCTTCACCTGTCCGATGCATCCGGAGATCGCACAGAAGGAGCCGGGGCGGTGTCCCAAATGTGGAATGACGTTAGAGCCAAAGAAATAGGCACTGGAAGCCAAAGAACCGATCCTTGGAAAGCCGTTTCGAAAGAGCGGCCGAGCGGCAGCTGTGTGTTGTGGGGGTTATTGGTTTTTGTCGTGACTCTGTCGATCACCGTTTGCGTTTGGGCACATGAAAGACATTACCACATGAATCCTGCACCCAACCCTGCGGAAAATTCGGCCGCGGAAAAGGAGAAGGCAAGAGCCTTGGGATTGAGCAACCAGCGATACGTTTCAAGCGTCAAACCAATCTTTCAAGAGGCCTGCCTCGACTGTCATAGCGATCAGACGCGTTTTCCGTGGTATTACGAGCTTCCGTGGGTAAAGGGCCTGATCGATAAGGATATCTCGGAAGCCAAGAAACACATTGACATGACCGGCGACTTTCCGTTCCGCGGACACGGCAGCCCTGAAGAAGATTTGAAGGCCATCGAGAAGGTCGTGCGTGAAAAGGAGATGCCTCCTTTTCGCTACCGCGTGATGCACCCAGCTTCGGGAATCAACCAGGTACAGCGTGAGGCCGTCTTCCGATGGATTCGAGACACCCAGCAGGAACTTCAGAAAGTCGCTCGCTCGCAGCAGGAGCGAAAAGGCAAGAACTGACATTCCCCTCAAAGCGGTTAGGGCCGCCGTATGACCGTCATGGCGATGATGATGGGGCTTCTCCCGGTCATGTGGAGTCATGGGACGGGTGCCGACGTCATGAAGCGGATTGCCGCGCCCATGGTGGGTGGTTTGGCCACAAGCTTCTTTTTGGAGCTTCTCGTTTATCCGGTATTGTTCGTTCTGTGGAAACGAAGGCGCGTGCCGTTCTCGCAACTCTGATCTCGATTGATCCGGCCAGCCGGATGCGACGAATGTCATTCATTGGATGGGGAGGAACCATGAATCGTTTCATCGGTGTTCTGTTTTCGGTTGTGCTGCCGGGGAGCGCCCTGGCGACGGAGCCTGCGCTTACGATCTACAACCAAGGCTTTGCGGTGGTGCGGGAGAAGGTGCAACTCAAGTTGGATAAGGGCGTGAACAGTATTTCATACGCCGACACGACAGCGCACGTCGAACCCGATTCCGTGATCTTCCGGGACCCGACAGGGAAACATGAGTTCCGGATCTTGGAGCAGAACTACAGGTCGGATCCCGTGTCGGAGGGCCTTCTTCTCAACCTTTACGAGGGGAAAGTGATCGAGTTTCAGGTGCACGAGAAGGAGGGGGTGCAAAAGATCCAAGGAAAGATCATCCGTAGCGGATATGTCCCCCATTCGGCCGGACTCTCAACCTACGGCCCGCAGTATTACCAGACACAGATGGCGAACGTGTCGCAGTCCCAGCCGATCATCGAAATGGACGGGAAGCTCCGCTTCGGTCTGCCGGGAACGCCCGTATTCCCGGCTCTGACGGACGACTCGATTCTGAAGCCGACCTTGAGCTGGCTGATTGAGACGAACCAGGCGGGAGCCCTCGTGGCCGAGTTGGCCTATGTCACGGGGGGAATGAAGTGGGAAGCCACGTACAATATTCTGGCTCCGCCGAAGGGAAGCGTCTTGGACCTCATAGGGTGGGTGACGGTGGACAATCAGAGCGGAAAGCGATTCGACGAGGCGAAGGTGAAGCTGATCGCCGGCGATGTGAACAAAATTCAACGGAGCAGTCCGTCTTCGGGCGGTTCCGGGCGCATGGACTTTGATAGTTTGAGCAGGACGGCACCCGTCGTGACAGAGAAAACGTTCGACGAGTACCACATGTACACGCTGAATCGCTCCATGACGTTGTGCGACCGCGAGACGAAACAGGTTGAATTCGTGCGCGCGGGGAACATCCAGTCGAAGGAGCTCTACGTATACAACGGAGCCAAGATCGATTGGAACCGGTACGGCTGCTGGGATTCGGAGGCCATCCGCCAGGATCGAAATTACGGAACGCAGTCGAATCCGAAAATCTGGGTGATGCGGGAATTTATGAACTCCTCGAATAACGGCTTGGGGATCCCGCTGCCGAAGGGGAGGGCGCGTTTCTATCGGAGGGATGACGACGGCTTGCTCGAGTTTACGGGAGAAAACGTCATCGATCACACGCCGCAAGACGAAACCGTCCGCCTGTACACCGGAAACGCCTTCGATCTCGTGGGCGAACGGCGCCGCACCGACTACCAGATCGATACTTCCAAGCGGTGGCTGGACGAGAGCTTCGAGATCAAGCTTAGGAACCACAAGAAGAACGAAACGGAAGTGAGGGTGGTCGAGAATCTGTACCGCTGGATCAATTGGAAGATCATGGAGAAGAGCGCCGATTTCAAAAAGACGGACAGCCAGACCATCGAGTTTCGTGTGAAAGTTCCGCCGGCCGGCGAGAAGGTTCTCACATACTCGGTCCATTATTCCTGGTAGGGGACCCGGTCTTTTTCGTGTTAGGAGGCACGAGCGAAGCGTAGGATCGGTGTCAGATTGGCGATTGTGCTGGAACCGGCTTTCTGGATGTATGAGGGTTCGGATAAATGGACAGATGCGAGGCCACGAGGAGCGAGGCACCGCAGCATACTTAGTCCGTATGTGAGGATGCCGAGCGACGAGTAACGAAGCAGATGGCCGTTTAGACGAGGCCGAACATTTGGGCGGTTAGCTCAGCGGGAGAGCACCTGCCTTACACGCAGGGGGTCGCAGGTTCAATCCCTGCACCGCCCACCAGCATTCGCCTTTTTTACCGAGGCGAAGGCTGTTTATCCCGCCGGAGCCTTCGCGGAGGCGGATCACGCCGAAGCGCTTCGATAAATCAAAGGCTTTCAATTTTGCGCAGGGCTTCGGCTTGGCAAGCCATCTTTGCGCCGAGTGTAACGAGGCGAAGGCTGTTTATCCCGCCGGAGCCTTCGCGGAGGCGGATCTCGCCGAAGCCCCTCGTTAATGCATAGACCTGCGATTTGAACCGGGGCTACGGCTAGGCAAGCCATCCCTAACGCTGAGGCTAGAATTCGGTGCGCCTTGACGCACTGCCTTGTTCGAGATATCAGCCTGCGACCCAAGACAAGAGGAGCTTCCAAACCGCCCATGAAAACCACCAAATTCTTCGCGCTAATCTTGCTCATGTCCGCCCCTTTGGCCCGTGCGGAAGGCCTACGAAGCGCTTTCGACCAGATCAGGCTTTCGGAGACACCGTTCAGTATCAATACGGGCTTCGATGCGCTTCGGTCGCGCATGAAAAAGGAATGGCAGACTTACGCGATGCCGGCGATTGCGAATGGGGCCGATCGAAAGAACCTGGTTTCACCCACGGAGTGCGCCGAGCTCGTCGAAGTGGCGCATACCTACTTGTGCGCGACATACAAGCAGGAACACATGAATCTCGCCTTTTCCCGGATCGCCCTTTTTTCCGAGGGTTTCATGAAGGTTCCCAAAGGAACTCTGGTCCGTCCGCGGAACGGATCGCTTCAAGCCAATTATGAAGAATCCTCGGGCCACGACATCAAAAGCCCCGAGATCCTCGGTTTTTACGAAGGGATGCGGCGCAAGCATTGGCCTTTGAAAGCCGAGGAAAAAGCGTTTGAGACGAATGTTTTGAACAAACTCGTTGCGAAAAACGGCGACTCGCTGTTCGTCGTGATCACCGTTTCGATTCAAAGCCCGTTTGATTTTCGACAGGCCGCCAGTCACGAGACGCTGCACGCGCAATATTTTTTCACACCCGCGTTGCAGGGGGTGGTGAAGGATTATTGGACCAACCACCTGACGGACGCCGATCGGAACTATGTCAAAACACAATTTTCAGGGGTGTATCGGGAAGAGGACGCCTACGTGTTCATGAACGAGTTCTTTGCGTACATGTTGGAATTCAACGCCGCCAACGACCGATTGCGGGATCTGGCAAGAACCCAGGGCGAAGATTTTCGGGAATTCGTCGTGGCGAAAACGGGACTTTCGGCGATCCGGATCCAGGGCTCCTGAGCCGGAGCACCCCAAGACTCCGTCAGTGGACGATGTTTTCCTGGCCGGGCGTCTCCTCGGGCTTGGCCGGCGTCGACGGGGCCGCTTCCGTTCCGGTATCGTAGATATTCAGCGTGAACTCCGTGGCCGACTTGAGGAATTCATCCGGTCTTTCCAGCTCCAGAGCCTGGCGGAGGACTTCGTCCGCGTGCTCCACCAGGATGAACTTCATCTGGCCGCGGATGTTCTTGGGGATCTCCTCCAGGTCTTTTTGATTCTCCTTTGGGATGATCACCGTGCGGATGTTCCCGCGGTGGGCGGCGAGCGCCTTTTCCTTCAAGCCGCCGATCGGTAGCACATGGCCTCGCAGCGTGATCTCGCCCGTCATGGCCACGTCCCTGCGGACCGGGACCCGGAGCAGCGCCGAGGCGATGGACGTCGCCATCGTGACGCCCGCCGAAGGGCCGTCTTTGGGAATGGCCCCTTCGGGCACGTGGATGTGGATGTCGATGTTTTGATAGAAGTCGTCCTTCAGGCCCATGGCCTTCGCCCGTGACCGGACGTATGAAAGCGCGGCCTGAGCCGACTCCTGCATGACCTCCCCCAGTTTCCCGGTGATCGTGAGCTTTCCCTTCCCGGGCATGACGGTGACCTCGATTGCGAGCAGGTCGCCCCCTTGTTCGGTCCACGCCAGCCCCGTCGTGAGGCCGATGAAACTCTTCTGCTCGGCCACGCCGTACCGGTACTTGGGAGGGCCCAGAAACTTCTGAACCACCGAAGGCGTGATCTTCATCTTGAACTCGGCGCCGTTCCGGACCACTTCTTTTGCGACTTTCCGGCAGACCGATCCCATCTCGCGCTCCAGGTTCCTAACGCCCGACTCCTTCGTGTAGCGGCGGATGATGCACCGGATCGCCTTCTCCGTGAATTCGATGTTGGCGTCTCTCAGGCCGTTTTCGCCGATCTGCTTGGGCAGGAGATGGCGCACGGCGATGTTGAGTTTTTCGTCTTCCGTGTACCCGGTCAGGTGGATGATCTCCATCCGGTCCTGGAGCGGCTTCGGAATCCCGTACAAAGAGTTTGCGGTGGTGATGAACATGACCCGTGAAAGGTCGTAGTCCATGTCCAGGTAATGGTCGTTGAACGTGTTGTTCTGCTCGGGGTCCAGAACTTCCAGAAGGGCCGCCGAGGGGTTGCCGCGGAAATCCATCGACATCTTGTCGACTTCGTCGATGAGGAAGAGGGGGTTCGAGGTACTGGCCTTCTTCATCTGCTGGAGGATTTTGCCCGGCATGGAGCCGATGTACGTCCTGCGGTGGCCCCGGATCTCAGCCTCATCCCGCACGCCGCCGACGGACAGGCGCACGAAATTTCTGCCCGTCGCCCCGGCGATCGACTTGGCCAACGACGTCTTCCCGACGCCCGGAGGCCCGACGAAACACAGAATCGGCCCCTTGATCTTATCGACCAGCTTGGTGACCGCGAGGTACTCCAAAATGCGTTGCTTCGGCTTGTCCAGGCCGTAGTGGTCCCGGTCCAGAACCTGTTGCGCCGCATCGATGTTGAGTTTCTCCTCCGTGTACTCGTACCAGGGAAGCGAAATGATCCAGTCGATGTAGTTGCGGACGACCGTGGCTTCAGCCGACATCGGCGACATCATCTTGAGTTTCTTGAGCTCCTTGTCGACCTTCCCGATCGCCTCCTTCGACATCTTCTTTTCTTTGATCTGTTCCTCGAGTTCCTGGATTTCGGTCTTGAACTCGTCTCTCTCTCCCAGCTCCTTCTGGATCGCCTGCATCTGCTCGTTCAGGTAGTACTCCTTCTGCGTCTTTTCCATCTGCTTTTTGACGCGGGAGCGGATCCGTTTCTCCACCTGCAGGATCTCGATCTCCGACTGCATGAGCGTGAAAAGTTTCTCGAGGCGGACGGTGGCGTCTGAGGTTTCCAGAACCTCCTGCTTGTCCTTGTGCTTAAGCGTCAGGTGCGCGGCGATCGTGTCCGCCAGGCGCGACGGGTCGTCGATGGAAGCCACCGACATCAGCATCTCGGGCGGGATCTTTTTGTTCAGCTTGACGTAGGTTTCGAATGTGGCGTGCACGTTGCGCATGAGCGCCTCGTTCTCGACCGAGACGTTCTGCGTTTCGGCCACCTCCTCGATCTCGGCCATGAAAAAATCGTCCCGCGTTTCGTAGGACCGGATGTGCGCGCGTTTCTTGCCTTCCACCAGGAGTTTCATGGTGGAATCGGGGAGGCGGAGAAGCTGGATGATCGTCCCGAGGGTTCCAATATCGTACATATCTTCGGGTCCGGGGTCGTTCACCTTCGCGCGCTTCTGTGCCACCAAAAGGAGGTCCTTGTCGTTCGCCATGGCGTGTTCCAGCGCGGCGACGGATTTCTTCCGGCCGACATACAACGGCACCACCATGTGGGGGTACACGATGATGTCCCGGAGCGGCAGCACGGGCACTTTCCGAACCGGCCCGGGGCTCTTTACGTCCTGACCTTCCTTGGGTTTCTCAAAAATCATTCACTCACCTCGCTCGCACTTATATCAGAAGCCGACCCGGCTCAATACAGGGCCACTCGACCCCGTCAACATAGGAACGGAATTGGAAACTTCAAGGGGTGGGGCGCGTCAGGCGGTTTCGGCCTCGCGGTGGTACACGACGATGGGCTTTTCCTTATTAAGAACAACCTCTTCCGAAATGACGCACTCCTCGATGTTGTCCTTGGAGGGGATCTCGTACATGAGGTCCAGCATGATGTTCTCCAGGATGGACCGGAGGCCGCGGGCGCCGGAATTCCGGGCCAGGGCCTGCTGAGCCACGGCGGTAAGGGCTCCCTTGGTGAACTTCAGCTTCACCTTCTCGAATTCGAACAACTTCTGGTACTGCTTGACGAGAGCGTTCTTCGGCTTCGTGAGGATCTCCACCAGCGCCGGCTCGTCCAGCTCGTGCAGGGAGGCGATGACGGGGAGCCGGCCGATGAATTCCGGAATCAATCCGAACCTTAAAAGGTCCTCGGGCTGGGTATCCAGGAGGAGCTCCCCGACCTTCCGTTCCTTCTTGGATGTGATCTTGGCCCCGAAGCCGATGCTTCTCTCCGAAAGCCGTTTCTCGATGATCTTGTCCAGGCCCACGAACGCCCCGCCGCAAAGGAAGAGGATGTTGGTGGTGTCCACCTGCAGGTACTCCTGCTGGGGATGCTTGCGCCCTCCTTTGGGAGGGACGTTGGCCATCGTGCCTTCGATGATCTTGAGAAGAGCCTGCTGCACGCCCTCGCCCGAGACATCCCGCGTGATCGAAGGGTTCTCGGATTTCCGCGAGATCTTGTCGATCTCGTCGATGTACACGATCCCGCGCTGCGCCCGCTCGATGTCGTACTCGGCGTTTTGCAGAAGGTTCAGGATGATGTTCTCCACGTCCTCCCCGACGTAACCGGCCTCGGTGAGTGTCGTGGCGTCCACGATCGTGAACGGCACGTTCAGGATCTTCGCCAGCGTCTGCGCGAGAAGCGTCTTTCCCGTTCCCGTGGGGCCCAAAAGCAGGATGTTGGCCTTCTGAAGTTCCACGTCCGGCGTCGGCGCCCCTGTGCCCGTTCGGGGCTGAATGCGCTTGTAGTGATTGTAAACCGCGACCGAGAGAATCTTCTTGGCGCGTTCCTGGCCGATCACATACTCGTCCAGAACGGTCTTGATTTCGGAAGGTTTCGGGATCCGCGCCCGGCCGCTGTAGCTCTCTTCGCGCTCGCTTTCCTCAGCGATGATGTCGTTGCACAGCTCGATGCATTCGTCGCAGATGTAAACGGTAGGGCCGGCGATCAGCTTCTTCACTTCCTTCTGGCTCTTGCCGCAGAAGGAACAACTCAGGTTGTTCGCGCCTCCCTCAGTTCCCTTTCGATTCATCAATCCTCGCTTTGGTCAGGGTCGCTTCGTTGTGGTGGCCGCCAT
>JAZDIZ010000089.1:0-3317 GCA_043804515.1 Pseudomonadota bacterium | reverse complement strand
GCGCGCCACCATTTCCGACCAGAGAGACGGAGCCGACGCAAATGCCTGCGAGTATCGGAATGAGCCTGCGCCATAACCGACGACGAGCGATCCGGCAACGACCCATCGAAGGACCCAACCACGGGCCGGTCCACGCAATTTTTCGACAGCCCACGCAACGGCGACGCAGAAGAAAACGCTGGGTACGTAGAGAAAGCGCTCGGCCATGACATCCCCGAACGGCATGATGTGCGAAACAGGAAGAAGGGAGACATAGAAACCCAGAATCAGGAACGAGAAGAGCCTGGCCCGCCGGAACGCAAAGGCGGCGATACCTAGCAGGAGGACGTGAACGGCCACCGAAAGAAAAGTGAGGGAATCGTTGATCCACACCTCGGGTCTGAGGTGCAAATAGTCCACCCGAAGACCCAGGGGAAAGAACAGAAGGGAGAGGTACTCATAGGAGATCCGGCTGAAAATAAGAAGTCTCTGCCAAAGGGGAACTCCACTAGGGAAAAACGCATCCTTCGAAAGGGCGATTGTTCCCAGAACTTCGATACGAGCCAGAAGATAGAAAGCGAGAGCCGCTCCGAGCGGAAAAGTCAGCTTCCAGATCGATGATCGTGCAATCGGCGCGCCACGGAACCATCGCAGAGCCAAGAATACGGCCAGAATTTCCACGCCGGCGACGGCTGACTCCTTTGAACCCAAAGCGCAAAAGAACAACGTTGAAGCCGCCACGGTTGTTCCCCAACCGCCGGCAACACAATCAAATCGCAATCGCTTCCAGGAAAAAAGCTCCTTCCATCGGACGTTCTGAACCAGGAAAATCGCAGCCAGAAGAAGGAAGAGGGCCGCCAACAGTTCCGAGCGATTTTTCACGAATGCAACGGCGTCCACGTGAATCGGGTGAGCGGCGAAGATCATCGAAGCCAGGAATGTGCGAAATGAAACGCCCCAGAACGATGCGACCAGATGGAAAAGCAGGACCGCGACCGTCGCGTGCAGTGCGACGTTCAAACCGTGAGAGAGAATCGGATCATGATGGAACGCCATTCCCTGGAAGAACACCGTAAGCATGAAGATGGGCCGGAAGAGCGACTCGGCCTTGAGACCTTCCAGGATTTCGTGGCTGAGGAACGGAATAAAAGGAACGGGATGAGCGAACGCCGGGTGTTCCGCCACCAGTCGAAAATCATCAAACAGGAAGACGGATGCGATGGTGGGCCAGACCGAAACCACCGCCGTCAGGAATACCGCGAGCGACAACCACGTCTTTTTCTTCGAGAAAATGTCAGCAGTCTGCACGGGCTCCTGAAGCTTATCAGAACTTTACCGGAATCTTGCGAGGTCTTGTTGGAATGACGACGTCGTCGTTGCCGCGTCCCTCTTTAGGGAGCAAAGGCCCGCCGGTTCGAAAAAACACCGCCCGTCCCCGGACTCTCGACATCAACCGGCTCGTGTCATCGCTTCAACCGAAGCGCCAGGAACAAGACGGGGCGAAAAATCCGCCACCAGTCGAAAACCCCCCTCATCTTCGTATAGTTGCGGCCGCTCCCCTGAGCCTTGGGAGGATAGGCGATTGTAACCGGGACCTCTTTGACTTTGTGGCCGAAGCGCAGCGCCTGAAACAGCAGGTACGGTTCCAGCTCATAGCGGTCCAGCCAAGGCTGCCACAGATTGATCCGCCGGTCCGCGAACAGCGTCACTCGCATCGCGCGGAATCCACTGGACGCGTCGGTCACGCGTGCTCCGGCAAGCAGGCTGAACAACGCGCTGTACGCGCGCGTCCCGAACCTGCGATGCCACGGCATGTGTTGCGCCACGCCCCCACGGAGATACCGTGAACCCTGAACCATTTCGGCTTCCCCCGACAGAATCGGTCCAAGCAAACCGGGAATTTGCTCCGCGGGTGTCTTACCGCCCCCCGAGATGACGGCCACGACGTCGTATCCGTTCGCAAGACCGAAATCGATGCCCGAACGGATTGCGGCGCCCACGCCGCGATTCATTTTGTGTCGAAGCACGGCGGCTCCTGCCTGTTCCGCGCTCGTGGCGGTGCCGTCCGTGGAGCCGTCGTCGACCACAAGGACGGTCGTCATGATGTCGAGCGGAACCGATCGAACGGCCCGGCTGATTCTTTCACCCTCGTTCCACGCCGGGGCGACGCAGAGCACCCGTAGGAGAGGCTGCGGCTCGATGTTGGGCACGCCTAGGTGTTTCCGCCGCGGGACACGATCCATGCGTGTGTCTTCTTCAACCCCTCCTCGACCGTTACGGACGGCGTCCATCGAAGCTCTCGGCGGATCTTCTCGATGTTGAGGGCGCGGCGGCGGATGTTATCGATATCCCTGTGGTCGATGTGAACGGGCTCTACATTTGTGCCGACAAGCCGGATGATGAGCCTGGCCAATTCGTTCACCGTCATCTCCCGTCCCGTGGCAACGTTGTAGACCTGTCCCTCCGATTTCGGAGAACACAGCACCACCAGCGTCGCCTCGACGGCGTCGTCCACATATGTGAAATCGCGTGTTTGCTCGCCGTCCCCGTGAATCTGAGGGCTCTTTCCGCTTGTGGCCGAATCGAAAAACTTCGCCACCACCCCGCAGTAGGGATTCTCGACCCGCTGGCCGACTCCGTACACGTTGGAATAACGAACCACGGCCGCGCTCACGCCGTAGGTTTCGTAAAACGCCTTGCAATAGTTCTCCCCGGCCAATTTTGAAACGCTGTAAGGACTCAAAACGTTCACCGTGTCGTCCTCGTTGATCGGCAGGTACCGCGGGTTTCCGTAAACCGAACACGACGAGGTGTTCACCATGTGTTTGCCGCCCAGCTCCCGCATCGCCAGGAGCAAGTTGAGCGTGCCTCCCATGTTCACCTCGAAGTCCTCCCGCGGATTGCGGGTGGATGCGATGATGTTCCTGGCCGCGCAATGACAGACATACCGTGCCTGGGCCGCCAGATCACGGATCAGTTTGTAGTTCGTGACGTCCCCGCGTACGACCTCCATGTTCCTGTGCGCCGACGGAAGGTTGTCCTCCCGGCCGGTCGAGAAATCGTCCAGGACGGTCACGTCCGCTTGAAGATCGAGCAAACGCTTCACGATGTTGGAACCGACAAAGCCGGCTCCGCCGGTCACCAAAACCTTCTCGCCCCGGAGTTTCTCGGCCAAGTCCATGGCGCAAAAGCCTATCCGCTTCTTTGTCGGATGCCCAACATTTGGGGAATCGCTTGGGTCCCTATCTTTCCGGCGAGCCGGCGGTTCGCGTCGCCGCTTTCCGTTCCTGTTTTCTTGGACCTTGGGGCGCAGGCCGTTATCGGCGTTTGCAGGTCAC
>JAZDIZ010000088.1:0-13838 GCA_043804515.1 Pseudomonadota bacterium | reverse complement strand
ATCATCCCCTGGAGCGATCCCGGACCATGCGTTTGATATCGGCCGGAATGCACCGAGTCGGAGGATTGGGTTCGGTTGGGAAATCCGCTTGGTTCTTCAACCTTACCGGTAAGGTTAGGGTCTTCTTCATGTCTTTCCGGCTTGGATCCTTTTGACTCAAGTAGAACTTCAGACAGACGGCAAAAAGCTCGGAAACACTGCAACGGCCTTTCAGGTTCCAGAACCTCTCCATGGCTTGCCGGGTCTCTTCGGTGATCGGGAACTTCACCTCGCTCATCTCCGCCGTGATGGACCGGACCGTCTCCGACGTAAGGGGTCTTTCAGGAGCCTCTCTCAGAAGGACCTTCTCGGTCTCTCGCTTACTCAAGCCCTCAATCCGGCTGACAAGGGATCCCACCTTTTCTGTAGGAATGGGCCTCTCTTGGGCTTTTTCCTCCGCCCGAAGGTGCCTTTCCGCCATGGCCGCCTGGGTTAAGGTGAGTTTTCCCGTCTCCAGAGCCACCTGGACTTCAGGTGCTCGAAACATGAGGCGCATGGCCGAGATCCGTTCATAGGCCTGGTTTTCGCTGTAGCCCAAGGCCTTTTGGACGTAGTCCCACAAGGACCCGTAGCCCTTCTCAGCGAAGAGCTTTCTTCGTTCGACCTCATGAAGGTGGTTAAGAAGCTCTAATGTCGTCTGCCGCTCCTTCTTGGCCAGCTCGATCGTCCGCTGGTGAAGCTCGGAATTCGTAAGCGATTCAAGATTCGCGGAAATGGGCATGGCGTTCTCCCTTTTGGGGAGAGCCTAACATCTGTTTTTCAAGGCGTTCTTTGGCTCTTAGACCTGCGATTGCGGTGCGAAATTGAGGGTTTCACGAAAGAAGCGATTGCACGTCAGCAGCGGCAGATAGGCGCGGCATAAGGGCTTTGTAGAGATTGAGGCTTTGTTTCCAAAAAATCCGGGCTCGGGTCAGTCAAGAAAAAAAGATAGAAAAAATCACTCTCGTTCAATATTTTTCCACAAAATTCCGCGATTTTTTCAACAACCTTACCGGTAAGGTTGCCCGACGAATCTCCCCTCTAAACAACCGCTGAGACTTCTGAGGGTCGTCGGCCGACCGACGAGGGGTCGCCGACTCCGTCCACCATCACCTGCTCCCAATCCATCTCCCCCTAATCAACTTCTGACATGCCTTCCGAAAACTCCTAGATCCATTATCGAAACTAGTTCGACCCTAAAGATCGGGTTTTTCAGCAACCTGTTAATCCTTATTCGTCGGCTGCCCGATGCCGGGATCTACTGCCCGAACATCGCCAGAAACTCGTTAACGGAGCCGCACTTAAGAACAGGATTGGTTTTCTTCTGGCTCCCCATCGTGGACGTGGGCTCGTCCGCGTAATTGTGCCCCGGAAAGAGGATGACGGAATCCTCGAGCTTCGAAAGCTCGGTGAGGCTTTCGTACAGTTTTTTCGGATCGCCCCCGGGAAGATCCGTTCGCCCGCAACTGTTGATGAAAAGCGTGTCGCCCGAGATCAAGCGGTTCCCCACGCGGAAACATTGGGAGCCGAGCGTGTGCCCCGGCGTGTGCAGAAACGTCACGTCCAAGTCCCCGACCCGGATCACCGTTCCTTGATCGCTGGGAACGACCGTCGACTTCCACCCTTTGATCCACGGCGTTTCGCTCTTGTGCATATACAGCCGGGCGTTCGTGAGATTCAAAATTTCTTCGACGCCGTTGATATGATCCGGATGTCCGTGCGTGACCAGAACGTGGCGGATCCGGTACCCGTCCGCCTCGGCCTGATGGAGGATCTGCCCCACGTCCCATGCCGGATCCACGACGGCCGCGTCGTGGGTCTTCGGATCTCCGAAAAGGTACACGAAGTTCGCCATCGGTCCGATTTCCATCTGTTTGAAATAAAGAGGGGGCTCGTTCATACTGCGTTCACCCTACGCGCGATGAGAACTGTATCCCACATGATCGAGACTTCAAGCGCCCCTTGGAAACCGACCAGGTTGGCGGGCGTGGATTACCTCCCGCTTCATACGGACCGTAGCGAGCGCGCCGGCACGTTCCTTTACCGCATGGGCCCCGGCACGTCCTACATCCGCCACCGGCATCCCGAGGGAGAAGAGATCTTTCTCCTCGAGGGCGAAATGAAAGTCGGAGAGCGGATTCTCAAGCGCGGAGATTTTCTTAACTCACCGCCGGGAACCATCCACGAAATTTTTTCCGAAAAAGGGTGCCTTTTCCTGGCTGTGCTACCGAAGGCGATCGAGATCGTCCCCCTGGGCACGCAGGAAAACGAATTCGAGGAGCCTCCTACGGACCTCCTGCCCGACGAGACACCTCCGGCCCCCGAACGGAAGTGACATCTCTAGAGCGCGTCTGTATATAGCGGCGCTTGAAAAATTCGGACCCTCTCCTTTCGCGGACCCTGATCGATCTTTTCATTTTCGACCTGGACGGGACGCTCATCGATTCAAGCCGGGACATCGCCAACGCCGTAAATCACGCTCTCGGCCGTGTCGGGCTTCCGGCCTGGCCATTAGAAACCGTCAGGCTTTCCATCGGGAACGGAACGCGAATCCTTGTCCAGAAGGCGGTGCAAGGGCACGAGGAATGTTTTGAAGACGCGTTTCGGATTTTTTCCGATTACTACGGCCGGCATCTCCTGGACCACACGCGCCTTTACCCGGGCGTAGCCCGGACGCTGGAACGGCTCCGGGCTTTCAAGCTCGCCGTTCTCAGCAACAAGCGCCAGATCTATTGCGATCCCATCATCGACGGCCTCCGGCTCCGTAAGATCTTTTCGTGCGTCCTGGGAGGCGACGTTCTTCCTCAAAAGAAACCCGATCCGGCTCCGATTCTGTACATCCTCAAGAAGCTGGATGTCGAGCCGAGACGGGCCGTGATGGTGGGTGACAGCCCGGTCGATGTGGCGGCCGGACGGGCCGCGGGAACGCACACGATTGGCCTTACAGACGGCTTCTCGCCCAGCCAGGAGATCGTGCAGGCGCGCCCCGACCTGACGATTGGAAACGTCACGGAGATCGACAGGTACATCGGGTGACGGGAAATCCCCTTCGCGCCTACGCCCGGCGGACGCTCACTCGGCTTACCTCGCTATTGGTGCCCCCGCCAACCATACGCCGAGGCGATCCCCGCCGTTTTAGCCCCCCCAAGGGCAGGACACTTCCGATGCCGGTCAGCGCCTCACGCGAAACGGACGAGCCAAAATTCTTTAATAGTTTCGAAATGTTGCCAAATATGTACCGGCCGGACGCTCCCGAGCTCGAGCGCAAGGGGGCGCAAATGCTGGACGAATTTGGGTTCATACAGTTTCTTCTTGATACGCATGGACCGCTCGCCATAACCTACTTTCACAGCGCGTCCCATAGGTTGCCATACCATACGCTGACCCGATTCAACGGAAGGACAGCCGAGGGCTTGTCTCGCTGTAAAAAGGGAGGCCGGGGGAGGTTGTTGTCGCTTGGGCGCCCAAAGATGAGGTTGCCGGGAGGGTCGTCGAGGGATTATGTAGTGAGGAGGAGTGATGGAGACGCCGATTAAGGAATCCAACGGACAAGAAGTGAGGGAAATTCGGATTCCGGCCCGGAGGGTGAGGGAGCCGCGTACCGCGTCCAAGGCCGAAAGGCGGGGACTCGCTCATCCGCGATACTTCACGCGCCCCGAGACGCACCCGTTCGACGAGATCGAATGGGAGATGCGCGAAGCCGCCATCACGAACGAAAAAGGGGAATTGGTTTTCTCCCAGAAGAATGTGGAGATTCCCAAGACCTGGTCGCAGCTCGCTACGAACGTCGTCGTCTCCAAATATTTCCGGGGTTCCCTGGGTTCCGCGCAGAGGGAGAGTTCGGTCCGGCGGCTCATCTCCCGCGTCACCACGACGATCGGGGGTTGGGCGCGAAGGCAGACCTACTTCGCTTCGGAAGCCGACGCGCAAGCGTTCGAGGATGAGCTGACTCATCTCCTCGTCACGCAAAAGATGGCGTTCAATTCCCCTGTTTGGTTCAACGTCGGGTTCGAGAAAGTTCCGCAGTGCTCCGCTTGCTTCATCAATTCCGTCCAGGACAACATGCTGTCGATTCTGGAACTCGCCACGACGGAGGGGATGCTTTTTAAGGGCGGCTCCGGATCCGGCACGAATCTTTCCGTCCTGCGCTCCTCGAGGGAGCAGTTGGCCGGAGGCGGCCAGCCATCCGGACCGGTCTCCTTCATGAAGGGATACGATGCGTTTGCGGGGGTCATCAAGTCGGGCGGCAAGACGCGGCGCGCGGCCAAGATGGTGATCCTGAACATCGACCATCCCGATATCGTCCAGTTCATCCGGTGCAAGGAGATGGAGGAGAAGAAGGCCTGGGCCCTGATCGACGCCGGCTACGACCCGTCGTTCAACGGAGAGGCTTACAATTCCATCTTCTTCCAGAACTCGAACAACTCCGTGCGAGTCACGGACGAGTTCATGCGGTGCGTGCAGGACGACAAGCCCTGGACCACCCGCGCCGTCACGAACAAGCGCCCCATGGACACGTATCGCGCCAGGGATCTCATGAGCATGATCGCGCAGTCCACGTGGGTGTGCGGCGATCCGGGCCTCCAATTCGACACGACGATCAACGACTGGCACACGTGCCCGAACACCGCCCGCATCAACGCGTCGAACCCGTGTTCGGAATACATGTTCCTGGACGACACGGCCTGCAACCTGGCCTCCCTGAACCTGATGAAGTTCGTCTCCGCCGACGGGAGATTCGATTTCGAAGCTTACCGGGCGGCCCTTAGGACCACGATACTGGCGCAGGAGATCATCGTCGATAACGCCTCCTATCCCACGCCGGACATCGAGAAAAACAGCCACGATTACCGCCCACTTGGGATCGGCTACGCAAACCTCGGGGCTCTTCTGATGTCCATGGGCCTTCCGTACGACTCGGAAGCCGGCCGGGCTTTTGCGGCCGTCGTCACGGCCATCATGACCGGGCATTGCTACCGCGTATCCGCCGAAGCGGCACACGACCGGGGCACGTTCCTCGGGTACCTCAAAAACCGGGAGCCGATGTTGAAGGTGATCCGCAAACACGCGGACGCCGTGCAGAGGATCGACCGCAACCTGATCCCGTCGGAACTTTTCCGGGCCGCCGAGGAGGACTGGGAATCCGCTTACGAGCTGGGCAAACGCCACGGATTTCGGAACTCCCAGATGAGCGTTCTGGCGCCCACCGGCACGATCGGATTCATGATGGACTGCGACACGACCGGTGTGGAGCCCGACATCGCTTTGGTGAAGTACAAGAAGCTCGTAGGCGGCGGATTCCTCAAGATCGTGAACCAAACGATTCCGATGGCGCTCCGAAAACTCGGCTATGACGATGCCGCCATCGAGAAAATTCTCGAGCACCTCAATGAGCGCGAGACCATCGAAGGCGCGCCGGGTTTCAAGGCCGAGCACCTTCCCGTGTTCGACTGCGCGTTCAAACCCTTGAACGGCTCCCGCTTCATCCATTACCTGGGGCACCTTCGGATGATGGCGGCGACGCAGCCGTTCATTTCGGGCGCCATCTCCAAGACCGTCAACGTCGCGCACGAGATCACGCCGGAAGAGATCGCCGAGACGTACCTTCAAGCCTGGAAACTTGGGGTCAAGGCAATCGCCATTTACCGCGACGGGTGCAAGCGCTCCCAGCCCTTGAACACGTCGAACGGGGAAACCGAAGCGAAGAACCGGAACGCTTTGCGCATGATGCGGAAGCGTTTACCCGACGAGCGAAAATCCATCACGCACAAGTTCAGCGTGGGAGGCCACGAGGGATACATCACGGTGGGGATGTACGAAGACGGCCAGCCCGGGGAGATTTTCCTCGTCATGTCGAAGGAGGGCTCCGTGGTGTCGGGCCTCGTGGACTCATTCGCCACGGCCATCTCGATGGCGTTCCAGTACGGTGTCCCGCTTCGTGTGCTGGTCGACAAGTTCAGCCACACCCGATTCGAACCGTCGGGGATAACCAACAACAAGGAAATCCCGTTCGCCAAGTCGATCGTGGACTACATCGTGCGGTGGCTCGCTTCGAAGTTCATGCAGCCCGAGGAATTGGCTCAAATCGGCGTTTTGAAGGACCCCTCCTCCATACTCGTCGAGTCCGCCAAGCCCGCCGTCAAGGCGGCCGAAGTGGCCCGGGACGAAGGGCAGAAATGGTCCTTTCAGCTCCAAGAGGACGCTCCTCCATGCCCGGATTGCGGCGCGATCATGGTCCGCAACGGCGTCTGCTATAAGTGCGTGAACTGCGGCACGACGAGCGGTTGCTCTTAAAGCGAAGAGCTGGGACAGATTTTAAGAAAACCGTGTCTTTCGATCAAAGTCGCATCATCGGCCGGTAAATCATCGCTGCGAAGCGGAGCCGGGCGGGACGAAAAAGCGTGCCGGAAACGGCCGTCTCCATGCTTCCAAAATCACGGCCGTTGAGCGCCGAGCGGCGGAGGGCGGCGTATCGCCCGACGACCGCGTCTTTTTCGGCACGACCGGCTTTGGTTTGCAGCCCGAAAGGATGATCGATCGTTGGTTACCCTGTCCGGAAATACCTGCGGTTCAGTTCGATGAAGGGCTGCCACTGCTCGGGCACCTCTTCCTCGATAAAAATCGCCGTTACGGGGCAGACGGGCTCGCAAGCTCCGCAATCGATGCACTCGTCGGGGTTGATGAACAGCTGCGGCTCTTCCTCTTCCCCGTGGATGCAGTCCACAGGGCAAACTTCCAGACATGCCTTGTCTTTCGTCCCGATACAGGGCTGGCAGATCACGTAAGCCATAACGGAGGAGGGTTGACGGTAGCAGGATTGCCCGCGCCCTTCAATTGGTTGGCCCGGACGTCGGCGGTGGTATCATCGCTGCGGGTTGAAAATCTACACAAAGACAGGGGATCGAGGCGAAACCGGTTTGCGCTCCGGTCGGAGGGTCCCGAAAGACGATCCCGTCCTGGAAGCGTACGGGGCCGTGGATGAACTGAATGCCGTCTTGGGCGTGGTTCGATCCGAGCCGCTTCCATCCGAGCTGGCTGCGCTTCTTGAGAAGATTCAACAGGAGCTGTTCGACTTGTGCACGGACCTGGCCACTCCTTGGGATGAACAGGGTTTCTCCGGGCGTACGGGTACCGGGCGCCTCGATGCCGAACCGACGCGCAGGCTGGAGGGGGAAATCGATCGGTTGGATGCACAGCTGGAGGTTTTGAGGCGATTTATTCTCCCGGCTGGTACGAAAGCGTCGGCTTTGCTACATTTGGCCCGAACGGTGTGCCGCCGCGCGGAACGGAGAGTCGGAGGCCTCTTACGTCAGGGGAAGTGCAACCCTGAGGTTGCGGTTTACTTGAACCGCCTTTCCGACTGGATTTTTGTCGTGGCGCGGACGGCTAACCGGGTCGCAGGCGTCCCCGACGTGCTGCGGGAAAAGAAACCGGGAGAAGCGTGACCCTTGTAAGATTCCATCCTTGGCGCCCGCCTGATCGCGGAACGTTACTTGTCGCGCTGCTCATCCTTCTGATCGTGGGTGCGCTGATCGGGGCATGGGGCCTTTCTTCGACGCACGTGGGGTTCCTGAAGGCCGGCCATTACCGCGGATCCACAAAGCTGCAATATTCAGCGGAGGAAGCGCTTCAACGAGCCCTGCGCCGAATCCAAGAGATCTCGGATCCACTCTTGACCGATTTCTTGTTCGGGTACGGGGGGTCGTACGGATACGGGGACACGGAACATACGATCGACTGGCTCGTAAACACGACGACGTTTCCCACTCCCTCCCTCCCCCCCGAAGTCCTGAATCCGGCCTGCCCCGATCCTTTCGACCCGGAGGTAGGCCTGGACGACATCGGAAGCAACGGGCAGACCTCCAACGCGATCTGCAACTTTCTGGGGGCATCGAGCCCCGGCACGCAGGTCATTTTGGTCCGAAAGAACGACGTAACGGAAGGAACCCAAAGGTATGCCGTCTATCTCGTAAACGCCGTCGCCCGCGACGCCGTTGGAAGAAAGAAACTGGTTCAGGGCGTCGCGATTCTGCCGTACGAAATCACGTCGACGTCCCCGACGACAACGTACGGTTTGCCGGTAGGCGAATCCGCCTACCTGGCCACCATCGTGAAGTCGTCCGGTGATTGAACGCGCCCGCTACGTTCCGCAACGGGGAGTCGTGCTCCTGATCGTGGCGCTGATTCTCATCGTGGCCGCCCTGGCCGGCGTGGTGAGCCTTTCCACGACGCGTGTCGGGTTCCTGCGCGCCGGACATTTCCGCGGATCCACAAAGCTGATGTACGACGCCGAGGACGGGCTCAAAAAAGCCGCGGTTCGCCTCCAGGAAATTTCCCTCGGTCGCGACCCGATCGGGACTTTTCGCGACCTGAATTTGCTTCTCACAACCCTTCCCGCGGAGAATGCCGTCGTTCCCGCTCTGGCCTCCTACCCGCCGGAATGCTCCGACGCCTTCAGCCCCACCGACCCCCCACCCGATCAGCCCGTCCTGATCGCCGGGAGCCCCACCAACGTGATCTGTAATTTCATGGGCAAGGCCCTGAGTGGGAGCGATACGCAAGTGATCCTGGTGCGGAAGCCGGATCAAATCCAGGGCTCGCTCATGGCCGCGGTGTTCCTGCTGAATGCGATTTCGCGGGACGCCGTGGGGCGCAAGAAAATCGTTCAAGGGGTGGTGGTGATCCCTTACGCGGGAGGCAGCGACGGTGTTCCTTTCCTTCTCCCGCCGGGAAGCAGCGCAGCGCTCGTAACCACGTTGAAGACCAGTGCGGATTGAGTCCGGAGTCGGCTGGATGGTCGTGGCCGCCTTGCTCTTCGCCCTGATGGGGGCGTGCGTCAAGGCTGCGACTTTTACGAACACGGCCAGTCAGGCCATCTTTTTTCGAGCGGCGGCGGGGTTTCCGTTCCTTCTGTGGTGGGCGCGGCGGCGGAGAATTCCCCTATGGGGCACGCGTCAGCGCGGTCTCCTGGTCCTGCGCGGGATCCTGGGGTTTATCGCGCTTTCGCTGTATTTCCACAGCATCAGCCAGATTCCGATCGGGAACGCCTCCATCCTGAACGCCACTTCCCCGGTCTTCGTGGTCCTGCTTTCCGGTTTCCTTCTCAAGGAGAGGGCCTCCCGCGGCGTATTGGCCTCCCTTCCCTTTTTCCTGCTCGGTGTCGTTCTGATCGTGAAGCCGGAAGCCGGCGCGGCGCTGCTCCCCAGCTTGGAGGGTCTGGCTTCCGGAGTTTTCGGGGCTTTGGCGTATATGAGCATCCGCCGTTTGGGCGAGACGGAGCACGCCACGACGGTGGTTTTTTACTTCACCCTGCTCTCGTTTGCCGGGTCGATCCCGATGGTGATTCTGAACTGGGCGCCGCTCACGCTCCACTCCACGGTCTATTTGGTGTTGGCGGGCCTGCTTGCGACCGGCGGCCAGATGGCCATGACCCGGGCGTATCATATGGAGAAGGCCGGTTTCGTGAGCCTGTTCAGCTACACGGGCCCCGTGTTCGCGTTCCTCTTGGGGATGTTTTTCTTTCGCGAAATCCCGGACGTCTATGCCGTGGTCGGCGCGGCGCTGGTCCTCGGAAGCGCGCTGTTCCTAGTCCGCCACCAGGCTCTTAAGAACGAAAAAGACGTTCTCTTTGCGCTCCCGGAGCCGGCGGACGAAGTACGGTAACCAGTGCGTCCCGAACGGGACGTAGAAGCGAACGGGGTATCCTTCGGCCGCCAGCTGCCGCGCCCGCTTCCGCCTCAGGCCGTACAGCACCTGGAATTCAAAGCGGTCCCGTGGAATTTTCTCCCGAGCCGTCCACTCCAAGGCCCATCGGATCAGTTTCTCGTCGTGAGTCGCGATCCCCACGTTCGAGCCCGCCTTCAAAAGGATCTCCACAAGCTGCCGGAAGCTTCTACGGATGTCCTCCATCCGATGGAAGGCGATCGAGGCGGGTTCCTTGTAAGCGCCTTTGCAGACCCGGACGGGGGCTTTGAGTTCCACGAGTTTCTTTGCGTCCTCCTCGCTCCGGTGAAGATACGCCTGCAGGACGATCCCTAGGTTGGGACAGGTTTTTCTCAATTCCGTGAATATGCCGAGGGTCCGTTCCGTGTACGCCGAACCTTCCATGTCGATCCGTACGAAGTTTCCATATTGCCGGGCCCGTTCCACGATCCGGCGGACATTCGAAATGCAGAGTTCGTGGCCCATATCCAGCCCCATCTGCGTGAGCTTGAGCGACACGTTACTCTTCACGCCCAAGCGGCGGATCTCGTCTAGCAATCTCAGGTACTCGTCGCGTGCGACGGCGGCTTCGGTTTCGCTGTGCACGTTCTCGCCCAGCACGTCCAGCGACGCGAGAATGCCGTCCCGGTTGAGCGAAATCACCGCCTTCATGGCGTCGTCCAGCGTTTCGCCGGCCACGAACCGGCGCGCTAAATAGCTCAAGGCGCTCATTCTCACTCCCCCATGTTTCGAACCGGCGCAAGGAGAGGTCCCGGTCCGGCGCCGCCGCCCCCCACGCTCTCAACCACAAGAATCAACAGCAAGACGATGATCACGGCCAGGAGGAGGTTGTTCAGCAAAGCTTGCCGAGGCGGGATTTCCGGCTGAACGACCGGGTTTCCGCAGTGGGGGCAAAACCGGGCCGCCCGCCGGACCTCACTCTTGCACTTTGCGCAGATCATGAATTCAAAACCGCGCGGAAATGTAGCAGCTCAAGCGCAGGAAGGGAATTGGACTCCGTCCGTTACCTCCGGGCATACTGAGGCGGATGGGTCTTCTCCAAACGGCCCGAAAGGGCATCAAGAGGCTCAAGAACGACCGGCTCCATCGCCGTTTCCCCGCCACTTTCATGGTGCGCCTTTCCCCCGCGGAAGGAGGCGGAACGTTCGAGGCCCCCCTGACCGATTGGAGCGCCTCAGGCGCGTTGGTCGCGTCGGAGCGTCCGTTTCCGCTTCATTCTCTTCTGAATGTGGATTTTCCGCCCGGCGTCATGGGACACTCCCGCATCAGGCTCCACGGCCAAGTCGTCCGCGCCGACACGGAATTTAAGGCCGCCCGATCCAGGCACACGGCGGTCATGTTCACCGATCTGGCCGAGTCAGGCCTTGCCGTTCTGCGCGAACTTTTGCTGAGAAAAGCCACACCCAAGCTGTAGCCGCCGACAGTCTTACGTATTCACTTCAATCCCGACGATTTCCAGCTCCCGGTTCCCGCCGGGGGTCTGAACCACGACCTCGTCGCCAATTTCCCTTCCGATCAAGGCTTTGGCGATCGGCGAGTTGATCGAGATGTCCCCTTTGGCGAGATCGGCCTCGTGCTCGCCCACGATGCGATAAACCATCTCGCGGTCCGCCCGGGGATCATAGAGCTTCACCTTCACGCCGAACACCACCTTGGACCCGTCGAACTTGCTCAGGTTCACCACTTCAGATCGGGAGATTTGGTCCTCCAGGTAATTAATCCTGGCTTCAATTTGTCCCTGCCGTTCCTTCGCCGCGTGGTATTCGGCGTTCTCGCTCAGATCCCCGTGGCTCCGGGCAATCTCGATCTCCTGAACGATGTTGGGGCGCTCGACCGCCTTGAGGCGGGTCACTTCCTCCACGAGTTTGATCTTTCCTTCCGCAGTCATGGGAATTCGTTCCGCCACGGTGCTCCCTTCAATAGCCGGAGAAGGCCCTTAAAACCAAGGCCCGGTTTCCGCCCAACACTTTGAAATCACAAAGCATTTTCAACTCTTGCTTGTTCGCTCCCCGCCAAAAAAATCGCCCTGCAAAACCGGGGGCGTTCCGCAGGGAGGGCGCCATGCTACCGATCGCGAGGGCTTTGGCAAGCCCCCCCCCGCTTCCAAATACCCAGTCGGCCCAGTCGGCACGGCGGCGTGGACCCCCTCGCTCCGCCGGCAATCTAAGGCTCCGCTCGGGGGAATCCCCGCCGCCGGCCCAGTAATACGATATCGACGTTTTTGAACAAAGCGGAGAAGTGACAAAGCCCGAAGCGATGATGGCACTCTGCTTATAAAGGGAAAAAAGTCGGGTATCATTCGCGGCATGAAAATCGATCGGGACAGCGTTGTGGCGGTGACGGGAGCTTCACGGGGAATCGGCCGGGCGGCGGCCGCCGAATTCGCAAAGCGGGGGGCCAAGCTCGTCCTGCTGGCGAGGGATGCGGCGCGGCTGGAGCATGTGGCCCAAGAAATACGCGCCGCAGGAGGGGATGCGTTGGTCGTGGCCTGCGATGTGTCCCGGGAGGAAGATTGCAGGAATTGGGTTCCCAAGGCCCTGGCTCGTTTCGGAAAGATCGATGTCCTGGTCAATAACGCGGGATACGGCCATTACAGCCCCGTGGAGAGCCTGCCGACTTCCGATCTGGACCGGATCTTCAGGACCAATCTTTACGGCGCTCTTTGGAACACACAGGCGGTTTTGCCGCAAATGAAGGAGCGGCACAAAGGCCATATCGTGAACGTCTCCACGATCATATCGATCCGGTCCGTTCCGTACATGACGGCCTACTGCATGACGAAATTCGCGATGAACGCGTTGGACGAAGGGCTGAGAATCGAAGTGCGTCCTTTCGGAATAGACGTCTCTCTGGTTTGTCCGGGCCTCACGGCGACCGATTTTCAGACGAACGCCGTTCAAGCCAGCTTCAAACCGTTCATGAAGAGCGCGTCGGGGATGTCCCCCCAAAAGGTCGGTCGAGCCATCGTGCGGGCCGTCGAACGCGAGCGTAAACGCACGTATCTCACGCTGGCGGGAAAGACCCTCTTTTGCTTTCAAAAGGTGTCCCCGCGGTTCGTGGACCAGATCATGTACCGGATGTACGGGCGGAAGTACCCGGCGCCACCTCCGTAAGACCACCGTTGCCTGGCCCGGATTCTTCACGAGGGAAACGTCGCATTTGCTATTCCAACCGCCGAAATCCCAACGGTGGAGGGTGATGTGGCGACTACGTCGACGCCTCCGTGGGCTTTACCGGTGAAGTAGACCGAGGAGGAACGAAGGCTGGAAGACGAATTTCAGAAATCGATTAGGGGGGGGTTCTTCGGGGCACTTTGCCGGCAACGTGAGTGGAGATCGGCGCGAAAATTGTAGAAAAACTCTGAAAGAGAATGATTTTTTTCTTGACTCAATTGAATCAGAAATGTTCTGCGCAAACGTCCTCATCTCTGTAACGCCCTTATTCCGCGCGTATTTGCCGCTGGTCGCGTGAAATGCCTTTATTGGAAAATCACTGTTTTAGGTCCGCCATCGTCGCCAGACAGCCCTAAAGAACACGCGAAAATTCCGGTGTTAATGTCCTCCCAAAAGGGAGAAACACCATGGCCACTTCTTCGAATCTTGAAGCCTTGACGGATTCCGAGCTTCATCAGCACACGGTCGACCTTGCCAAAAAAGAGCAGCACACGACCTTGGAGCTCTTGCACCATCTCCATGAGGTCGAGCGAAGAAAGCTCTTTGCCCAGAAGGGCTATGGCTCCTTGTGGGACTACGTCCAAAAAGCTCTGGGCTACAGTGAAAACCAGGCCTACGAACGCATTTCAGCCATGCGCCTCATGTTTCGAGCACCGGAGGCCCAAACGGCCCTGGAGACGGGAAAGCTCACTTTAACCCAGGCGGCCATGGCGGAAAGACATCTCCGGGCGGAGGAGCGGTCTCACGAGAAACCCGTTCCCGCAGAGATGGTGGAATCCCTCCTCAGCCGGATTGAGGGCTTGAGCAAACGGGAAACCGAAAAGGTCCTTCTGAAAGAAGCTCCCGAAAAACCCCTTACTTCTGAGACGGTCCGGTCCATCACTGCGGAGATGAGCGAAGTGAGGTTTCCGATTTCTAAAGAAA
>JAZDIZ010000087.1:0-34126 GCA_043804515.1 Pseudomonadota bacterium | reverse complement strand
GATCCTGATCCACAATCGGATTCCCGATGGTGACGTAAGCGTTCGAACCAGTCTTGTAAAGGTGTCCGCTCCCCTCGTAGAGGTTTAAGGCGTCCGGTTCCTGTTGCCCCCAGGCGAGAGCAAACGCGATGGCGACCTGGTCGATATCGCTCATTTGGCCGACGAGCGGTGTCAGCGCAGTGGAGAGACTCTGGGTGAGGTCCGTGAAAGACAACGAGCTGTCCAACATGAAGAGAATGTCCACATTTCCGTTGAGTCCCGCACGTTTCTGCTGGGTGATGGGTCTCTCGTCAACGGGGTCACCGGCCGTGGAAGCAAGTGCATTCAACCGCAGGCGAAAAGCCTGCCCGGGCTCGCCGCTGAAAATCCCGCAGCCCGACACCCACATAAAAACCCATCCGACGAATATGGCGGAACAAACTGAACGGAACTTCATCATATTCCTTTTCTGGCCCCAGCTTTACGCAGTGAGTTAGATCATGTTTCGAGGTTCTACGTCAAGAGGAGATCGGATGATTGGGGAGAAAGTGTCGCAAGCGGAATCGGAGTCGCAGCAGATCTAGTCCCAGAAGGAGCCCGCACGAGGGCAGTCCAGCTTCCTTCCGCGTCGGCACCAACAAAGACAATTTTGAACTCGCTTTTAGTGTCCTCGCCGGCGTGGTAAGAACCGCACACCATGCGCCGCCTATCTCCATTGTTGATCTTATGTTTCGCTTCGGTCTGCTGGACGGCGGCCTCCGCATCGACCTCATCCCCGGCGACCGGAGACGGCAAAGCAGGGCCCGTCATCGGAGGTTGCTCCGTCTTCCCGTCGGACAACCCTTGGAACACGGACATCTCCAAACTGCCCGTGCATCCCAATTCAAAGAACTACATTGTCAAGATCGGGGAGAAAAAACCGATGCATCCCGATTTCGGTACGTTCTATAAGGGAGTCCCGAACGGCTTCCGCTTTGCCGTCGTCCCCGATAACCAGCCGCTCGTTCCGATCTCCTTCGAGTATTCGACCCAGAGCGATCCGGGGCCCTACCCCATTCCGGAGAACCCGCCGATTGAGATGCGCGAGGACGGCGAGGGCGACCGCCACATGCTGATCGTTCAGCAGGGCGCGTGCCGTCTATGGGAAGTGTACGACGCGGTCCAAACGGGAAAACGCTGGAAGGCAGGCTCCGGGGCCGTGTTCGATCTTGGGTCGAACAAGCTGCGGCCGGAGGGTTGGACGTCCGCCGATGCGGCCGGACTGCCGATTCTGCCGGGACTGGTCCGGTACGACGAGGTGGAATCGGGCGCCATCCGGCACGCTCTGCGCTTCACGGCTCCCCGCACCCAATCGGCCTACATCCACCCGGCCACGCATCAAGCAAGCCGCCAAACCGATCCGAATTTCCCGCCCATGGGCCTTCGGCTTCGATTGAAGAACACGATTAACCTTTCCGATTTCTCGCCCCGGATCCAAGTGATCGTGCGGGCGCTTCAAACGTACGGGATGTTCCTGGCCGACAACGGCTCGCCCTGGTTTTTGTCCGGTGTCCACGATCTACGATGGAGTGACAGCGAGTTACGGCAACTCGCAAAGATCCACGGCGAGGATTTTGAGGCCGCGGATACCGGCTCTCAGCGCGCGAAATAGACGGCGATCTTGAACAGGAGCTCGCGGAAGACTGTATCCATGGAGGAAGCGGTCCGCTGCTCCCTGTAGATGATGTAGAAATCGCTCAAGGGCAGAAAACGATACCGGTAGCGGTATTGGAGTGTGAGCGCGTCCTGAACGCTGTTCCAGGCGGCATTGGCCTCCAGGAACATCTTCGTCGTGAAGGAGTAATGCCCCGTGAAGTTGAGCGCTGTGGCCGTGTACGCGGCCCCCAGACGATCGATCCCGATCAACGCCACATCCGCGGCCGTCCGTAAATACAAGGCGGTGAACGGCCGAAGCATCACCTTGGGCTGAAAGTGGTGGATACGCCCGCCGAAGTATCCCCCGGTCAGATACTTGAACTGACCGGCTACGTCGTATTGCTGCGGGGTCGTGAACGAAATCGCGTATTGTGTTTCGGAATAGCGTCCCGTCGGTACGGTAACGCCCGGCTTCAGATCGAATGGGGTCAGCACTTTGTCCGACTGCCTCTGCCCGGTCCCCACGACCTGAAATCCCCCGTTCGTAAGCAGCGTGCTGCTTCCTTCGTAGTAGTAATCGATGGCCTGATCCACGGAGTCATTGAAGAACTGCTGGCCGTACAGCCCGAACCGGAGAAGTTGCACGCCCCGGTTCGGAAACCGGAGATCCCGAGCCAGCCACAGCTCGGGCTCGTAGATTCCGGCTCGTTGCACGAACCCCACCTGCGGGTCGAAATCCTGCGCGATATAGGTGTTGGCCTGATAGAACTCCCAATCCTTGGAAGACCAAGCCAGCTTCGAATACCCGACACCTCCCGAGGTGACGGTGGCGCCGGCCTGATTGGGATCGCTGTACGAGCCGCCCCCGAACCCGGTGAAACTCCAGCGCGCGTCCGCGGATTTCAGGTTCACGTCCGCTCCCGCGACCGTATTGTGCGCTTCGTCTCCCTTCACCTCCTGCCGGTGCGTGAGGATAACGCCGACATTGGAGTTGGGCCCGATGTCCTGCCGGAAACGCCCCACCGAGAAATTTTCCGCCACGGAGCCGCCGCTGCTCTCCGTTTGGATGTCCAAGGCCCCGTACTCGGATTTCCCCAGGATTCCGTAGGAACGGGTTCCGAGCAGAATCGGAACCGTCTGTCCGTTCGAATCGAGGCCGATGCGGCGGCTGAAGAAGAGTTCGGTCACCCCCGGCACGCCGAAATCGAAAAACTGCGCGCCGTCCAGAAAGAAGGGGCGGAGCTCGGAAAAGAAGAGATTGAAGCGGTTCAAGTTGATCTGCGCGTCGTCGATCTCCACCTGGGAGAAATCGGTCTTTACCGTCCCCTGCAGGATCGCGGTGCGCGTCAGGGGGAGCTTCAGACCGAGGCTGGGACGGAGGACGAAGTCCTTCCCGGCGGGAGGGCTCTGATCGAAGCCGCCGGCAATGGAGGGAAAGAAGGAAAGCTCGCGCCACCGCCTGAGTTGAATGCTCAAGCCTTCCAGATGGCCGTAGTAGAGCGCCTCAAAGGCATCGAACGGGGGCGGGATCGGGGCCCAATCATCCGCTTCGTTGCGGCGGGCGATGAAACGGGTGACGTTGAGTCCAAGCGTGCGGCTGGCGGAGGGATCGTACTCCAGGCTCGTGAACGGGATCCGGAATTCAGCCGTCCATCCTTCCTCCGTCACGCGGGTGGCCCCTTCCCAGACGGCGTCCCACGTCACGAGAAAGTCCTCGCCATTGTTCAATCCCTTGCCGTCGATCATGGCGCCCAAAGGATTCATCGTGAACCCGTAGACCGTGCGGTGATCCAGCGCGGAATCGATGTTTACCGAGACATAGTCGTCTTCGTAGATCCGGTTGGAATCGAGCCGCCGCGAGCGACCTATGATCTTCGCCGGTTCCCGGTCTCGGCAGAGGATCCCCACGTAGAGGCTTTTCTCGTCGAACAGAACACGGAATTCCGTCGTCTCGCTGGCCGGCCGGCCGACAAACGGTTGCCGCTGGATGAGACCGCTCTGCACGGGGCCCACAGTCCAGGCCGCCTCATCAAGGACACCGTCGATGTGCGGCGCCTTGGCGGCGAACACCGCCCTAGCCGACGGCGGCTGAAGCGCCGAGGTGGCGTCTTCCCCTGAGGCGGCGACCGAGAACAAAGCACAGGCCAGTCCGGCAAAGATGGGTGATTTGGCCATGCGGCGCCCCATAGTCTATCGGAGCAGGACGTTTCGCGGAATTTTCGTCGATCAAGTCGGCCAGCGTATTTTGTGAACGTCTCGGTCTAGAGGGCGAGATCCAAAACGCCTTGGGAATCCGCTGACACCGAACCTGAGTCACTTGGTTCCAGCGTGATCGTCCCCGAACTGTACGTTGCGTTATATTTCTGATTCGCCGGAAGGTCCCCGACGATGAATTCGGATCCGGCCGAGGCCGTTGTTGAGAAGGAAATCGTTCCGCTCACCGCGTCGGAGGTCGCGCTTACCAGAAGCCCGCGATTTTGCACGCCGTCTTTAATGAGAACACCTTTCAGCGAGCCGTTCGTCGATGCAAGCGCTTCCGTGGTCGGCATCGCGGAGGCCGGAACCCCGACTTGAAAAACCGTCACAAACATTTGTTTTGCTTGGGGAGGTGAGCCCTCGCTGATCGTGAGCCTAGACGGATGGTCGTTTTCTTCCTGGGTCAGGCAGGTTTCCGTCTTGTCCGTCACGTCTTCCTTCGCCACCGTCGCATTGTCCGGAAGAACCGATCGCACGGCCAGGCGGTTTTTGGCCGTTGGCGTCGTTATCGTGGCGTCTTTCCCCGCAACGGTCGGAACGTAGGCCGTGTAGACATATTGTTTCTTCGCCCAGGCGGACTCCCCGTCCACGCGATCGATCAGAACGAAGTAGTCATCACTGCTTCCGCTGGCGGGCCGAAAGTGCGTCCAGATCCGCTGGAAGCTGTTCATGGGATAATAATCGGGGTCGTACGCGTCGCCGATGTCCCCCACGAAGTAGGCGTAGGTTGTCCCCTGCGAGAATTTCGTGATCGATCCGTTGCTGGTTTCACGCCTGCGGATCCCGCCGGTAAGCTCATCGTACTGCGTGTTCATTCCGTCCCCGACGAACAGGATGTTCGTATCGGGTGGCGTCTCATTCGAGTTCTGTCCCGCGTAACAGGACCCGTTTTCGATCACCAGGTATTCGCCATTCTTCCAAATTTTGAAGCTTCCATCGTTGTGCAGTTGGTGATCCCCTATAAAAGGGGCTGCGGAGAAGCTGGCCCAGGCCGAGCTCGTATCACTCCAGCTCGTGCGGCTGAAGCCGACGCCCAATCCGGGAGCCATGTATGCTGTGGGCTCGGTGAAGTACGATTCCTTCTCGTACGCCGGGTCGTACCAAAGGAACCAGAGTCCCGCGTACAGGGCGTTGATCGGGTTCCCGGCCGACCAGGAGCCTGAAGATTCTTCCACCCTGAACACGTCGGTCAGGAAGAATTGGCCGAACTTGGCTTCCTGTGAGCCTTGGAACCGGCGCACCATCAGGGCTTCGTTCTCGTTCATCCTTCCCTCGTTGAAGTGAGCGTCGGCCACCTCCCAATCGGAGTGAAAAGCGGCCTGACTCGGAAGGACGCTGTGCATCCGGTAGCAGATTCCATCCACGGCCCACGGATGGCCGTCATATCCGTTGAGCGTCGTGCACGTCGTGAGAGCTTCCATCCCGTAGAGGGCGTACTTGTAACTGCGGTTGTAGCCGTAGCCGCTTCCGCCGTAGCTGTGCCCGCCGGGGTATGTCCGGTCGAAGATCGGCGCCATCTGATCCCGCCAAAACGTGTACCGGTAATCCAGAATGTCGTTCGCACGAGAGTCGTCGCCCACCGTCGCGAGGCTCCAGATGAGTTCGCCGATCCATTTCGTGTGCCCCAGATTGTGGTCCGGGTCGTCCCAATAATGGCACTGCCTAAGGAACGGGATGAACGTGTCAAACACCCAGTTTCGGATATTCGTTTTGTCCGGCTCGCCCAGGTCGGCCGCCAGCCAGTCGTATGCGGCGCCGATGTAGATGAGGTCGATCGAGCCGTTATCGATGACACCGTTAAGACAGCCGCTTTGGTCGCCTCCGGGGAGAGTGTAGATCGCGTTGTCTTGAAAATTCGAAAGAACCTTCTTGGCCGCGGTGAGATAATTCGGATTCCCCGACACGACGAAACCTAAAGCGAAGTTAAGGAGGATGGAAGCGCTGGCCTTGTTCGTGTAGTCGTTCAGGTGCTCGGTATTCGTCTCATCCAGGCTGGCCCACATTGGATTCGAGGACACGGCTTTGGCTTTCAGGGCGTCGATCCAGGTCGGGTTGAGCCAGATCCTCGGGTGGTCGTAAATGCCGACGCTTTCCCCTCCGATGGTCACGTATTGAACCGGCGTCTGGTCCTCTTGCGCAAGCTTGTTTGCCGATTCGCTCCCCAGGCACGTGGGGTTCGCGGTTCCACTCGTTCCGTTCCCCTGATGTGGGCTTACGGAAATACTGCTGGAGCAGACGATCACACCCAAGCTTAAGAAGGAAACTAGAATTGGGAGGCGCCAATTACACAGAAAAGCCATTGTATCCGTTCGCGTTCGGAACCTATTAGATATCAAGAACCTATCGGATTACGATGAGCGAGATCAGGTTCTGCGCTTTAACGTCCCAATTCCAAAGAAGCAGGAACGCCAGACCCTCCAGAGCAGATACCTTCGAAATGCCCTGCTAAAGAGACGCGGGAGATTTGAGCCGGAATTGCTCGGCCCGGGTTTATCCACCCAGATCCGGTTCACGACAAAAGGCGCATCCGGACGGAACCCGTGGATGTCGAAGATCAGCCCGATGAACGGGTAGGTTTTCCGAAGCCGCGCCAAGAGCTCCCGATCCACGCCCGCCCCGTCGAACGGGAACGCGAACGGCACTTCCTTTTGCCCCGTTAACTTCTGAACGGCCCTGCACGATTCCACGATCTCCCGCTCCATCTCGTCCGGTTTGAGGCGCCGGAAATCCGGATGCTTCGTTGAATGCGCCCCGATGACGAATCTGTCACGGGAAAGGGTTTGGACCTCCGCGGAAGTCAGGAAGGGCCTGCGCCGGTCGAGATACTCCGTGACATTCACGCCGAGCCGCTCGCAAACGCCGTCGATCAGTCCCTCTTCGTCGCAGGACAATGACAGAAGCCACAACCTAAAGTCTTTTTGCTCCCGGTGGGCATTTTCCATCTCCCGACGGACCGTTTCGAGTTGCGTAGCATGCAGACCCTTAGCCTTCTCGATACACAGAGACACTTTCGAGCGGTAGGAGAGATGCCGGTTATCCAGAAAATCCGTGCAGACGAAAAAAACCACCGGAATGTTATGGCGTTTCAGGATCGGCGCGATTTCCGTTATGCATTCGCGAAAGCCATCATCTACCGTGAACAGAATCGAATTGGGCTTAAGCTGCCCCTCGCCCTTTCTGGCTTTCGCGGCCTCTTCATAGGACACGACCGGGAAGTGAGCCTTTACATACTCGACGTCAGCTTCGAACTCGCGGGGGGCTTTGAACGGGTACAAGTTCCGGACATGGTCCGGCGCTTCTTCGGAAACCAAGTGATAGACCAATCCGATCACGTCACGCTGGACCAGCCTGAAACCCATGAGAGGAGAACATACCTCAGAACTGCGGCAAGGCACGCCCATATCGCAGCTCGCCAGCTCGGCTTATAGAAAAATCAAAACAATTTCAGTCAGTTAAAGGCTCGCTCCTTGGCATAGAGCTTGAAACTGAGTTAATTCTTAGGGAAAGGACTATGTCTCGATCGTCCACAACTCGTGTTCCAAGCGCACTCTTGGGCGTCTTTCTGCTCGTTCTGGTCGCAGGTTGTCACCACAAAAAGGAGTTCACGGACACGGCGGTGATCACGCATGGGACCGTCGCGGCCGCCTCACAATCGCAAGGAGCGAGTTTGGACACTTTCAAGCTTCCGAAACCCTCAGACGAAAAGAAGAGTGCACCCGACAAACAAAAACCGGAAACACCTATTGTTCCACCGTCGAAGGAGAAACCGGCCACAAAGGCAAAAGAGGGGAATAAAACTCCGACCGCTGCAGACAAGAAACCGGCTGTTCCTCCGAAGACCGCCCCAGCGACGAAGCTGGAACGTCTCACCTACGTGGACGGGTCCAAAAAGTGTCCGAAGACGGACAAGGAAGTGGCCGATGGCGTTTCGTTGGCCGTGGTGGCGGCTTCCGACGGGATTTATCTGGAGTCAAAAAAAGCGATCCAGCTGGATGCCAAAGACTCCGCCCCTCTGTTTCAAAAAGGGAACTTTCTGAAAGCCGGGGGAATCATCGGAAATAATTATTCCAAAACTGAGTCGACGTGCCGCCTGGAAGTGCAATCCAGAGGCAAGAAATGGACGGTCGACGTAAACCGGGAGTTCTACGTCGCCAAGATCGAGGCCAACGATCCGAACGCATTGAACGTTCATCTGAAATTTAAAGACAACGAAGAAAACGTGTTGGGTGTTCTCTGTTCAAAAACGGCGGTTCTGGAGAAAAACAAAATCAAACCGCTCAGTCAGACATACGCCGCATCGAATGCCGACATGCCGACCGTCGGTGACCTAAAGAGAGCCTTCGGCAAGCACTTCGTCGTGTGCGACCAACTGGCGCATTAGCCTACGGCAGGAATTGGGACGTCCGTCCCATCAGATAATAGGCGATCAACCCTCCCCATTCCTTGACGGCGGTGCGAATGACGTCGGCGGACGTGAAGAGACCCGGGGAGAATCGAAAGATCCGGGAGCGGACCGTCCGATAGTCCACAGGATATGGGATTACCTCCAGCCCCGCTTTCCGGAACGTCCCGACGGACCTCGGCATGTGGTACGCGGATGTGACGAGAATCCACGGCTGTGTGCCGGTGGGTTGTCCGAGTTCTATTGTCTCTACGGCGTTTTCGAACGTATTTCGAGAGTCCCGATCAAAAATTATTCTGGACGTGTCGAGCCCCAGATCGGAGAAGAACCGCTTCGCGAAATCCGCCTCGCGGAGTGTTTGATCGAACAGGGCCCCAGATCCGCCGGCGAACACGACTTTGGCATGAGGAAATTTTCGCATGAGCGGGATGGCGCCCGTGAGACGCCCCACTTCCGGATAGAAGGCCATCACATGCCGGTCCGCGGAAACATCGGCCTGGATCGCTCCGCCAAGGATCACGATCCCTTCAACGTTTTCAGGAAGCGACACCGGGGACGGGTATCGATCCTCAAGCGTTCCGATCAGGACGTCCCCAATGGGTAGGAATGAAAGCGCTACAAAAACACATGTAATAATGATGAGAACCCGCTGGCCCCATTTGTGGAGGCGCGTCCGAAGCGCGATCACGGCAAAGACAAGGCCGAAGACAAGAAGATTGTCAGGCCTGAAAAGGAACCAGAGCAATTTTGTGATCACAAAAGACAGCGTGGCCATCGTTTGAAGAATATCTCCTGGAACTTGATCTTCTCGCTAAATTCTTATACGCACTGCGGCAAGTCGTACAAAGGGGAAAGCATGAGCCGTATTTTCGCAATCCTTGGCCTGTTGATCTTAGTTTCAGCTCCCATTTCGGTGGCACGCGCTTCCGATGTCCTGGATGGGGATCCGACCGACGGACAAACCGGTCATCGAGAGTCCGCCGTGCAATCCGAGTCCTTTCTTCCGCCTGTGATCTCGACAGAGTCGGGCGAGTCTAATTCCGAGGTGTTTCTATATGTGGAAGGGATGAAGCCGATTCATATGTTCACGATGTCCATCGCCGACATCCACTTTGCGGAGTCACTTGTGGGGGTTCCGATCCGGTATATGCGCGAGGGTAAAAAACGCGGACCGATGATCTTTCTTCCCGGAGGTGACGAATTTCACAACTGGCTTCTGATGAATATCGTCGGCGAAACCGACGCCCCCGTAAACTCTCGCATTGAGTTTCATGTGGGCGCCGAAGCCAAGGCCTCTTGTCACGCCTTGCCGAGGATTGCTCACGGGGTTCGCTGCGACCTGAATCGAATGGACGGAAGGTATCCCTATTTGCTTTGGATGATCGGGAGCCTTTCCGAGAATCCCAGAGCGACTTGGGGCAAGCTCTTGAATGCCCAGTACTACGGAAAGTTTCCCCCAGGAGCCAAATAGCGATAGCACCAGCGGCGATGTAAATTGCGCCGGTGTCGCTGAACACGCTGTGAAGACAGATCCAGGGCGGGGCGACCGTCCGCCGTTTTTGGATTGTGAATGGCCTCGTCCCCGTGCGGACACTTTTCCAGGGCGTCCTTTTCACCTGCGCGGGTCGATACAAAAATGCCGACAGCGAAGGCGACACAGAGAACGGGTAACAACACTCGTATCGGCGGCCGGTGATTCACGGTCGATCCGGAAATCACACTTTTCGGCCGCTGGGGACACCCCCAAAAGGGCGTCTCCCCATTTACAAAGAACGGCTAGTTCGAACGGTCAAACGCAAAGAGCGTCTCGGTCCGGCGAATCCCGTCGACCCCACGGACTTTGTCGATGACCATCTTGGACATCGCGGAAGCATCGTTGGCTTCGCACCAGAGAATTACGTCATACCGGCCCGTTGTTTGATGCGCCGATTTCACGCCGGGGATGTCGCACAGGTGGTTATACGTCTCCGTGTGTTTGCGGGGTTCGGTGGATACCAGAACATAGGCATACGTTTTCATGGTTCGCTCCTAGGAAGCTGTGAGTGAAAGAACGCCGCAGCGTACGCCGATGGGCACAGAAGGCAATGTGCGGGAATCCCTGAGACCGTGCCGAGGGCCGGACTTGAAGGTATGCGCCTCGCCAAGCGCTTTGGGTCGAAGCCATGGCCCTCAATAATTCAAACAACAGATCTTTGATGATGCTCGTTGCCGTCACGAACTGCGCTGGGCTCGGCTAGCGGTTTCTCTCATGACCCGAAAACCATTCCGCCGCCCCCCAAGGAAGGGGGCCGTCGAAATGGTGCCGAGGGCCGGACTTGAACCGGCACGTTCCCTTTCGGAAACTCAGGATTTTAAGTCCTGTGCGTCTGCCAATTTCGCCACCCCGGCATTAGGGGAATCTTGAGCTGGTTTAATGGTTTATACAAACTTCGTGGGCTCGATGAAATGCCGAAAGAAGCGTCCTCGATTCCATAAAAAATGATGCTGGAGGAGTTAACAGCAGACCGGCTAAAATCGCTCAAAGGCTTGTAGGAATCGCCAAAGTGAGTGCTGCAAATTCGCTGGGATCAAGCCAATCCGTCGCTGAACCGAAGCTTGCCTCACTTACGGCAGAAGACGTTCCGCTGCAGTTATCGTTCCAAACCGCGATGTCGGTTGAAGATGGATTGCAGAACGGATTCTCGTACGCTGAGAGGTCGGCTCCCTGGATGACTTCCGGATAATTCGCCGACAAGTCGTTCAGGGCGTAATCATTCATATCGATGCTCGATAGATCCGTGATCGAAGGTCGCATAGCGAACACACTCACTTTCGCGGCCGTGGCATCACCAACAAAATCCGTGTAGATGACCATGCCAGTTGAATCCGTCGGAGTCGTGTCGCACGTGTAATCTTCCGCCCACCGTGGCAAGTACATCATGGCTTTGCCGGTCCAAAGACCATCGGCCTTTTCCATTCGAACGCGAATGTTTTGAGGCGCGCCGACATCATCCGACTGGCAATTCATTCCGATCATTTGGCTTACAACCGTCCAATGGTTTTCGTCGGTAAACGTTCCACTGATTTCAAAGATGCCTTCCGTTGGTCCGCTTCCGCTCGTATCGGCGGGCTGTGCGAATATATCCAGCCGCATCGTAAACTGTGAATCGGCCAGAGACAGATAGGCGAACGGAGTTCCGTCGTTGGTCTTCACAAGAACAGAAAATTCGGCGTCGCTGGTTTTTGAGTACTCAATGGTCTGAGTATCTTCCGTTACGGTACCAGATGTTCCGTCGGCAATGTCGGTCATGTGGGAGCCGACATCATCCAGGGTTGTTACGGCTTGACCGGCGAAGAGCTGGTTGATCGCGATATAGATGCGAAGAAGGATCGGCTGACAGCCGAAAAGATCTGTTCCGACACATGGGCCGCTGCTGGCGAACCTTGGTGAAGACGGGTTCAGGCGCGACTGTGACGATGACGAATAGTCAAGCGATTCGGGTACAAAGTCGTTGCTAATCGTCTCAATCTGGGTTGCCAATCCGGCAACGCCCGGGCTGTTGTTAGAATTTGATCCGCCACAATGCAACGCCAGTACCAGAGTGATCAAAACCAACAATGTTCCGTAGTTCTGCCCTCTCATAACTCCTCCTTGGATGCATCCTTCCGATTCTGCCATTAACAAAAAGGATTTGTGTATGCTAACGACGCGAAAGGCATCTTGGCAACCAAATTTTCAATCCAGGTTGATCTTGGGAATTCGGGGACGCACGTGAGGGCGGGGCGCTACCGGCGTTGTAGGCTGCGAGCGGGCTCGGGGGCTATATGGGATCTCTCCAGCGGCGCCCCGCGTTCCGATGGCTGGACCTCGGCCGACGCGGCGGGGATCGCCATCTTTCCCGGACTCGTGCGCTACGACGAAGCGTCCGGCCCGGGCGAGATCACGCACGCCTTCCGCTGTAATGTGTGGGCCGTGAACGGGCATGTCTGGCCCGCCTCGCACACCGCGTGGGGGGCGTCCGGCGCGCCGCCGCTGGGCACACGCCTGCGGCTCAAGCCCACGGTCGATCTCTCCGGCTACCCGGACCAGATCCAGAGGATCTTCCGCGCCATGAAAACCTACGGGCTGATCGTCACCGACATGGGCGGCTCGGATTTTGCCGTCACCGGCACGATGGACGCACGCTGGGACAGCGGCATCATCAATCCTGCGTTCGCGAGCCTTTCCGCGGACGATTTCGAGGTAGTGCAGCTGGGCTGGGGGCGGCCCGAGCCGGTCGTTCCCTAGCGAAATTTCGCGGACGCGCGAGGAAATCGAAATAGAAAGGGGACTGAACTTGGGAAGACCACCCTGCCCTTTTGATCTCGGCTGTATGAATTTGTCTTCGTTTCCCGGGCCACAGCTCTTCAGCCGCTGAGATTCTCAGTCCGGGCTCCGTCCCCAATTCCAACCCGACTCCAACCGATTCTTCAACGGAAACCCGGAGGCCGGATTCCAGACACCGGCGGATCGAAACCGGGCCCGCCCCCCATCCCTTCCCCAATGAATGAGCGCTCCTCCCGGCATGCCCGATGCAACGTAGACGCATGCCCTATTGAATAGATGTCTTATTTATGAGACATTCGGAAGGTGACGTTTGATTCGATTTTCAAGGCCGTGCGAACGGGAGATAAGGAAGCTTCCGGAGACCATCCGCGGCGATTTGGCCGATGCGCTGGCCCGGTTGGATGCGGGGCTGACATTGACGATGCCCTTGTCCCGTCCGATGCCCCGTATCGCGCCTGGCGTTCACGAACTGCGATTGAGAGATCGGTCAGGAACGTACCGCGTGTTCTATCGGACCAGTTCCGGGACGGTGCACGTTCTTCACGCGTTCAAAAAGACAATGGAGCGGACGCCTGACCGAACGATGGAACTCGTTCAGAACAGACTAGGAGCGGAAAAGCCATGAAGGCCGGATCAAGAGAGTTCGCCAGAACACTTCGGATTTCTCGGCAGCGGAGTTCGGAAGCCGTCATAAAGGCCCAATTAATTGCTGCCGTGGTCGAGGCTGCGCTGGAGCATCGTCTCACGCATGCGCTTTTGGCCAAACGGTCCGGCCTCCCTCGAAGCGCGGTCACCGGGATCCTCTCCGGAAGTCTCCAAAAGATCACTGTGGACCGTGTGCTTCGGCTGATCGAGGCCGCCGGCCTGATTGCGGAAGTACGGATCCGAAAAGCCGCCTGATCGGACCGGAACGGGGGAATCAATGCGCGAGCCGTGAAATCGGAGACGGAGGTCGGGGAAGAGGCTCCGCCCCTTGGCCCCAATCTGATGAATTCGTTCCCGCTTCTCGGGCCGCGGATCTGCAGCCGCTGAAATTTTCAGCCTGGGGTTTGTCCCTGATTCCACTCACGGGACTGACGTTCGTCACGGCCAGATCAGCGTGTAGCCGATTTCCGTGACCCAGAAATAGTAGGCGTATGTTGGGTAGCCACACCCCAAAGTCCCGCTTGGCAGCGGACAGAAGCGCGGCATTTCAAATTTCAGGCTTTTGAGCGTGATGGGGGCACCGAACGTCAGCGAAGAAGAAGGGTTCCTCGGAGGAATAGGAGTGGTACCGTCCCAATTCCATGTCATCTGCCCGGCCGGGGACGGGGACCAGGTCGTTCCATCCGGGGACGTCTTCACGTCAATTCTCTGGGCTTCCATGTAATCGTTCTGGACTGTGTTGAACGCCCACCAGATCTCGACACCGCTGATTTGAATGGCAACGGGGAAATCGAACTGCACCGATTCGATCACTTTGTCACCTGAAGAGCACCAGGTGTAATGGAAACGGCAATCGGGGTCGGAAATGCCTTGGGGATCTTTTGCGTCTTTGCAATCGTCGATGATCCCGTCATGGATATGAAGGCGGCTTGGGGACAGCGGATCGTTATATCGGGCATCAATATGGGTCCCGCTGACGGTAACGACGGGTTCGGGGGGTGTCGCCGTGGCCGTAGGCGTCGGTGTGGCCGTAGGCGTCAGTGGAGGGGCGCTGTCGATCACGACGGCCACCAGAGCCGCAAATTGGTTCAGGAGCGCCGAGTGCGTGTCGTCCGAAGTCAGCAGCGTGGGGCTCGATCCGCCGGCGACGTCCGCGTAAAAGATCTGGCCGACCGCCGGCGCCCGATAGCCCGACGGGATGATTCCATCGGTCATGAAGTTCGGCTTCTGTCCGGTCAGATCCTCGGCAAAAGAGAGGAGAGCTACAAGGATTCCCGGGCGGCTGGGTACGCTTCCCGAGAATTCGAACTGGTCGATGCTTTGGAAATCCGTCGATTCCAGGATCGAAACGGAACCGTCCGGTGCCGCTTCAATCGCAGCAATCAGAACCGAGGAACCCTGCATGGCGCTCTTTGAAAAGACAACGGTGCGGTTGGGCGCCGTTTGCGAGGCGCAGGAGACCAGCGCCAAGAGGCTGATCAACCACTTCCATCGGCTTGGGGTACGTCGGATCATGCGGTTATCTTCGGATAAAGCAAACTCCATGCCGTGTCCGCTTTCGGCGCCGGCTGTGCAAGGGTCCGGTATCGTTGGAATTTAATAAGCTCCCCGATCCCCGCTCTCCGGACTCCACGCAAGAATTGCAGGGGGGAACTCATCTTTCAGCGCAGTTAGGTGCCGAAATTCTTAGCCCGGGTTCCTTCCCCGGGTTCCTCCCCCTTGAGAGCCTCTCCCGTTCGCTTGCACGGCAAATCCCGGAAGTTTTGTTTCCATCAGCGGATAATAATGATCCGCGGGCGCCGTAATCCACAAAGGTTCCGATTACTTCTTTCCTGCGGCCCACGTGAAAAAGCGACACAAAGGCCGACCTCCATTGCAAAAAATGCGGTGCGCACAGCGCGAGACCTCCTACGGGAGAGCAGAACGTTCAAAACGGATGGCACGCACATTGCGTTACGAGAGAAGGGACGAAGGAAAAGAATGAAAAGGCACCACCTCGTTTCTATCACGTTGATGGTTTGGGGAATTTTCGGTTGCAACGGATCCTCCGATTCCCCTGCGGTTGGTCCGGGCGTGACCAAGCCGGAGGTGTCGAACCCGAGTCTCGATCCCCGCCTCGATCCGATGCTCGCCCACATGTGGATGCGCGGAGTCGCCGATCCGACGCTGATCCGCAAAACGGTGGATGGAGCCGAGGAGATTTCGTTCCTTGTTCGCGGCAAAGTCCAGCGCGCCGACCTGGCCGCACTGGGCGTCAAAGTCGGGACACAGGCCGGTCCGGTCACCACGGCCCAGGCACCCCTCTCCGCGATTCCGGCGCTGCTGAACGTGCCCGGCGTGGAGGCCATCAATGCGGCTAACGAGCTGAGACCGCTGCTGGATGTGAGCGCGAGTGAGATCGGCGCACCCGCCGTGTGGGGTGGAACGCAACCCCCTTACACCGGGCTCACGGGCAACGGAGTCGTCGTCGGCATTGTGGACACCGGCATCGATCTCGCCAATCCCGATTTCCGTACCGTCGACGGTCGAACGCGCGTGAAATTCCTCTGGGATCAGAGCGTGTTCGGCACGGGGCCGCCAGGCCTATCCCTCTGCTGCGGGAAGGAGTTCACCGAGGATCAGATCAACGCCGGCACAGCCACGGAGATTGACGCCGACGGCCACGGCACGCACATGGCCGGCATCGCAGCCGGCAACGGCCGGGCCACGGGCCATAGTGTTCCGCAGTACACCTACGTCGGGATCGCCCCCGAGGCCGACCTGATCATCGTGAAGGGAGCGGGCCTTAGCGAAAATGACGCCATCAATGGCGTGAACTACATCTTTCAGAGGGCCGCGGGTCTGGGGAAAGACGCGGTCGTGCTTGTCGCTTGGGGCGACGACAACGGCGCGCATGACGGCGGCAGTAATTTCGATACCGCGTTGTCGGCGCTGACCGGTCCGGGCAAGATCATCGTCGCCGCGGCAGGCAACAACGGCGGAAAAGCGATGCACGCTCAGGTCAACCTGGCGAGCGGCCAATCGGCCACGATCACGTTCACGATCCCCGCGTATACGCCGAACGCCTATACTTCCGAGTACCTTTCTATTGAGGCGTGGCACAGCCCCGGGGCCATGTTCAATGCCAAGCTTACGACTCCGAACGGTTTTACGACCGGCTGGATCGCTCCGGGCACCCCGCACAACGTTCTTTATACCACCGACGGGAGCTTCTATGTGGATAACGACCTTGCTACAAATTCAAAAGGAGCGAAGCAGATCCTTTTCGTGACCTGGGACCGGGGCGACGGTGTCAAGCCCAGCGCGGGAACCTGGACACTGGACGTGCAGCGGCTGACCGGCTCCACAAATGAACCGCTCGATGCGTGGATCACGGGCTGGAAATTCGGTTCCCCCTACAACGGGGTCGCCCCCGTGTTCACGTCACAGATCAACTACACCGATCTCGTGATGAGTCCCGCCACGGGCGACTCGGTGATTTCGGCCGGTGCCTACACGACGAAGACCTGGTGGCAAATTGTCGAGGGTTGCTACACATATTACCCTGACTATTACCCTAATGGCCTCCCAGGGTACCCCCCATACCCGACACCGCCCCCGGACATCGCCGCATTCTCATCCCCCGGCCCGCGACGGGACGGAGTGCAGCGGCCCGACGTGGCGGCCCCCGGCCAGGGAGTGTCGGCCTCGCTTTCGGCGAATGCGACGATCTCTGGTACCGATAAGATGCCCGATGGCGTCCACTGGATCTATCGGGGCACGAGCGCGGCGGCGGCCCATGTCACGGGCGCGGTCGCGCTGATGCTCCAACAGACGCCGCATCTCTGTCCGGATGAAGGGTCCGGTTGCATCGGAGGTGTCCGGCAGAGACTCATCCAAAACGCGCTGGCTGATTCCTTCACTGGTTCCGTGCCCAATCACGCTTGGGGCTATGGGAAACTTCGCCTCACGCCTTCGGCTCCGGATACACAAGCTCCTACGGCGCCGGGGAATCTCACAGCTACGGCGGCGTCGACTTCACAGATCAACCTGAGCTGGAGCGCTTCGACCGACAACGTGGCTGTGACGGGATACAACGTGTACCGGAGTGGGGCGTTGATCGGTTCCACGACGTCGGCCCTGACGTATTCGGATACGGGACTTGCCGCCAATACGTCGTACTCCTACACCGTCAAAGCCAAGGATGCGGCGGGAAATCTCTCGGCGGCGTCCAACACGGCCTCGGCCACGACGCTCGCAGTTCCGGATACGCAAGCTCCGACAGCGCCGACCAACCTTACGGCCACGGCTGCATCGACGTCGCAGATCAACCTGAGCTGGAGCGCTTCGACCGACAACGTGGCTGTGACGGGATACAACGTGTACCGGGGTGGGTCGTTGATCGGCTCCACGACATCGGCCCTGACGTATTCGGATACGGGACTTTCCGCCAATACGTCGTACTCTTACACCGTCAAAGCCAAGGATGCGGCGGGCAATCTCTCGGCGGCGTCCAATGTGGCTTCCGCCACGACACAGGCTCTTCCTCCGGGGCCCAATTTTCCTCCGAACGTGAGCCTGATGGCTGTCAAAGGTTCGTCCGGTGTCGTGACGTTTTCGGCCTCGGCGTCCGATTCCGACGGTACGGTGATCTCCTGTTTCATCGACTTCGGGGATGGTTCGCCCCGTGCCGCGTGTGGCACTTCGGTCAAGCACACGTACGCGCCCGGTACGTTCCAAGCCATCGCAACCGCTACGGACGATGACGGGGCCACGTCGTCCAGCTCTCCTTTCTCGATTCAGGTGAACCGCCGGCTCAAGATCCGCATTTCCGTTCTGACGGGTACGTCTACGCATGGTTTGTCCGACCCGATGGGGATCCGGATCGACGCTCTGAGCGACGGCCAGTTCGACAGCACCGCGAGTTTGTCGATCGACAACGGTCCCGCGCAGACGAATTCGGTCGAAATGCAGCTGAATCCCCTGGACGAGCTGTTAATTTCCGCCACGTCTCTCAATGAAACACTGAGGGTCGATCTCCGTCTCGAGAACGACGGGTCCTTCACGTATCTCGGAGACACCGATCCCTCCACGGTCGAAATCGTGGGAGTCGCCGACTCGGCGCTCGCATCCAGTAATTCCGTGAGCGTAACGGGGGATTCGGTGTTCGGTTGCGGCATTGTCGGCGCCGGCGACGCGACCCTCTTGCTTCTCGGCCTCGCCGGCCTCATAGCCCTACGACGGCACCAGAAAGCTCACCACTGAAATCGGGGACGGAGGTTGGCCAAACCACTCCGCCCTTTGGACCCCGACTTGAAAGATGAAGGGACGGTGCCTCCCCAAGTGGGACTCCGCCGCCGCTCCTTGCCAGGCGTGGCCGCGACAGGCTTCTGAAAATCTTTCATCATATTAATTGGTTGCAGTTCGATCTTTGTGGCATGAAACATGCGAACTCTTGCCATCAAAGGTTTCCATTCATGCAATCCGCCAAGTGAGGTGTGAAGTGACGGCACGACGAACAGGAATTTTCGCGCTTTCAGGTTTGATTCTGGGAGCGTTCTTTTTCAACCCGGACGTTTCCTTTTCCGGAACTCAGGATGAAATTCGCACTCTCGTGGGAGTCTATGCGGGATTTCTGGATGCGCGCATCGAGACGTTCACTCTGGAAGGCCGCGCCAAGCGATACAGCCATGAGGCTCAGATTCCGTTCCTCGCCATCAAGGGTCAACACGGCGGACAGGAGGGGGCATTCCTCTTCACGCTCAACAACATGCAAGAGCCGATCTTTATTCCATTGATTACGGATACCGGCGATCGCGAATTCCACTGTCTGGTTTCAAACGCCGGAGCCTTGGGAGCGTTTTATGCAAACATCAAAGTTTACGAAAATGGGCCCCTGTTTTTCTACAGTTGGGCGGGGCTTGAAGACCCCTCGGATCTGGAGCCGGACTACCAGCGCAACACGGTCACGGCTCAAACGGACACGGCGGGCAACGACGCACTCGGCGCTCTCAAAGCGGCATTCCTGAGAATGGTGGACGGGTTCATGCCTCCGCAGCCCGATGCGCCGAAATCCAATTTTGCGCAAGCCACAAAAACCAGCGAGTCCTGTGTGTACTCGAGCTTCAACTATGCGGCCGTTCTGGTGGGACAGGACGGCACAGGCGGCGCGATCCAGACGGGTTTGTCCAGCCTGACGGATCCAAGACTACTTACCGTTCTAAAGAAACTTCGGAAAGCCGTTCTTCCGATGTTCTGCAAACAAAAGCTTGATGAGTGCACTTACTACCGTGGCTCCGGTTCCAAGCAAGATTGTCGCAAGAGCCTTCCCGGAGCTTGCACTTCATCCTGACGCGGCTCTTCAGCCGCTGAGATTCTCGGTCCGGCCTCCGTCCCCGATTTCACGTTCGCACAGAATTCGTACGTGTCCCCAATTTCTCGAAGCTCTCTAAGGGAGCGTGCTGGGTGTCTTCGCCTGGAACGTCGCGGAGCCGAAGCCCAGGATAGGGATAAACACGACGGGGAGGAGCGTCAACCCGATGCCGAACCCCAGATCCTTCCCGAAGTTTCGCGCCATGTGGATGTTCACCATCACGATCGCCACAAAGCTCGTGAGCGGGAAGAGAAAGAGAAAAATCCACCAGTACGGAAGCCGGGCGATACCGATCTCGATCCAGAAATGGTAGATCGGCACGATCGCCGTCCAACCCGGATACCCCGCCTTCCGGTGAATTCGCACCAGGCCGAGGACCGTCAGAATCGCTACCGAGAAAATCAGCAAGAGGACGAAACCGAAATAACCCGCGAACCATGCGAACTGGGATGTGTCCATGACGAAATGATGCTCGACCGCCCGGATCGGCACAAGAAGAAGGCAAAAATGGGGACGGAGGTCGGGGGAAGGCTTGCGTCCTTTGACACCAACCCATTGAATTCGTTCTCGTTTTTTAGGCTACGGCTTCTCAGCCTCCGGGGTTCTCAGATCGGGCTTCGTTCCCGCGTTCCGATGGAGAATCACAACCCCAGACATTTGGTTTTGCTTCCGGCGGGGACGAGGCTACATTCTCGGCCCGGGTTCGGACTCACATTTAAAGGGGGCTTCAAATGGCGGGACAAATCTTTGACATCATCATGCTCAACGGCCGGCCGGCATCCGGAAAATCGGAAATCCTCGATTTCCTCAAGAAAACGCCGTTGGAGGAGCGGATCCGCCGCTTCCATGTGGGCGAGTTCGAGGAGTTCGACGATTTCCCGATTCTCTGGGACGCATTCGAGGATGATGACATTTTTGAAAAGCACGGAAAGGCCAGGCTCATTTCAAACCCCACATTCACGTACAAGGGGGAGACCCAGCCCGGCTATTCGTTCAAAGACAAGTTCTACTGGAACTTCCTGATCATGAAACTATGCCGGAATTACGCGAAGAAGCTCGCGCGGAAACCCGACTATCACCGCACGACGACCGCCATTTTCGAATTCGCCCGCGGCTCGGAACACGGCGGCTGGCGCGACGCCTACCCGTGCCTGACCGATGATGTGCTCAAAAAGGCCTGCACGGTCTACATCAACGTCCCCTGGGAGGAATCGCTCCGCAAAAACCGGAAGCGCCGCAAACCGGGAATGGAAGACAGCATCCTGTTCCATTCGCTCGAGGACCTGAAGATGGAGATGCTCTACAAGGATTCCGACTGGGAGGAATTCACCAAGAAGGACCCCAATTGCCTCAGTGTCCGGGGTTTCAAGGTGCCTTATGTGGTCTTCGAGAACATGCCGGACAAGACAACGGATATGCCGCCGGCACTAGGACCCTATCTCGAAGAAACGCTGGGAAAACTCTGGAAGACCAAACAAGGCAGAAGTTAGAGGACGTCGAAAGACAACTGACGCCCGGGATGCCGTTCCGCCGTCATTGAGGTTCTAAGCTGGGCTCTCGCCCCCGAATTCATTCCAACGACAGCGATTCGAGACACTCGCGCACATCACTCCCATACTCCCGCACTAGTGCCCCCTCCAGGCGTTCCAATGTCCGCCCGGGCCCATCGCGTCTCATGTACCAAGCCAGGGACGCATCCACATTGCGCGCGATACGAAAAGAGTTCACGGCGAAATCGCCTATCCGGCCTTGGGAATCCACGAGGAACCGCGCCATCACAGGTTCCGTTCCCGGGGCCCGAATCTCCAGGTGGATCTCCGATGCCGACGTGGAATGGACGTGCCGGACATAAGGACCGGCCGTCCGCATGAAACGCCGGATCGAGAGCAGTCCATTCACCTTGAGAAGCCGATCAAATGCCGTTCGCTGCGACGGCGTGAGCGGCATATTCGCCAAGTCGATCGTCCTCTCGACAGAGGTCCCGATGGCCCCTTCAGACTGTCGGCAGTAGGCAGCCACCGGAGCTTGATACATCTTCAGGACTCGATCCGTCAGACGAACGCCGGGGGCGGCCAGACCTGTGGATGGTTGCGCGACCATGACAACAACCGCACATATCCATCCGCTCAGGCCTGCAATTCGCACGATGTTAATCCGCCATTCTAAAAGGAATATGCACGGGCATTCCACCTCCGGAGGAACCACCCCCGGCCCCCCCGCCCGAAGGGGGAACATACGGTGTCGACTGGTATACAACCCTGTTCGCGATGCGCAGGGCACCCAAGCGCGACGCGAGCCCCCTGAGAACGTTCTCATTAAACAACGGCCCACCCAGGCGAAACACCTTCAAACTCGGGATGGCGGCACCTCCACCTTGCACGACATTCGCGAGAAAGCTGTCCCAAAAGAGCTCCACGGCACGGAGTTTCCCGGCCTCCACGACAAACGGCAAATAGGCGATAGGTCTGCCGTCCGGCGTGTTTCCGTCGAACAGATTGAAGAAGTTTGCGCTTACCGAACCCGTTTTGGCATGGGGTATCGATACGAACGAATGATTCACATACGACGTCAGCATGGCATTTATGATGTCCCGGCTGGCATCCACTGCGGCCGATGCGCGCGGATCCTGGCTATTCGTCAGGCTGATTGTGTTCAAGCTGCCCAGACCTGCAATGTAGGTTTCCAGGCCCTGCCGGAAAAACGAACCCGCTTGTCTTCTATAGTCCAAGTCGGCGTCGAGCTGGCCGACGAAAGCGTTGAGACGATTGGCCAGATTCTGGGGATTTTTCTCATCCGCCAACGAACGCAGCGTGCCTGAGCCGAACTGATAGAAAGTCTCTTGGCGGATCAAGGCGCTGCTGAGAAACAGATTGGCGGCTACGAAATACATGTCGGCCCGGCCCAGCCGCACATCACCGGAAGTCGAGTTCCGCAGATATTGGTTGGGAATGATTCCATAGTCAGCCGGGAACATGGATTGAGCGATACTGAGGAACGTGTTGGCCACCGGAATCAGATCGACCGCATAGGTCCGCATGTCGCTACGAAATGCCTGCAAGGTGTAGGTTGTATTCGCGCGGCGAATAACTTCCTTGAACCGCCGCGCTCCACCAAACGGAACCGATTGTTTGAGGATCGGCTCTGGCCTTATCCAATAGTCGGTATACACAGGCGTTATGTAGACGGAGAATTGATCCAGGGGCCCCCCGTCAGCAAAGAAAGCCGAAGAAAGAAAGAGAGTGGAGCCCAGCTTTTGCTCCCAACTCACAACCGCCGCGCTGTTGGAGAGATTCACGAGTGCGTCGATGGCTGGCGAGATATCCACAACCCCGGCCATCACTGATGTGACTCCAGTGGACCCCTCGGTATCGAGCAAGGGTACAACAGCGGTACTCATTTCACGCGTATCCGAGGGAACGGTCCGAGCCACCCCCGCATCGCGAACGGAGGAAGTTGTGCAACCTCCCGCCAACGCTAGAGCGAAGACAAATGAACCCAGACTCCGGAAGTATCGATTCAATCTAACCATCTGCGCCTCCAATGACTCCCCATTCGAGCAAGAACCCTACCAAAATTTTATGGTTTGGTTTCAACGATCTGACCTTCCGAGTTCAAGAAACCGTCAACTTAAGTTCTCCCTGATTCGAAACATTTGTTACCAATTCGACCTGCAACCAGAGCTGTGGAACCGTAACCAAAGACGGGAGAAGGAGGTCAAGCAAACCCCTCCTCCCTTTTGGTCACAAATTGAATTTCGTCCCGGCTTCCGAACCGCGGCCTTTTAGCCGTCGGGGTTCTCAATCCGGTCCCGGTACTTCATTTTCAAAATCAGGTATTCCAAATCCGGCCGGTCCACGGTGAAAAGCGGGAGCGATTTCGGAGCCAGAAGCTCCCGGACCTGCTTTTCATTCAGCACGAGAAGGTTCAGAAAGCCGGACGCGTCCGCGATGAAATAACGGCTGCGGCCCCGTTGGGGCCGTTCGCTCAGCCGCCGCTTCACGGCCTGCTCATCAATGACGAGCGGCCAAGGCGACCCGGCGAAAAACAGATAGGCGCTGTCCGGGGATTTCCAAACGGTGACATGAGGGAACACGGCCTGGAACGTCTTCAAGGCTCTCAGAAACATTTCGGAGGGGACTTGTCTCGGATAGGCCCAGAGTGTCACGATCCCGTTCGGCTTGAGGTGCCCGCGGGCGAATTCCAGAAATTCCTTCGTATAGAGCATCGCGGAACCCTGGTTTCGCGGCATGAACGGATCGACGACGATCACGTCGAAACGGCGGGGCGTGTATTTCATGAAGTTGAACCCATCATCCAAAACGAGGTTCACCTTCGGCGAATCCAGGACGCCCGCATTGTAATGCGAAAACAATTTCCTCCCGGCCACGAGGGCTTCGCCCATGATCTCGACCACGTCCACGTTCCTCACGCGCGGATTCCGGGCGAACAGGCTGGTCGTTCGCCCCGTCCCGAAGCAGATGACGGCCACGTCTTTCGGGTCCGGGTGCAAGAGCAGCGGGAGATAGCCGGCCATCTCGTTGTTCGCGGTCAATGACGGAGTCGTGCCGGCGCCCCAAGTGCCCCCGACCATCAATTCGATTCCCTCGGGCGTTCGGAAAGCCATGAACGCCCCGGTGGATCCTTCCGAAAAATACACGATCTGCTTACCGAAGACGTTCATGATGGAAAGGAGGATCGAGCGGGGCCCGGCGACAGCGAATACGACCACGACCGCGAAAGCAGCGCCGGCCAGGTAGCGAAACCGGGCGGATCGTGCTCCCAACGCGTCCCACAAGACCAGCCACGCACCGACTCCGGCCCCGAAAACAACCATCCCTTTGAGAACCGGTTCGCTTCCGACGAGAGGGATCAGAAAGAATCCCGTGATCAACGGCCCCAAAACGGAGCCGATGGTGTTGAGGGCGAACGCCTTCCCAACCGAACGCCCGAGGATCTTCCAATCGGTGGTCACGATTTTGCAGGCCAGCGGAAACGTGTAGCCCAGCAAGAAAGTGGGAGCCGCTATCAGGACCAGGGCCTTGGCCGACCGGACCACCCACGGATGCAGGCCTAAAATGGGCCGGAAGAGCGCGTGCTGCGTAAGAAGCCAGAAAAAGAAAAGGACGCTGGCGGCACTCAGGACATGAAGAAGCCCGAGAGTCCGGATGGGATTCCGGATGTGGTTCGCGGTCAAACCGTAAAGAAGGCCTCCCCCCGCCAGGCCACCCAGGAAAACCGCCACGACCACCGTGAAGGAAATCACGCCCATCCCCGTCAGGAATTGGAAGCCCAGAACGCGGGACCAGATGAGTTCGTAGGAGAGAGCGGCGAACCCCGAGAAAAAAAGCGTGAACTGCACCAGGCGGACCGTCCCCGGATCCAAGGTGGCGGGGATCTCCGGTGGGGTTTCCGGCGGAGAAACGTTACGAGGCTCGTTCGCTACACCCCGATCTTCGGAAAACTGAAGAAGCAAAAGCGACACGGCAATCAGGCCGTTCACAATCGCGGCGGAATACGACGTGGCCGTGACACCCAGGCCGGGAAGGAGGAAAAAACCGGTCAGAACGCAGCCGACCATCGAGCCGGCCGTGTTCAAGCCGTAAAAGAGGCCGAGCTTCCTCCCAAACTCCTGGGGTCCGCGTACGGCCAACTTGGTCACGACCGGAAGCGTCGCTCCCATCAGGCACGTGGGCACGGCGAGTGCGAGCGTTGCGATTAAGAGGCGGACGGCCAGAAGAGTGCCTGCCTGTGGAGCGCCCCCCGCATACAGGCGGGCGATCCATGGATCCGCGGCTTCGAGGAAAACGGGGACGAGAAAAGCGAAAGCGCCGATTCCGGCTTCGAGGGCTGCATAGATCAGAAGGGGTTTGCGGGCGCGATCCACAAGGCCCCCGAATATGAACGCCCCCACACCGAGCCCGGCCATGAACACCGCCACGACAAGAGCGATGGCGTGGGTCGAATTCCCAAACACATTGGAAAACATCCGGCCCCACGCGATCTCGTATGCCAGCGCGCAGGCCCCGGAAAGAAAGACGAGGAAAGGAAGGTATGTTCTTCGCATGAAAGGTCCGAAACGAGCGTAATCATAGCCGATTCGTGTTTCGGCCCCAACTTGATGAATTTGTTTCCGTTTTCCGGGTAGCAGTTCTGCAGCAGCTGAGGTCCTCGGGCCGACGTCCGTCCCTGTTTTTAGAACGATTTCTTCAGCGGTCCCAACGTGCACGACACCTGCGTGCGTGAAAGATTGGCGGTCTCGCCTCCCAGGTACCTCGTCTGGTACTGGACCTGTTCCGCTGCGAACGTAAGTGCTGTCGCGATCTGGTAATAAACGTTGGCATAACACGCTATATTCCGGCTCCGATCGCCGGGGCTGAGATCTTCGGCACGAGGCTGATCGATTCCTCCGCCTACATGAAATTGCAGCGTTGGAACCGGATCTTGACCCGGCGGTTGGTCCTTGAACGTCCGGTATCTCGTATTGATTTCCAGTTGGCCCCACCCTCCCTGATCGTGGACGTCTGCGAAAGTTCCGTTCTTTTTCTTGATCGGGCCTTGCGAGATCCCCCCGTAATTAAAGCCCAGGTTGTCGCCCCTGTAGACTTCGCATTTGAACGACGAGTGGAAAGGAAGAGGCAAGCAGGCTTCACCCGTGACCGACCAGGTCCTGAATGTTTGCATGCCGGCGGATCCCGTCCAGATTTCCTCCCGCCCGACGTGTCCTGAAGCAGCCAATGTGAAACTCGGATCATTTTCCTTGTCGTGCTTTTGGATTCTGAATCCTTTGTCTTTGTATCTTTCGAAAGCCATACGCCCTTCGAGCATCGGAAGACCGGAAGCATCGCCGTCCGGCATGCCGTCGTTGTCCAGATCCCGTTGCGGCGGCTGCACAAGGGCGCCCGCCAAAGAGAAGCCGGATTGATCATCGCTCATCGGGAATGACTTGACGGCTCGGAGCTGTGGACGCCGATACTGAGGATTCCCGGCGGGCGGCATAAAGAAAATCACCGTTTTCGCATAGAGCCTCGAGCTGAGGTCCCAATCCTGGCCCGCCAGAACGTCGAATGTGGGCCAGACCCCCTTTATGAAAGCTCGGTACAACCGTGGAGTCGCCGTGTTGTCCGTGCCCCCAGTACCGTACCAATCCATTTCAACCGTATTGCTCGTTTTTCCGCCCAACACTTGAGGCCCCGGGCCCACCAATCCGACCCGAGTTTGCCGAAGCGTGTACGTGAATCGGTGTTGGTGTTGGGACGGAGTCGAGGGAGGGGCATAGAGCGTAATAGGCCCCGAGCCTGCGGGCTCTTCGGCTATGAGATCCGCCTTGACGGAGCCATAAATGGTCCACTGCGGGACGGGCGCGGTGGGCTTTGGCTGTTGTTCCCCTTGGGCAAAAGCTCCGGTCACAACGCCCAAGAGACAGACCCACAAGGAACCGGCACAAATCTGTTTCATCGATTTTTCCCTCTGCTTGTAACGTATTGTGTCATCCGCTTTTAATCGTCTGCTGCATGATGTCAATCATTTTGCTCGCGTGGCGTGGGCGAATCCCGATCTCCGTTCCTACACTCGTCGGCTCTTCCGAGTTTGAGAATCGTTGACACATGACGTCACGTTCAGTATGGGCTGGTGCTTCATTTTAGAAATCATGGGGGTTTTCATGTCACGATTCATGCGACACGTTCGGATCGGTTGCGCACTTCTTTTTGTCTCTCTCGTCGGCGTACCCGGGGCGTCCACGGCCAAGGAGCCGTCCAGCGAAATTCCGAAACGCCGCGAGTTTCCCGTAAGCGACAAGATCAAGCCTTGCCAGGATTTCTACCAATACGCCTGCTCCGAGGTGATCTCCTCGTTCAAACTTCGTCCCGACCGCAGCAGTCACTCTTTCGCATTTGACGATGCAAGGGAAAGAACGCTCAAGACCCGTATGGAGTTTCTTGCGGCCCTCGCGAAGCAGAATCCCCAACGGATGTCTCCCCGCGTCCAGGGGATGCAGAACGTGTACGCCGCCTGCATGAGCCCGGAGGCCAAAAAGGCGGAGGAACCGTCGCTCGTCAGGAGATTCGGAGACGAAATCGCGGGGATCAAAACCATCGCGGATTTCCGGGATTACGCCGCCCGAAAAATGCTGACGCCGGAATTCCGTTTCGTCGAATTCGACATCGACAACAACCTGGATGATTCGACCAAGGACGATCTCCTGCTGATGAGCCATCCCCTCTTCTTCCCGGCCAGGTCCTATTACGAAAAAGGGCGGAACGAGAAGGACGAATTCAAAACGCGCATGGCCGCGTTTCAGGACATCGTCCGGTCCTTCTTCCAAACCATCGGAGCCGACAATCCGGATCAACGGGCCGCGGCCGTCGTGCGATTCGAGATTTTGCTGGCCCCGAATGTTCCGAGCCGTGCCGACTTGCGCGACCTGATCATGACACGCGACGTGGTCATGACCAAAGAGCAAGCCCTGGCGGCTTACCCGAACCTTCAATTGGACGCCCTCTTGAGCCGCGTGCCCGATCAGGCCCGCCTTCGCGTCATCTACAAGAGGACTTTCGACTTTCTCAACAATCAGGTGCTCACCGACGTCCCCGCCGTCGATCTGGAGACACTGAAGGATTATTATCTCTTTCACTCGGCGTACCCGTACATGGATGAGGCGTACCCCGACTTTTTCAACCAGGTGTTCGCCTTCCGGAACAAATTCCTAGGAGGCCCCGAGGTCCGTCCCGTACTCGCGGAACGCTGCACTCGGACCGTCATGGGGCGTTTTGAACACGAGATCGATTTCGAGCTTCTGCCCCGGGTGTACCCTCACTTCGACAAAGCGAAGCTTCAGGCTTTGATCGAGAGGGTGCGCGGCACGATCCGGGATTCGCTCACGGGCAACTCATGGCTGAGCTCGGATGCAAAACAGGAAGCCCTGCTGAAGCTCAACACGGCCACGCTTCAGTTGTTTTCACCCGATCGGATCGAGGATTGGGACTTCAATCCACCGGCCGCCTTCTCGCCGGACCGGCACTACGCGAACATCATGACGCTCGATAAGAACCGCTCCGACCGGATCCTCCAGGAACTTCCGGTGCACAACAAGACGCGTTGGCCGTGGGGGCCACTCACGGTGAACGCATCGGCCTCACCGAACGACAACCGGTTGAACTACCCGGCGGGAATCCTGGTGCCCCCGGTCTACGATTCCGGTCCCAAGGCGCCGGATTTTGTGAACCTGGGTGCGATCGGCGCGGTGATCGGCCACGAATTGGGCCATCTGTTTGACGACCAAGGAGCGAAGTTCGATCATACCGGGAAGCTTCGCGACTGGATGCCTCCGGCGGATCTAAAGAAGTTCAAGGAACGTGGCAAACCCATGATCGACCAGTTCGACGCCGCCTACCCGAAATATAAGGAGTACGGAAAACAGACGCAGGGCGAGAACATCGGCGATTTCGTGGGCATCACGTTCGCGTACCGCACCGCGTTCCCGAAGGACGAGGGCTCGCCCGAAGCCAAGAAGGCGCTGTTTCTTCAGTGGGGACGTAGCTGGTGCATGGTGGCGCGGGAGCAATATTTGGACACCCAGATGCGCACGAACGAACACCCCATCGGCGAGGCCCGAGTGAACCAGCAGGTCATTCAGCAGCCCGGTTTCTACGAGGCCTATGCCTGCCGGGAGGGCGACGCGATGTACCTCCCGCCCGAGAAGCGGCTGGAAATCTGGTAAGTGCCGAATTGGGGACACGTACCAATTAGGAAATTGCCAACGAAATTGAGCTCATAAACGAGTTAAATTCCGTGGGCTTGCGAAATTCGTACGTGTCCCCAATTTTGTTCGTCGTTCTTTGCGCCTGCCACGCGAACCGGCCGGTGATGATCATCCCCAATCTCAAGAGCTGGGACCAGAAGACGATCACGCTTTGCTGCGATCGCGAGGCCATAGACCCCGAATGCACGCCGAAACATTGGACTGACGTGATTCACCAGCACTGCAAGGGAACCGCATCACGGGTGCCACAATCCGGCGCTTCTCAGTCGTGTGCTAGATACCGGTGCGACGGCGAGATCAGGCCGTATCTCTTCGACCAATGTTCACCCACGTCGGAGCGCACCGTCTCGATCGAGTTCATCGTGGACCCTTCGTTCAAGATCTATTCGAACTGGAGGGAAAGAATCCAGGAAGCCGTGGAGAATTCGAACCGTTTGTTTCAATCCACCGGGATCCGATTCTCCCTGGCACAGATCCGCGAAACACGCGTCCTTGGAAAAGGTTACGACTCAGACGCGTACCTCGCCGAGGTGGACAAATTGGCGGATCCGAAAGTCGATATTCACGTCGGTGTGATCGGAGCGGAGATTCACAGGTCCCAATTCGGACACTTGAGCTTGGGCATGAGTGTCTACTTCGGAAACAAACTTGTCCTTACATCCGATGACTTCCTGGGCCTCAAGTACACGCTTCCCCACGAACTCGGCCACACGTTCGGCGCCGTTCACACGGACGATTATTCCTCTTTGATGTATCACGAGGAGCAGGGGATCCCGGCTCTTTCCAAGATCGACCGGCTGTCCCGCCAGATCATGCTCCTGGCCAAATGTATGGATTTTCGAGCGGGAGTCGCGGGGTTCGACCCGGTGCAGGCCGGTCTCATCTCGGACCTCTACGCAACCATCCTTTCAAAAGAAGACCTAAACCCGCTCGCCATGGCATACGAGTATCTGGGGGATCGGTCCTGTGCTCAAAAGGACTATGCCTCCGAGCTTAAATGGTACCGACAAGCACTCGCCACACAACCTTCGCATCCCTACTGGATGGTCAATACGGGCGTAGCCTACTTGGACACGCAGGAGTATCAAAAAGCCGAGGTCCAAATTACGGCGGCGATCCGGGCCGCGCGGAACTTTCCGTTCACTGCTCATATCGACGACTTCGGAAAGGACTACCATTTTTCGGTAGAGAATCTGGCGCAGTTCTACCTCGCCGTGGCCCAACGGCATTTAGGCCGGCTGGCGGAGGCTCGGACGAACCTTCTTACCCTGGTCCAACAGACCCCGGAATATCCCCGGATTTATCTTGAGCTCGGCCGCACAGCCACCGCTGCGCAAAATCACAAAGAAGCCGTTTCATATCTGGAGACGTTCTTGCGGCTCGTACCCGGCCACAAAGACGCGAAGGCGCTCCTGGAAAAGGAACGCGCTCTCGTTCGCTAACGAGACCCCAAAATGGGGACACGTACCAATTAAGGAACTTGCCGGCGAATTTGGACTCATAACCCGGCGAAATTCCTTGGAACTTCGAAATTCGTACGTGTCCCCAATTTCATCCGGAGCTACGGCGCGACGGTCTTTAAGTACTTCGCCTTGCGCCCTTCGATCTTGAGAATGACGGCGGGCTTCTCCGCGTTCCGCTTGGCGTTGATCGTGATCACGCCCGTCACGCCTGGGAAGTCCTTCGTCCGCGTGATCGCATCCTTAAGATCGGGGCCCGAAAGGCTTTTCGCCCGCTTCATCGCTTCGAACAAGACCATCGCGGCGTCATAAGCCAACGCCACGCCGGAATCGGGCGTCGCGTGCCACTTCTGCCGGTACTCCGCCACAAAAGCCTTGAGCCTGGGCTCCTCCCCTTCCGGAGAATAATGATTGGTGAAATAGCTTCCCTCGAGCGCATCCCCACCCACGTCAAAAAGCGGCTCCGCATCCCAACCATCACCGCCGGCGAAGATGCCCGGGATTCTCATCGCCCGCGCCTGCCGCACGATCAGGCCCGCGTCCGTGTAATACCCCGGTACATAGATGAGGTCCGGCTTCACCATCTGAATTCGGCTGAGCTGCTTGATGAAGTCCCGATCCGTCTCACCGTAGGACTGATCCGTCACCACCCGGCCTCCGAGCGACGCGAATTTCTCCTTGAAGAAATCGGCCAATCCGACGCTGTATTCGTTTTTGGCGGCGCGAAGGATCGCCACGCGCTTTACCTTCAGATCCTCACGCGCAAACCGGGCCATAACAGCCCCTTGAAACGGATCGATGAAGCAGACCCGGAAAATGTAGTCCCCCACCTCCGTCACGCGCGGGTTCGTGGCCGAGGGGGTGATCATGGGAATCTTTGCGGCCTGCGCGACGGCGGCCATGGCGATGGAGTGCGAACTCGAATCGGCGCCCAGAATGGCCACAGCGTGTTCCCCGTGAATCAGGCGGGTGACGGCATTCACAGAGCCCTCGGTGGTTCCCGTATCGTCGGCCACATCGATCCGGATCTTCTTCTCGTTCACGCCCCCGGCCGCGTTGATCCTTTCCGCCGCCATGGCGTACCCGTTCCGGGCGGATGCGCCGTAGTTGGCTTCGCTCCCCGTGAGCGACGTGACGGCGCCGACCACGATTTCGTCCCTCAGGATCGCCGGCGGAGCCGTTTTCCGGCTCTGCCCGGTCCCGCTGCAGGCCGCGGCCGCAAGTGATACCGCCAGGAAGAAAAACCGCCGGAACTTCGCGCGTTCGATCATGGCGCCCGGACTATTGCAACGAAGCGGCGGGCCGTCAATCTCTCCCCCCGCGCCCTCTATTGCACGCCGGATCTGTCGGATATAATGCCGAACCTATGGACGACGCTCCGCAGAAACCAGAAAGCACGCGATGCATTCTGATTTCGATGCCCTCGCTGTTGGATCCCAATTTCCATCAGACAGCCTCGCTCATTTCGGAGTTCAACAAAGACGGCGCCATGGGCGTCGTTTTGAACCGGCCGCTGAACATCTCCCTGACGCAGATCCTGGACGCCGCGCTCCAGCTCCCCGGCGAACCGGTTAAGGTGTTTTGGGGAGGCCCGGTGCAGAACGACCGGGGATGGATCGTGCACGAGGATGCCTCGCTTGCCGGGGAGAGCCTTCAGATCGAGCCCGGCCTGTTCCTGAGCAGCTCTCTGTCGGCCCTGCAAAGGCTGGCGGAAAACCGCCAACAACCCAATCCCCCGCGCTTCCGTTTCTTTCTGGGGTACGCCGGGTGGGGCGCCGGGCAGCTCGAGAAGGAAATGGCCGCCTCCAGTTGGGTCACCGCACCGCTTAAGCGCGACCTGATCTTCGACTCGAGTCCCGAAACCCTCTGGGAGCGCTCGCTCCATTCGATCGGCGTGAATCCGATGCAGCTCGCCTCGGCGCCCGACTCGATGGTCCAGTAATTCATGCCCCCGGCCTTCGCGGAAGGGGATCTCCTCACCGTAACCATCGAACGGCTTGCTTACGGCGGTGACGGCGTCGCCCACCCCGACGGCTTCACCCTCTTTGTTCCCCGTACGGCCCCGGGAGACCGCGTGGAGGTCCGCGTCACCGATGTGCGCCGGCGGTACGGCCGGGCCGTTCCGCAGAAGATTCTGGAACCATCCCCCCATCGCGTGGAGCCCCCCTGCAAATATTATTCGCGATGCGGCGGTTGCCACTACCAGCACATGCGGACCGAATTCTGGAGGGAGCAAAAAGAGGCTCACATCCGGGATGCCTTCGAGAGGCTCGGCCCCGGCGCGCTTCCGCTGCTACCCATCATCAAGCCGGAGGCGGACTTCGGCTACCGGAACCGCCTCACGCTCCACCGGTCCGGGCAAGGCGCTCAAGGCTACGTGGCCTGGAACCGGCACGAGATCGTGGACGTGGAGGACTGCCCGATCGCGCAGGAGCCTTTGAATGAACTTTGGAAAGATCTTCGGGTGCGTCTTTCCGACGTGGATTCGGAACTCGTCCCGTTCGTCGTTCTCCGCCGCACGACGCGCGGCCAGTGCGCGGTCGTATTGAGCGCGACGGGGGAACCGAACGCAGCGGCGGAAAAGATCCTGCTTCCGCGCCTGAAAGACCTTCCATCGGACATCTCGCTATTTCTGACGCCGATCAAGACCGGTGCCCGGTCCCCGTTCGGAGATTCGTTCATCCACCTGGCAGGCGCGAAGGAACTCGTCGAGACGGTCAAAGGAATCGACTTTTATCTTCGCCCCGATCTCTTCTTTCAAGTCCATCCGGAGATCACGGAGCGCATGGTGGAGGAGGTTCTGGCCTGGGGCGAAACGTTCGCCGCCCAAGCCGTATTGGACGTCTTCTCGGGAGCCGGCCTGTTCGCTCTGCACCTCGCGCGGACCGGAAAATCGGTTCTGGGTGTGGAAGTGCACTATCCCGCCGTCCTGGCCGCTCAGAAGAGCGCGGATGCCAATGGTTTGGCTACACGGGCGTTGTTTCGCGGCGGAAAGGCCGAAACGATCCTGGAGAAGCTTGTACGCAAGGGGGAACGCTTCGAGGCGGCCGTCGTGGACCCGCCTCGCAAGGGGATCCCGCCAAAAGCCTTGGAGAATCTGCTCAAAATCGGCATCCGCTCCCTCCTTTATATATCCTGCTCCCCTCCCACCATGGCCCGGGATTTAAAGTGCCTCGCCGCGTCCGGTTTTGAGACCGTCCAGGTCCAGCCGTACGATATGTTTCCGCAGACGTATCATGTGGAGACGATCGCCCGTCTCCGCCGTTCCGATTAGCCCGAATAATTCACGAAGGAAACGGCGTATTTGCCATTCAAACTGCCGAAATCCCAA
>JAZDIZ010000086.1:0-30496 GCA_043804515.1 Pseudomonadota bacterium | reverse complement strand
ATAGGGGAACACCCACGGCGCGGTCAAAATGATTGACGACAAAAGTCCGGAACCATACGATGCAATGAGTTAGGTTTTTAGGAGGCTGTGGATGGCGAACGGCAAGGTCAAGTGGTTCAACGACAAGAAAGGCTTCGGCTTCATCGTCAATCAAGAAGGGAAAGATGTCTTTGTCCACTTCTCGGCGATCCAGGGAGAAGGATTCAAGACTCTGCGCGAAGGCCAGGACGTCGATTTCGAGTGTGTCGAGGGGCCTAAAGGCCTCCACGCCTCCAACGTAGTAAAGACCGCATAACAGGTCGCTGAAAAAGGGCCATCTGCGTCGTTAATCGCTCCGAGTTAGGGGACACCCATCAGTGGGTGTCCCCAACTTGCCTTTCAGTACGCCTCAGTCGCGATTTCACGAGCGCCTAGCATCTGACACCTTTTTGAGCAACCTGCCGTTTTTGGGGTTTTTCAGGAACCTGTTAATCTAAACGCCGCAGTGAAGCTGGCTTCTCGCTTTCGACTGGTCTTCGTCACGTGCGGAAGCGAGCGAAACGCCGTTCTAATCGCGCGCTCTCTCGTTTCCAAGAAACTCGCCGCTTGCGTCAATATCGTCCCCTCCATTCGCTCCACTTATCGTTGGCACGGCAAAATCCGGCAAGGCCGTGAATGGCTGCTTCTCATCAAGACCCGGGCTTCGCTTCTCGAGAAGGCGCGAAAGGAAGTCCGAAGGCTTCACTCGTACGAAGTTCCTGAATTCTTGAGCCTTTCCATGTCCTCGGGAGATACAAAATACTTGAACTGGCTTTGGAAAGAGACCAAAACTTAAGCCCGAAAGAGAGGATCGATTCTATGCCGAGAGTAGGCGTTCTGACAGGCGGCGGGGATTGCCCCGGCCTCAACCCGGCGATCCGGGGGATCATCCGGAAAGCGCAGCCGAACGGTTATGAAGTGGTGGGCCTTCGGAGGGGCTGGAAGGGCCTGTTGAACGGCGAAACCATGCCGATCCCCGAAGCCGCGGTGGATGAACTCCTCCTCCGAGGCGGCACGATCCTCGGGACATCGCGAACCAACCCGTACAAGGAAGCCGACGGCCCGGCGCGAGCGAAGAAGAACTTCGCGGCGCTCAAACTGGACGCCCTGATCGCCATCGGCGGCGAGGACACGCTCGGCGTGGCGTACAAACTTTTCAAGGAGGGCCTCCCGATCGTGGGGCTCCCCAAAACGATCGATAACGACCTGGAGGTCACGGATTTCACGCTCGGGTTTCCGACCGCCGTCCAGATCGTGTCGGACGCTTTCGACCGGATCCGCACGACGGCCCAGTCGCACGACCGGATCCTGGTTGTGGAGATCATGGGACGGAGCGCAGGGTGGCTCGCCGCGTACGCGGGGATCGCCGGCGGCGCGGACATGGTGCTGGTTCCCGAATTCCCGACCCCGGTGAAGGACGTGGTGGCCGCGGTCGAGCGGCTCAAAAAGAAGGGCAAAAACTTCGCCATGATCGGGATCGCGGAGGGAGCGAAACTCCTCGACGACAAGGGCCAAGAAATCACGGAACAGTCCCAGGAAGCCGTGGACGCGTTCGGCCACGTCAAACTCGGCGGGATCGGCGAGGTCTTGAGCGAACTGATCAAGAAACGCACCGGTTGGGACACTCGCTCCACGATCCTGGGGCATCTGCAGCGCGGCGGAACACCGTCGGCGTTTGACCGGATCCTGTCCACGGCGTTCGGCGTACATGCCATGGACTTGGTGCTTCAAAAGGATTTCGGAAAAATGCCGGCGCTCACGAACGGCCGCATCCAGACGGTCCCGTTGGAAAGCGCCGTCGCGAAGCTGAAGACGCTGTCGCCCGATTTGTACAAGCTGGCCCAGGTCTTCTTTGGCTGATTGGTTTGAGACCAACCGAAATTTGATTCTGCTCGGCCTTGCGGCCGCGGCGGTCACGATTCCGCTCCTGATCGGCGTTCTAAAGAAACAGATCCCCCGTGAATTCCTGTCCAGTTGGGTTGTGCCGCTGGCGGTTTCGACATTTCTCCTCGCGCTGGGCGTCCAGGCCGTCGAGCGTTATCTGACACCGGGCTACCGCTTGATCCTCTCCTTCCTTTTCGCCGCCCTCTGGATCACGGCGGGTGCGCACATTTCCTTTGTCCTGCCTCGGCGGGGCCTGCCCGAGATCTACCACCGCGGCGCGAAGAACATCGGCGCGATGTTTTTTGGCTTCGGGGTGTTATGGGCAGGGGTGTCGCTCTTCCAGTTCTGGACGCGCTAACGCGTCAACTCAAGTCGTTATGCGGCCGGTGTTCCGTCGGCTCCGCCGGCAATCTAAGGCTCCGCCGCCGGAGCCCCCGGCCGCAAGATGCTCTTGAATTGCCGCTCCCGCTTGAGGGACAGAACGGGTTTCGCTGGAGAAAAGAAGACTCGGGGGCATTCTTCTACGCGAAATGGATTTCGGAAGCCGCGCCTAGAAGGTGCGTGACTTCTTCAATGAGTTCGTTGGAGGGAGCAACGGCGTAATCACGGGAGAGCGAGAGAACCGTTTCCGATCTTCCCGGAATCTTAAGGTGCAAAATCGTCGGGCATGCGCCGCGGTACTTCGCGAACACGGCCTTGAGTTCCCGAAGGCCGGCCTCGTTGACGGCCGTGGCGTCCAGCGTGATGTGGACCGTCCCGGAAAAGAGCTTGTGCGCGTCTTCCAGGCGGCTCACCTGGGTCACGATGATCTTGGGTTGATCCTCCGCCACGTCCACCTTGCCCACGACGAAGATCGGGTCCTCCCCTTTGAAAATCTCGCTCTGGGCCCGGTACACGTCCGAAAAAGCCACCGCCTCCACGCGCCCCAGAAGGTCTTCCAGCGTCACGAACGCCATCCGGTCCCCCTTGCGGGTCGTGATTTCCTTCAGCGTGGACACCATTCCCCCCAGGCGCGCCGTGGATTGATCCTTCATTTCGGCCAACCGTGCCGTGTCCGCGTTCGCATACCGCCGAAGGGTCTCGCTGAATTTCAACAGCGGATGCCCCGATACGTAGAACCCGACCGATTCCCGCTCCGCCTTCAGGCGCGTCCCTTCGTCCCAATCCGGGGCGTCCACATATGCGGGTGCGGGTGCGGCACCCGACAGGAGCTTGCCGAACAGGCTGGCTTGCCCCACCGCCCGATCCCTCTGTGAACTCTGCGCCGTATCCATGGCCGATTCGAGCGACGCCATGAGCTGGGCGCGACGCCCGCCGGTCGAATCGAAGGCGCCGCATTTTACAAGCGATTCGACGACCCGCTTGTTCACCTTCCTAAGGTCCACGCGCGCGCAGAAATCGAAGAGGTCTCGGAACGGGCCCGCATCGTCCCGTGTTTCCAGAATCGCGCCGATCGCGGCTTCTCCGACGTTTTTGACGGCCGCCATGCCGAACCGGATCTTCCCGTCGCCTACGGAGAAATCCAGCTGGCTCTCGTTCACATCGGGCGGAAGGATCTCGATGCCCTGGTCCCGGCAATCCGCCATCAACGTCACCACCCGGTCCGTATTGTCCCGGTCGATGGAGAGGCACGCCGCCATAAACTCGACGGGGTAATGCGCCTTGAAATACGCCGTCTGGTACGAGATCAGCGCGTACGCCGCGGAATGCGACTTGTTGAATCCGTACCCCGCGAATTTGGCCATGAGGTCGAAGATTTTCTTGGCCTTGGTCTCGTTGATCCGATTCGCCTCGCACCCCGCCAGGAATCTTTCCTCCTGGTGCGCCATCTCCTCCGCGATCTTTTTTCCCATCGCGCGCCTCAGAAGATCCGCTTCCCCGAGGGAGTAGTTCGCAAGAACCGAGGCGATCTGCATCACCTGCTCCTGATAGAGAATCACCCCGTAAGTGTCCTTGAGGATCGGTTCCAGCGCGGGAAGGTCATAGACGATGGGCGTTCGGCCGTGCTTGCGGTTGATGAAGTCGTCCACCATGCCCGACCCCAGCGGGCCCGGCCGATAGAGAGCCACGAGCGCGATGATGTCCTCGAACTTCGAAGGCCGAAGTTTCACCACCAGGTCCCGCATCCCCGACGATTCCAGTTGGAAGATCCCCTGAGTCTCCGCGCGGGTAAGAAGCTCGAACACTTTCACGTCGTTCATGTCCAGATTGAGAAGGTCGATCTTCTCTCCGTGCGTGCGCTCGACAAGCTTCACGGCGCGGTCCAAAAGCGTGAGAGTTTTGAGGCCCAGAAAGTCGAACTTGATCAGGCCGGCTTTCTCGACACCCTTCATGTCCCATTGGGTCACGACCTCGTCGTGCTGCCCCTTATAGAGCGGGAGATGCTGGACCAGAGGGAGCTCATCGGAGATCACGACGCCCGCGGCGTGCACCGACGCGTGCCGTGTGAGTCCCTCGAGCCGAAGAGCGATCGTCAAGAGCTCGTCGATTTTCGGATCCTTCTTGCGCAGCTCGCCGAATTTCGGTTCCTGCTCGAACGCCTCCTCCAGCGTGATGTTGAGCACGGTCGGGACCAGTTTCGCGATGCGATCCACGTCCCCATAAGGCATGTTGAGGACGCGTCCCACGTCCCGGATCACGGCCCGCGCCTGCATCTTGCCGAACGTCGTGATCTGCGCCACCTTCGTGTCTTCCAGCGACGCCGAACCGCCGTATTTCTCGGCCACATAACGGATCACGCTGTCGCGGCCGTCCTGGCAGAAATCCACGTCGATGTCCGGCATCGAGATCCGCTCCGGGTTTAAGAACCGCTCGAACAGGAGGTTGTACGGAATCGGATCCAGGTCCGTGATCCTCGTGGCGAAGGCCACGAGGCTTCCCGCCGCGGAGCCCCGTCCCGGGCCGACCGGAATCCGGTCCCGTTTGGCGTGATTGATAAAGTCCTGGACGATCAGAAAATAGCCCGAGAATCCCGTTTGCCGGATCATTTCCAGTTCTTTCTCGAGTCTCTCGAAATACTTCTCACGGATTCCTTCCGTGGCGGTCCCCTCGCGCCGATAGAACTCCAGGATCTGAGGCATCCGCTCTTCCAGGCCCTGTCGGGCCAGCTCCGCAAGGTGTCCCTCCAGCGTTTTCCCCTCGGGCACGTGGAACCTGGGCATATGGTATTCGCCCAGCTTGAGGCGGAAGTCGCATTTCCGCGCGATCTCCAGCGTGTTCGACAAGGCTTCCGGGCAGAACGCGAACGCCTCCTTCATCTCCTCCGGGGACTTCACGTAATAATTATCGCCGTGGAATCTCATCCGCTCCTGGTCCTGGACCATGCGCCCCGTGCCGATGCAGAGGAGCGCATCGTGGGCCTTGGCATCTTCCCGATTCAGATAGTGGCTGTCGTTCGTCGCAACGAGGGGAACTCCGAGCTTCTTTCCCAACTCCATCAGAACGGGGTTGACCTTTTGTTGGTCCTCGAGGCCCGTGTTCATCATTTCGAGATAGTAGTTTCCGTCCCCGAAAATTTCCCGATACTCGCGGATGGCGGTCTCGGCCGCATCAATACGGCCGTCCAGAATGCAGCGCGAAGGCACGCCGCTGAGACAGGCGGACAGCCCGATCAGCCCCTCGCTGTATTTGCGCAGGATCTCCCGGTCCATCCGGGGCTTGTAGTAGAACCCCTCGAAGCTCGTCAGCGTCACCAACCGGAACAGGTTCCGAAGCCCTTTCTCGCTCGCCGCCAAGAGCACGATGTGGTGAGTGGGGTACTGCGTCGTCCGGTCCCGGCGGCTTCCCTCCGTGAGGTACGCCTCTATTCCCAAAATCGGCTGGATGTCGCTCGCGATCGCGGCGCTGTAAAACTCCAACGTGCCGTGCAGGTTTCCATGATCGGTCAAGGCCACGGCCGGCATGCCCGTTTTCTTCGCCCGGTCGATCAGGCCGTCGATCGTGATAGCGCCGTCCAACAGCGAATATTGGGAGTGAATGTGAAGGTGAACAAAACTCATGAACGACGGATGAGAAACCTACGAGATGCGTAGATCCGAGGCAAGCTACATTGTGCACGGGGGTACGCAAAAATTGCGGTATCTTTTGTTGACTGCCCTGCCGTCAAGGCGAAAAATATTCGTGCTTTCAGATGGTTATCTGTGCTACTATCTGGCGCATAATATGCATGTTTCCCTTATTGGATAGGGAGGTTCCCATGGCATCTCGTCGTTTTTGGATTCCCGTATTTATCTCTGGCCTGTTCCTCGCCCTCATTTGGAATTGCTCCAGTAACATGCAATTCAGCCGAAGCATCCAGGAAGTGCTGGGCCAGGTTCAGGATCAGTGTGAGGCGTCAGGAACCTGCGTGGTTATCGTGAATCCAGGCGGGACCAGCGGGATCGACACGGACGGTGACGGTACGCCCGACGTGATCGTCATCATCACGGCGACGCCGACACCTCTCCCCACGCAGCCGGGATCCACACCTACGCCCACACCCACGCCATTCATCCGAAGCGGCGCGGACTGCGTCTTCGGTATCGGCTCCACCAAGTATCTTCCCGTGCGTTCGGGGACCATCAATGTGCACGATGAGGTCGGCGCGAGCTTCACCAATTTCCTCGTGAATGGCTTCAATTCCGGCACGACCACGTACGACTTCTCCAATGTGACCGTGGACCGGATCATCGTGAACAGCCACACGGGCAACGGCTCGCGGATCAATTTTTCCAACGCAGCCATGAGCGTCGGCTATTGCAACGAAGGCCTCGCCGGCCAGGGAAACATCGAGTTCCTGGACGGCACTTGCTCGGCTCAAATCGTGGACCTGGATTCCGGAACCGGCGGAAACAATTCCTTGGAGATCGATTTTGTGCCGTCGTTCGGCTTGAGATACAGCGTGGCCGGGAACAATCAGTGCATCTCCTTCCCCGACGGAACGAACGTGCTCTCGGCGGATATGGCCAATGAGAACGGGCATGTGATTCACGAAGACGGAGCGTCCTGCTTTTAGGCGTCCTTAAGGCGCCCCTGTTCAGGGGACTTCGTAATATCCGCTCGGCCCCAAGGGGGGATTCCGGACAACGCTGAATGTTGTAGCTTTTTCGTTTAAAAAGATTTCGATCTTGGGATTCTGCGTCACGCGATCCACAAGGGCGGAAAAACTGGGCGTGGTCGCGGCCCGTCGAACGGCCTCGCCGCCCTTCGGCGACGTGACTTTGAGAAAGCACCGAAGCGTTCCGGCACGAACGATCCTCTCAAGACGGATCGAGTACCCGGTCGAATTCTTGTCCCCCCAGATCCATTCCATATACGTCTGCTTCGAGAAATCCGGGCTTCCATAGACGGAAGTGAGATCCACGTTCCGGGAAGGGTCGTTGGAGGAGGCTCCCCCTACGATCAGCGTATTGGGATATCCCCGGACCATGGCATCCCACGCCTCCTGCGAGTCAAAGATCACGAGATGCGGGCCGATGTGCTGGGCCTTGGAACGGATTGGAAACAGGCTGAAATTGCTGCCTCCCTGATACTCCGAAAAACGAACCCTCTCCTCCTTCACCGGTTTCGCCTTCTTGAGCGCGATTTTTCGATTTGTCTTCGCAAAGACAGGGGTGGCCGCGAGGAAAAGGAGGAGCGCCAGGGACAGAAATTGTTTCGTCATTCCGTCACGATTTCTTGGCGGCGATTTGGGCCAGGAATTCGTTCATTTTCTCGTAGGCGATTCCAAAATAGACTTGAAGCTCCGCGCGCGGATTTTTCCCCTTGCCGATCGCCGCCAAATATTGCCGCATGGCGTCCGTCCCCGATTTTTGGATCAATTCGTACACGGCGATGTACGCCGTCGTGTACGCATCGCCCGCCGGGATCAGTCCCTGGCTGCGATTGAAGATCGCGGAATTTTCCAACTGATCGAAGGGTACGGTTTTCTTGTCCTGCTTGTTGATGAAGATCGTATTGTATTCGTGGGAGTTGGGTGCCCGATCGACGGGATCCGGCGCCGTCTGCCGCTCCTCGTAAACCGCCAGACCTTCATTCAGCCACGCCGGCAACGGGCCGAAATTCTTCGCAAGCACCAGGTGCGTCAGCTCATGTCGAAGAGTGCGGCGCAGATCGTACGTCAGCTCGTTGTCGGCGCGGGCGTAAACGGCCTTTCCGTCGTAAAACGCCCCCATGCGCGTGTCCACGGTCTTGGGGAATTTCTGATGGTATGTTTCCGGCGAGTAGAAGTAGATCGCGGCCTGGGATGCGCCCCCCACGCCGAAGTCCGAGGCCAGTGCTTCGAGAATCGACCGGGTTTCCGGGAGGGCGTGAGCCTTGAATTGCCGGACCTGTGACTCGTCGCCGGTCACTTCAAAGCTGATCCGGATGCCCCCGCTTTCCTCCTCCAGGGTTTGAATCTTCTGGGCGTGCGCCGGAACCGAGAGCAAGATCGACACCGCAACCGGCAGCACCCACCGCATTCCCCGCCTATCGCGGGCACAACCGGCACAGAGAGCTTCTGGAAAGCCGCCGCGGGGCATACTATACTCCCCTCGCTCGAAAAGCCTTGGCCGCGCCATGTAAGGAAACGCCCAAAACAGTCAAGAGTTTACATGAATTCCGAAGATCTGGTCCGAAAAGCCGACGACGTCATTTTTGAGATTTTCCATGATTTCAATCTCTTCGACTTCGTCACCCCCTTGAACGGCGAGGCCGAGCGGGAGAAGTTTCTGGATGCCTGGGGCGCCCGGAAGCAGTACCAGCCTCAGTTCGAGTATCGCCCCCCGCCCAGGGACCTCCGGGAATCCAAGGAACGCCTTCGCGCCCTCACGTTCGGAATCGAAACGCTGGATCTCTGTTATGAACGGGCGCGGCAGGAATTCCTAAGAACGCTGGAAGTCGTGGAGGCCGTCGGCACCGAGAAGGTCACGGCCAGCTCGATCGGCATCTACGGGGCGCCTGCGCCGGATTTGATCAAAGAGGCCCGCCAGATGGTGCGCGAGGGACAACGGGCCCCGAAAGAGCCGCGGGAGGTGGGCGTCCGGGGCCTTGCCGAGCGTTTCAGGGAACAACTTCGGGAAGACCGCATCGACGGATGGGACATCGTGGAGGATCCGAACGGCGTCATGTTGGCCTCCACCGACCCCGCTCATCGCAAAATACGCCTTCAGAGCGGGATCATCGTGTCCCCGGCCATGGTAAACCGCCTCTTGCAGCACGAGATCGGGACGCACGTGTACCGCTCCGTGAACGGCCAGCGCCAGCCTTACAAGGCCTTTGCCATAGGCCTGGACGGCCACTTGGCGACCGAGGAGGGATTGGCCGTCGAACTGGAGGAACGCCTCAAACTCGCCACACCGAACGTCCGCCGGAGGTACGCCGGCAGGGTCCTCGCGGCCAGCCTGGCCCCTACCGCGAACTTTTTTGACATGTTCCGCGGCCTCGTGGAATTCTTCCCCCCCGAAGAAGCGTTTAACCTGGTCCAGCGCAGTAAACGAGGTGTGCACGATACTTCCCAGCCCGGGGGCTTTGTCCAAGACCACATCTATCTTGCTGGTAGGAAGGAAGTAAAAGGCTTGTCCGATACGGATTACCAATTGCTCTATACCGGACGGGTGGCCGTACACCACTTGCCCTTGATTCGCGAACTTATGGCACAAAAGAAAATTCTCGCGGCGGCGTTCTTTCCGAGCGTGTTCCATGGATGAACGTTATCTCGAGAAGCTGCCCCGCTTTTCCTGGGCCGAATTCAAGAAGCACGTCGACGCGGGGACGCCGTTCGAAGCGATCAGCCCGATCGCGACCACCCTGATTCGGGTGAAACGATACGACCCGTGCATCGCTTTGGCGGTCCATGCCGGACATCGCCTGCGCGAGGAGTCGCTCTCCAAAATGACGATCGAGGAGACGGAAAGGCTCCAGGACGAGGATGTCGCGACCGAACACATGATCCAGGATTTCCCGATCCAGCTCGTCGGCCTGGATTCCCGCTATGAATACGATCTCAACCGCCGGCGCGACCAATCCGTTTATCTCAAGCCTTTCCAGAGTTGGGGCAAGAAGGTCTGGCTTCACCCTCCATCCAAAGAAGAACTCGACATCTCGTACCAGAAATATGACGAGTTCTATGAGATGCTCGATTGCGTTGCGGAGCAGATGACCGCGCGCTTCGGGAAGTTCTTGGTTTTCGACGTGCATTCATACAATTTCCGCAGGCAACAATACGTGGGCCGCGAGCAGGCCCTGCCCACATTCAACATCGCCGCCTCGGCCGCCGATCAAAAAAAGCACCGTGCCGTGCTGGACCAAATCGCGCAGAACCTGGCCAAGGTTCGGCTGACGAACGCCGATTCCAAGGTCAAGGAGAACGACATCTTCAAAAAGGACGGCGCCGTGGTCGCCGCGTTGGAGAAGAAGTGTCCCGACGCCCTCACCGTCCCGATCGAGATCAAGAAGATCTACACGGACGAACGAACGGGGGACGTGAATCGCGCGATGATCGAGGTTCTCCGGCGCGGGATCTTTTCAGCGGCAACGGAAGCCGCCGCTCTCATGGGACTTCCGCTGAACCCTTAATCCTGTTTTCGAACCCGACCGAACCGGATTTCGTACTCTATTGTAGGCAAGCTGCCTTGCGCTCTTGGCGGAGATACTCGGCTATTTTCCGAATCGTGCGGTCAATGATGTCGTCCGAATCCCCGTACCAGGACTGAAAATCCAAGGCGAGTTCGAAAAGCCAACCCCCCAGTTTCAAGTCTGGAAACTGTTGAATTCTTTGAAAATTTTCGTGCCCCCGGATTCTATACCAGACTTGTTTCATGCTCATTTCCCCCCGTGCATAACGCTGGCAAGCGTCACACATACGGGCAATGGGGTCTGCTGTCGGTTCTTTCTTATGAGTTTGCATAGGCCAGTGCCTGATCAAAAGTCGTGCCAAGCTCGGATAGTGTGATGGACCCTCTCCACAGCGCTACGACCGTGGGGCCGTACCTCCACCTGTCCGCCGAAGCTTCATGCGGAGGCGGATCCCAGAGCAAGAGCGATCCGCCCAGGCCGCCCGCGTACATTGACGCCTGAGGCCTGCCTTTGTATTGTCCCGCCTCGTTCCCCGGTAGCTCAGTTGGTAGAGCAGCCGGCTGTTAACCGGCGGGTCGGCGGTTCGAGTCCGTCCCGGGGAGCCAGCAAAAAAGCGAAGCCCCTTGCGGGTTTCGCTTTTTTGTTCTCCTGTGACTTGTGACTCGAACCGCCATCCGGTTCGACGTTGCCGGTATCCAATAGACAGCCCCGAGCGGGAACCCGGCGTCAGCTGGGTGCGAGCGACTCTCCCTACAACGCTATGGCCGAGAGGCCGTGCGTCCGACTGTCCGCCGAAGCTTCCTGCGAAGGCGGATCCCGGGGAGCCACTTATCCCGCGACGTATTTTCCCGATTTTCGCGTGCCGATGCGGCGAACCAACCCGGTGATAATCAGCGGTTTCAGAATCTTCGCCGCGCCTTGCTTGGTCACCTTGAGTTCCATCCAAATCTCCCTTGGAGCAAGCTCTCCTCTGTCTCGCAAAACATGCAACAGCCGCTCCTGCTTAGGGGTGAGTGCGACTCTCCCGCCGGTCCACGTGGCTGCCAAGTGGTTGATGCGCCCCACAACACGCTCCAAAGTGAGGTGGATCGCCTCCGCCGAATACTCAAGCCAGCCGGTTAGATCGCCTTTGAGCTTTCTAACGCCCTCCAGCTGCGCATAATAACGGGGCCGATTCTCCCAATAGACCTCATCCACCGAAAAAATGTGATGTGTGTCAAAGCCCCGTCGGTAAAGATCCCAGAGCGCCAGGGTACGCCCCATTCGACCGTTCCCGTCGCCGAACGGATGAATTTCTTCAAAGCGATAATGGAGAACAGCAGACGAGATGACGGGGGACCATTTCATGGCCTGTTGATTCCACCATTGAAGATACTCTGCCATGAGATTCGGCACTTCCTTTGCCGATGGAGGAACATGAAGACCGACATGGACTCCAAACGTTCTGTAACGACCGGCTTCGCCCTGATCCATAACACCTGATGCAATGATTTTATGAAGCCGAAACAGATCCGAGCGCGTAATGAGTTTTTTTCCCTGATTCTTTTCGACGAAGCGAAGTCCAGCCAATTGATTCAGAACTTCTCTCCGCGCTCTTCCCTCGGTTTCCGGCAGCGGACGGCCTTCTTCCAGGGCCTTTACTTGTTCGAGTGTGAGCGGATTCCCCTCAATCGCCGTGGAGCTATGTGTTGTTCGGGTGCGGGAATCCCTCTGGAGAATCGGAATCCACGGCACTTGGATCGTGGTGGAGAGGACTCTCTGCCGATACGCGGAGATTTCCTCAATGATCGTCAGCAGATGGGGCGTGATCCGGAAACGTGGGTTGTACGGCACTCCTTAATAAGTCAACCATAAGGCAACTGATTAGTCAACCGGCACGAGCCTTTGGCCGCCAAGGGTAGGCATGTATTCCGCGCTCGCTTCTAAACTTATCCGTCCCGGGGAGCCATCTAACTATTAAGGCTGAACTCTTAAACGTTTCACCCCCCCCTGACAAACGGACGGCCCGGGCGTATACACCAGCCAGCGGATCCTTTACGAAAGACAAATCAGACACACGGCCCGGCGCTCTCGATTTCCCACATCCCAAGCCCGCCAAGATCAAGAAACTGCATCTCTACTTGATCAAGCCCTCCCGTTACGACGACGACGGCTATGTGGTTCGCCACTGGCGCGGCGTGTTGCCGAGCAACACATTGGCTTGTCTCGCAGGCCTCACCGAAGACGTCATAGCCAAGAAGGAGCTGGGCCCCGTACGAATCAAGCTCCATCTTCTCGACGAAAGCGTGGATCGGGTATTCGTGAAACGGATCTGCCGCTCCCAACGTGGAAGGCACACCCGGGCCGTTGTCTGCCTGGTCGGTGTCCAGACGAACCAGTTTCCGCGCGCCTCCGATTTGGCACTCGAATTCCGCAAGAAAGGCCTGACCGTGATGCTCGGCGGATTTCATGTCAGCGGATATCTCGCGCTGTCGAGGGCCGTTCCGACCGATATCGCGAGGCTTCTGGACGCGGGCGTAACCATCGTCAAAGGCGAAGTCGAAGAAACGTGGAGCGCATTGCTGCGCGACGCCGCTTCGGGCCGGCTCAAGCCTCTCTATGACTTTCTGGACCACAAGCCGGAGCTTCTCGACAAACCCTTGCCCGCGATCCGCAAAAAATATTTGCGGAAGTTCGTGGCCTCCAATTTCGGGACTCTGGACTGCGGCCGAGGCTGCCCCTTCGATTGCAGCTTTTGCACCATTATCAACGTACAAGGCCGCCGGGTACGCTCCCGGTCGGCGGAGCAGATCGCCCAAACGGTACGCCGGACTTACGAACGAAACGGCATCAGTTTCTATTTTTTCACCGACGATAACTTCGCCCGCAACAGGAACTGGGAGGCGATCTTCGATGCTCTGACCCGCCTCCGGGAGGAGGGGATCCCTCTCCGATTCATGATGCAGGTCGATGCGCTGTCCTGGAAAATCGAGCGCTTTGTGGAAAAGGCGCGCAGAGCCGGGTGCAGCAACGTATTCATCGGAATGGAGAGCTTAAACCCCGCCAACCTCAAATCGGCTGGAAAGAGCCAGAACCACGTCGAGGATTATCGCCGGCTCGTCGACGCCTTCCGAAGCCGTGAAATTTCCCCTCATGTGAGTTACATCATCGGCTTTCCGGGAGACACACCCGAGTCGGTTCGCCGGGACCTGGCCTGCTTGACGGATCAGGTGCAGGCGGATCACGCCTCCTTCTTCATGCTGACGCCCTTACCCGGCTCGAAAGATCACGCCGCCATGGCGGAACAAGGCACTTGGATGCACGCCGATTACAATCTCTACGATGCCGACCACGCGGTCACCGAGCATTCCACACTGACGGGCGACGACTGGAAGAAACTCTACGTTGAAGCATGGAACACTTTTTACAGCTTCGAAAACATGAAGGCCGTATTGCTGCGTAGCTCGAAGCGCACGTACTGGAACAATCTCGTGCGTTTCATGTGGTATCGGAATTCCATCCGGACGGAGGGGTGCCATCCGATGATGAGCGGCCTGTTTCGGCTGAAAGGCCGCACAAGCCGAAGGCCCGGCTATCCGGTGTTGGGACGCTGGGAATACTTCAAAATGCGCCTCCATGAAGTGTGGGCCTATGGCGTCAGCCTGATCGCCGTCTCGCGGGAGATGCAGGAGCTTTGGTTACAGACCCGCCAACCCACCGAGGCGGAGCGAAGGATCGGGGAGGAAGTGAACCGGCTCGGCGCGGCGGCGCGCGGCCGATTGAAAGTGGCGGATATCCAGTTGGCCCACTTTCGGGCCAAGCTGGAGTTCCCGACATTGCGTGTTCCCTCCAAGCTCCGATTGTTCTGGGCCAAGTGGTATCCGGCCCTGGCTCCGAGCAAGGTGTACACGCGCCGGGACCTCGACGTTTTCTGGCAAACCATCCGGCAGCGCTGGACCGAGCGGAAATGGTTTCTGATTCCGCTCCACCGTGTCGTGAGTAACTTGTTCCGCGACGTCCAGGTTTCTTTGGTTTTTGCCCTGCACGTCCTGTTCGGCCTGGCGAGCGCATCCCGCTGATGTTTCAGGCTCTTTCCTGCTCCGGTGCCCGCCCCACTTGACACCGGCGGGGGAATGTGGCCTTATGCTCCCCAGCAAACGTTTTGTAAGCCCGCCTATCGATCATTCTCCGATTCAGTCGTTAATCTGGCCCCAAAACTCAACATTGACCTTTAAGTAATCGGATTAGGAAATTAGAAAATGAGTAAGAAATTGTTTATTGGAAATTGCTCCTTCGACCTTGACGAGACCGCCCTTCAGGCGCTCATCACGGCCAACGGGATTGAAGTGTCGTCCGTTCAGATCATTCGTGATCGGGAAACGGGCCGGTCGCGCGGATTCGGTTTCGCCGAGCTTTCGGGTTCGGGAGACATCCAGAAAGCGATCCAAGCCTTGAACGGCAAGGACGTCGGAGGACGCCCCCTCACCGTCAACGAAGCTCGGGAGCGAACCCGTAGCGACGGTCCGAGCCGAAGCGGCGGATTCCGGAGTGAACGCGGCAACGGTTCCACTCGCTGGTAATCGGCGCTCTTTAATAGAAAGAACAAGAGCGGGGTTGTTTTACAGCCTCGCTCTTTCTTTTTGACCCTTGCGATCCGCGGTAGGGGCTCCCTCACAATTCAGCACTCCCTCCATTTCCCAGAGATCGTGGAGCAGCCCCCCGCGAACCTCGTCCCCGATAAGATTCACGTTCCTAAGCAGATCCACAACGGCGACACATTGGAAGACGTCCCGCCGAGCCGAGCGCCAGGATTCTTCCCGGTCCCCGGATCGACAGCACGAATAGCCATCGGCAATTTGCACCGGAAGGTCCTGCCCCACACGCCGGAGCCGTTCGACCGCCGATTTGTTCCCGTCCCTGGGGAGCCGGCCGCAAAGGGCGGAGGAGTCTTTCGAAAACGCCAGAGCGGCCCGATATAGCGCCCGGTTTTGAAACTCGAAGTGTCCGGATTTCAGTCCGCCGTCGATGCACCGCATATCGCGTCCTCTCTTGCTTGCTCAAGCTGGATTCCTAGCAAGAAAGGGGCCATTCATTTTGCTTCCGCCCGTTCTTCTGCTAAAAGCCTGGCCGGCCAGGCATGAACCTGAAATCCCAAGAGTTTGTTTACCTGATCTCGACGCTCAAGACCGATTGGAACCTTACATTCAATCCAAGATTGTGCGCCGCGATCGAGAAACGTGGCTTTCGCGTGTATCTCCCCCAACGCGATACCGACCAGAGGGGCACCGCGAATGAAATTTTCCAACGGAATATTTCAGCCATCGTTGATTCGCACGCCGTTCTCTTTGTGGGGCGGAATGAGACGCACAATTGCTGCGCCGAAGCGGGCTTTGCCTTCGGCCTCGGAAAGCCCGTTCTGGCTCTCTGTGAGGCCGACCATGAGATCCCGGTCATGACGCGCGGGATGCCCGCACACACGGAGCGGGTTTCGTCTCTCGATCGCATTCCGGAGTACCTGGACGGACTTGCGCTTGCGCTCCAACGGGCCTTTAAGAAACCGCGTCTCTCGAAAGGCATGAGCGCCCGGGATCTCGTCAAACTGTTGGGCCTCAAGCCGTTGCCCAATGAGGGCGGCTTCTATAACGAGATCTACAGGTCGCAAGGGAAGATCGGACGCGATTCGCTGGCGGATTACCCCGGCGATCGATCGTACTTGACGTCGATCTACTACCTGGTCACACCCGAGGCGTTTTCGAGTCTGCACCGCGTGAGATCAGCCGAAATCTTTCATTTCTATCTGGGCGATACCGTTGAGATGGTCCAGATCGACACCGCCGGTTCTTTGAAGAGCCTCCGGCTTGGCCCCGATGTAATGAACGGGGAGGTTTCTCAGGCCGTTGTTTCCGCCGGCGCCTGGCAAGGAACGCGTTTGGTGGAAGGTGGAGACTGGGCGTTATTGGGTTGCACTGTGGCGCCCGGTTTCGAGTTCGAGGATTTCGAGGCGGGGACATTCGAGGATCTTTCCCGGCTCTTCCCCAAGCACGCGGATACGCTTCGCCGTTACACGCATCGCTGAATTCAGGTCCCGCTAGAGGCCTTTTTTCCGGCCGAACTCTTCGGCCACCTCCCGGCGCGTAGAAACCAGTTCAAATCGTCCCACGGAAACGGCGGAAAATGCCGGGTTGACCGACTTCAGCGCGGCCAAGGCCTCGCGAGATTCAAGGAGATAAGACAAAGGGGTGTCCTCTTCGGGGAGATAGAGCTTCCCATCGCGGAAGTAGATGCGTCGGAACAACCGGGGAGAGCCTGAGCCGGCGGCCAATGTAGTGAATCCTTCCGAGATATCCGTACCGATGCCACCGCGCGCCTGAGCCAATATGGGTGAAGTCACCAGTCTCCGACCCAGATTCACGAGTTCGCGATCGTACGAGAGATGCAGCCGGAAAAAACCGGGAATCGACGCAACAAGCGAAACGACAATCACCAAGATCTTGAGTATCGCGGGCACGCCGGCCTGCCGTTGGAAAACGGCGAGTCCCGCGGCCAGAGACACCAAGCTCAAGAGACCCGGCAGAATCACCGTGCGCTCGGGGAAAACGGTGGGCTGGGCCGACCTGAGCGCCCACAACTGCACTGCGGCAAAGACCCACACGAAGACGCCGAAGGCGCGCAAGTGGCGGGGCCAATGTTTCCGGCCTCCCGAAAGAACGACCAGGAAGGCCATGCCTGCGGGGAAACACGCGAGAAGGGTGCGCAAAGGAATCCAGCGCCATCCGAGACTCCCTGCATAATACTCAAGGGTTTCCGCAGTATGCGCGCGAAACTCCGCCAGCGGATGGCCGAACCGCCACCAAATTTCGGCCTGCCATATCAGGGGGAACATCCACAAGGCCAGGCCCATGAAGAGCCCCCGTCGGTCTCGCTTACGCAACACCGCGTATGCGCCGAAGGCGATCACCCATGGCCAAGTTTCAAGCCGCGTCATTGTGCACAGGAGGCCCGACAGGAGCGCGCCGTCCATGGCGCCTCGGCTCGGTTCTTTTGCCCACCGCAAGGCGAAGACGATAAACCAGAGAAAGAGTGCGGAGCCCAGGGGCTCGCTCAGCGTGGAGGCACTCAACCATGCCGGCAGTGGCGCCAGAGCGACCAACAAGGCCGCAAACACCCCTGAAAGCTTTTCTCCCGAGATTTCCCGCGCCAGTGTCGCCGCGGCCATGATCGTGAGCGCCGAACAAAACGCGGTAATAAGATGCGCCAAGAAAAGAGAAAATCCAAAGAACCGAAAGGCCGTGCCGTACAGGACCGAGAACAAAGGCGGCCATGCCGCGACTTGGAGGAACGCCGGCGACCGGGACCAACGAAACGCGACGTAGAGGCGGGTGAAATCATCTACAGAGAGCCCAGCGACTCCCCCGAGGTATGCGGCGACTCCTCCCAAGAAAACAAGGCCCGCCAGGATCCGGACGGCCTGACCGCGCATGGGACCAGCGTATCCGAGAAGACGCGCCATTTCGATGAACAACCGCTAATGCGGAGAGCCCGGTTTCAGAATCGCCCGGAGCTCCGACGCTACGCCCTTGTTGGCGGTGACGATCGTCATTTCTTTCGTTTCAACCGCTCCCGCCGCTCTCCATTGACGAAGAAGGGCCTCGGTTTGCTCCCGCGTCTTCACAAAAACACCTCCGGAGGCTGTCTGAGCCATGACGGGGCATAGAAGGTTCCCGTTTTCACGTCAAACGGAAGTGAAATGACATGCCGGGTTTGATCCAAAACGACCGGAATCGCCGTGCACGTATCCGTATCGATTTGGCAGGCGAACGGCCTCCGCCGCACGGCTTCCCGGAGCTCGTGGGACTTTCTCAGCAGCAGAATTTCGTCCATGGTTTTGGGATCAAAGTCCCGCGGGTCGAACCGACGCCCGGACCAGAGACACCCGATGGCGATCAGGCCGATCAATACGGCGAACGCCGTCCGGCGTCCCGAACGTTTCCCCAGCGCCTCCGAGATAACCGCGCTTGTCGTCAGAATGCCCAACAAGCCGGCAAACATCAGCGAGCGAGCCGGAAAAACGGTCGCGGTCGGGACAACATTCCACAGCATCATCAAAGTCAGGGCCAACTCCAAGAGGCTCAAGAGAGCGAGAAACCGAACTCCCCTGCTGGAAAACAACGCCAGGCCTATCGCCGGAAGCACATAACCGAACTGGCCCAAGAACAGGACGAGCATCTTCAGGTTCGGCGGAAGAGCGTCTCCGGATTGCCGCGCGAAATAGACGACTGACTCAGCTTGTTGGGTCCTGAGAAAGTGGAGCGGGTCACCAAAATACGCGTGATTGAGCACGAGCCAGCTCAAAATAGGCGTCAAACTGAGCGCGGCGTAGAGCCAGAACCTCGGACGCCAGGCTCCTTTGTAGAGAACGAACAATGCCAGGAGAACACTAAGGGGCCATCCTTCGTATCGGGTCAGGCTCATCGCGACGCTCGCCAAAAGACTCGTGAGGATCCATGCGCGTGCTTGCGTCCGGATCCAACGCACGGCGCCCAACAAGAGCAACAGGGCGAACGCATAGAACATCGGCTCGCTCAACATGGAAGAGCTCAACCAAATCCAGAGTGGTGTGCTGCACAGAAGGAGCACCGTCAACGCCGCTGACGCCCGGCGCCCGCCGGCCTCGATCGCAAGAAGCCCCGCAAGATACATCGTGCCCGCCGCAAAGAAGGCGGTCAGCGCGTGCGCCACGAAAAAAATGTGCCCGGTCAATCGGAACAGGATCCCGTAAAGAAAGGGATACCCCGGCAAAAAGTTCGGATAGTCGAACAGATTGTTTCTCGCGATCCATAACGAGGAGAAATACGCGCGCGCGAAATCGTCCGTGCAAGCACCTCCCACGTGCTCCAGGCCATTGAAAAGCGTTACGGCTCCCCAAAGGAGGGATGCGCAGAGAAGGAACACGCTTCCAAGCGTCACGTGCCGGGCGGCGGCGTTCCCGCCGGAATGCCTGTCAGCCATCGAGCGTTAACTCTAAGGTTAATTCTTGACGTTCCCAAGAATGAAATAGAGGGACGGAGGTCGGGCCTTCAGCATTTGCGGTGAAATATGCGTCACAATTTCAGGCAGTTACGTGTGGTGCAGAATTCAAAAAGAACGTTACGCGTTGTTTGAGGATGACGGCGCAATCTTGTAAGAGGCCGGTATGCCTTCGACGGATTCTTATGATTTCGAGACCACCCGCCAGCAACAATCTCATCTCCCCGACCCCGTCCTTGAAGATCCTGACTTTCTGAATGTATTGGAAAAGAGCCGCCCGTTCACGTTGACGTCCAACGAGCGCATGTATGCCCTGCACCGGGCGGTTCGTTACGTCATCGACGCAAAGATTCCGGGTGATTTTGTCGAGTGCGGTGTTTGGAGGGGCGGGAGCTGCATGAACATAGCCTTGAGCCTTATGCAGGCTGGCGCCGTCGATCGCAACATCCATCTCTTCGATACGTTCGAAGGGATGACACCTCCCAGCTCCGAAGATGTGGATTTGCTCGGCAGGTCCGCGGAGACCCTTCTCGATTCGCCACAAGAATCCGAGCCCACAAAGTGCTTCGCCTCTCTTCAAGAGGTCCGAAGAAATCTCGCCTCGACCGGCTATCCTGCGGATCGAATGCGGTTCGTCCTGGGCGATGTCGAGGTCACGATCCCCGACCAGGCACCCGAACGAATCGCTTTGTTACGGCTGGACACGGACTGGTATGCGTCAACGAAACATGAACTGAAGCATCTGTATCCCCGCCTCTCGCGCGGCGGCATTCTCATTGTTGACGATTACGGTCATTGGCGTGGAGCCAGAAAAGCCACGGCCGAATTTTTTGCGACGCTTCGGCCGAGGCCGTTTCTGAATCGGATCGACTATTCGGGTTGTCTCGCCGTCAAACCCTAACGAGTTCAGCGCAAGTGACGCTCTTGAAGTTTCGGGACGAACCCAGATATGCCGAGCTTGCTGCGCCCGTCTTTATTTGCTAGCTCTCACACAATGTCGAAGGCAGGGCATCCCCTCGTTTTTTGGGCCTCCCGGTACCGCCCGTCTTTCGTGATGCGCGGAATCCAGATCGCCGACGCCCTTTCTCGACGCGGCCATCACACACAGATCCGCGTGGGACCTTCGCGCCTCGCTCTCGCGGACGTTCGCGACAGCATCGTTGTGTGTGTAAAGAGTTGCCCTCTTTTCCATGGCTGGGTGCGGCACCGAAAGAACCGTATCGTGTACGACGCCATCGACTTCACCACGCTTCGCGGAGTCCCGGCGTATGCGGATGTCGTTATCGCGGGCACCGACGACATGCGGGATCGGCTTGCGGCCCGCCTCAATGCCGGCGCCGTCGTGAAACGCATCTACCATCACGCGGATCCGCATCTCAAACCACATACCGCGGGGGAGAGCGTGCTGCGCCTCGCGTACATCGGATCGAAGGAAAGCTCCGTGTTCATCAAGGGTGAAATTCCCGAATTGAATGTTGTGCCTTTCGACGGCCGCAACTGGCGCGAGGAAATCCGGAAGTACAACGCTCATTTTTCGGCGCGCCTCGACCCCAACAAGTCGGTGATCAAGCTGGCCAACGCCGCCACATTAGGGGCGGTCTTTCTGACCGGCGCCGAGCCCGGATGTGTCGAGCTCTTAGGTAAAAACTATCCGTTTTTCCTTCGGGCTCCCGACAGCTACGACACCGTTGTCCAGGACGTTCGCAGGCTCAAAGAGGCCGTGGGCACGGACCTCTGGAAAGAAGCCCGCGATCGCATCGAGAGCGCCCGGCCGGGCCTGACCATCGAAGCTGCGGCCCTGGCCTACGAAGAGTTGTTCGCAGAGATTTCACCGTAGGCGTGGCCCCCTGCCCCGATCGAGGACGGGATGAGGTTTGAAGATTCGGCGTCCAGTTTTCGGTAGAATTCCCGTCGCCGACCGACATAAAGTGCGCTCCATGACGTCGTTGCCTCCCCTGAATGAAATGAAAAAAGCGTTTTTCAATCGCGACGCTTCGTACGATGGAATCTTCCTGACCGGCGTACGGACCACGGGGATCTTCTGCCGGCCCACGTGTCCGGCAAAAAGGCCCCTCCCGGAACATCTGGCTTTCTTCGGAACCGCACAAGAAGCGCTTTTTGCCGGGTACCGGCCGTGCAAACGCTGCCGGCCTCTTCAGATCGGCGATTCGCAACCCGAATGGTTGGCGCAGCTCCTTACCGAATTGGACGAGAGCCCCGCCGCACGCATCCGGGACGGCGAACTTCAAAGCCGGGGGCTGGACCCGGTTCACGTGCGCCGGTATTTTCGGCGGAATTACGGAATGACATTCCAGGCCTACAGCCGGGGTCTCCGGATGTCGAAAGCCTTTCGCCAAATCCGCCAGGGGGGCGACTTGGACGACGCCGCTCTGGATCACGGCTACGAATCGAACAGCGGCTTTCGCGAAGCCTTCTTCCGCACGTTCGGCGCTCCGCCCGGAAAGAGCCGTGATGGGAACTGCGTGACCGTGGCTTGGATCGAGAGCCCCCTCGGACCCTTGGTGGCCGGGACCACGGACAAAGGGATCTGCCTTCTCGAGTTCACCGACCGCCGGATGCTGGAAACCCAATTCAAGATCCTGAAAAAACATTTCGCGGGCCCGTGGGTTCCCGGGTTGCATCCCCATCTCGCCCGGCTTCGGGAGGAGCTGGCTCAGTACTTCGCCGGAACCAGAATGGAATTCGCCGTGCCTTTGGATTTCCCCGGAAGCGTCTTTCAGCAAAAAGTCTGGGGTGAACTGCGCCGGATCCCATACGGGCAGACCTGTTCGTATGACGATCTGGCCCGGCGGCTTGGAAATCCCAATGCCATGCGCGCCGTAGGCGGGGCCAACGGCAAAAACCGGATCGCGATCCTGCTTCCCTGCCACCGCGTCGTGAACAAGGACGGCGAACTCGGAGGCTACGGCGGCGGTTTGTGGAGAAAGCGCTTTCTCCTGGATCTGGAGCGCTCGAACCAATCCCGGCATCGGGCAGCTGGCAGCGGAATCGGTCCCTGATATCAGGCATCAGGGAGAAGAATGGGTCAGGCGATAGAGACAGGCTCCAACATGGTCAGTCAGATCCAAAACCGAAGCTGAAATGCCTCTGTGTAGGTCCATAATCGCCTGAACCTCTCGTAGACTGCCGAAGGCTATCGCAAAGAACATACCGGGATCCGTAAACCGTCTTCCGAATTCCGTGTCCGGGACCGATGCCCGTGGCGGACTGCCCGTTTGCCTGCTGCCTGAGACTTTTTCGATTCCTGATCCGGTTCCGGCATACGGCTTACGGATACCGGACTCCGGATCTTCCGCTATTTTCCGAACGCTTCCGCGAATTCGCGGGCGAAACTTTCGAACGTCGTGGCTCCCTTGTGGTCTTCCTTCAGCGTCTGCGTCGGAATGATCAATCCGTCGTTCGTCGCCTGGTGCATTTCGACCATCAGCTTCGCCACGCCGGGCTTCATCCCCGCTCCGATCATGCCTTTTTCCTGGTCCGCGTAGGACAGCTGCTCATATTTGAGATCTTCCTTCCCGATCGCCTTGCCCAAAATCTGCGTCGCCTTCGCGTATGTAATTTGCCGCGGCCCCACGAATTCGAAGACCGTTTTCCCCTTAAAACCGAGTCCCCCGAGAAACTCGGAGGCTTTCTTGCCGATGTCGTTTGTGGAAACCGCCCAAAAAGGAAGATCGGCTTTGATGGGCGACGCGATCGCTCCTTTCGACTTGATCGCCGGAATCGAGAAGAGAAAGTTTTGCATGAAGAACGCCGGACGGAGGTGGAGAACGTCCGTCCCCGGAAGGGCGTTCAGGCGGTGTTCCTGCGCATAGGCCCCCTTGATCGGACCGGTCTTGTCCGGATGATGAGCGCCGACGCTGCTCAAGTTCACGACTTTCTTGACCTTGGACGTTTCAATGGCTTTCCGGATGGTCTCGCCCGTCCGATCCTGATACGCCCCCAAGTCGTCCACGCCGTAGCCCGGAGGCAACATCACGAAAACCCCGTCGCTGCCGAAAAACGCCTCGGAGAGAAGCACTTCGTTCTCGAAGCCCGTCGAAAAGATCTCCGCTCCCTTCGCGCGAAGCGCGTCCAATTTCTTCGCGTCGCGCCCGATCGCCCGCACCTTGTGGCCGTTTCTAAGAAGCTCTTCGCTCAAAACCCGGCCGATCTGGCCCGTGGCTCCCAGCACTGCGAATTTCTTGCTCGCCATAACCGTCTCCCTTCTCTCCGTTCAGTCCGTTTTGGAAACCCTCACAACATGCTTGCTCCGCGCAACCCTAGGAGTTCCCTCCCCCTATTGTCAATGGGGTTTGAAGGAAGATTTCGAAATAGGGTGCCTCCGCCTTTTCTCGGCTTTGCTCGCTCGTTCCTTTTTCTTTACCCACGGTCCCGGACCGGCTACGCATCGAACCCATGTTGACCGCTGTCACGGGGGCCTCCGGCCATCTCGGGGCCAATTTGGTCCGCGTCTTGCTCGCCCGGGGTCGGAAGGTGCGCGTCCTGATTCACCGGGACACGCGGGGCGTCCGGGGCCTGGACGTCGAGCAAGTACGCGGAGATGTTCTCGACCCCGGCTCGCTTTGGGCCGTCGTGGAAGGCGCAGCCGTGGTTTACCATTGCGCGGGAAAGGTCTCGGTGACCGGGTTCGAGCGGATCTCCTCGCTCGAGGTGAACTCGACCGGTCCGGGAAACATCGCTCAAGTTTGCCTCAAGGCGGGCGTTCGGCGCCTGATCCACATCAGCTCCGTCCATGCGCTTTCCGATCTGCCCCTGGATCGGCCAATCACGGAGGAAAACGGTTTTTGTCGGGAGGATGGACGCCCACTCCCCTACAGCTTGTCGAAAACCGCCGGCGAACGGGCGATCTTGGATTCCGTCCGGGACGGCCTGGACGCCGTGATTCTGAACCCGTCCGCCATCATCGGGCCGCACGACTACGCCCTTTCCCTCGTCGGGGAGACGATCCGAGACTTGGCCGTCGGCCGTCTCCCGGCCGTCATTCCCGGGGTCTACGATTTCGTCGACGTGCGCGACGTCGTGGCAACGGCCCTCGCCTCGGAAATACAAGGCCGATGCGGAGAGCGCTACTTGATCGGCGGCCACCGTCTCACGGTCCGCGAGCTGGCCGTCCTGGTGGAAGAGATCACGGGAACGAGGGCCCCGCGCCTGACCTGCCCGATGTGGTTGGCGCGTGCCGTGGCTCCTTTTCCCACGCTCTGGAGCAGAATCACCGGCCGGCGCCCGAAATTTACAGGCGCCTCGCTCCGTGTTTTGCGCGGCAATTCACGTTTCGACTGTTCGAAAGCGCAAAAGGAGCTTGGTCACGCCCCACGGCCGATGCGGCAGACGTTGGTCGACACGATCGCATGGCAACGGGATGCGGGGATGCTTCGATGAACCTCACGGAACGCGGGCTCTATCCGTATCTCCTGATGGCCTGGATCGGGATCGCGGCCGTCGTTTTTCTTCTCCTTCGGTTCGTGCCCGCCCCTTACGGAAGGCACGCCCGGCCCGGTTGGGGGCCTGCGCTCCACCGAACAGCCGGGTGGATCGTCATGGAGACTCCGGCCGTCCTGGTCCCGATCGTGTTCTTTGCGATCTCGGACCGGAGAGACAACGCGCCGGCCACCGTGTTTTTAGCTCTTTGGCTCCTTCATTATGTATACCGCGCGTTCATTTACCCCTGGAGGCTTACGGGTGGGCACATTCAGATGCCGATCAGTGTCGTCATGATGGGATTCCTTTTCAACGCCATGAACGGATATTTGCAGGGACGGTATCTGTTCACGTTGGGTCCGGCGCGGGCCATTGCCTGGTTCGCCGATCCGCGATTTCTGTGCGGTCTTCTTTTATTCCTGGGAGGCCACATTCTGAACCGCCGGTCGGACTCGGCGTTGCGTTCACTCCGGGCTCCCGGGGATACCGGTTACAAGATTTCGTACGGCGGGGCGTTTCGCTTTGTTTCCTGCCCCAATTATCTGGGAGAGCTCGTCGAATGGCTCGGATGGGCCGTTTTGACCTGGTCCATCCCCGGGCTTGTTTTCTTTCTGTGGACGGCGGCCAATCTCGTCCCTCGCGCACGCTCGCATCACAAATGGTACCGGACTCGGTTCCCAGATTATCCTCCCGCGCGGCGCGCCATCGTGCCCTTCATTTACTGATTTGGGGGCGGCCTTCCCCTTGGCCTCATGAAAATGCTCCTATGCGCGTCGGCCGACGACTCGGACGCTCCAGACCTTGCCGGCCAGTTTTTTTGCCCATTCCTTTCCCAGGCTGAACGGGGCCTGACTTCCGCAACATGTCGGCGCGTCCGCTTCCTTCACCTCGGAGCCGATCAGCGCCTCCATTTGGCTCCGGTCGTACACAAGCCTGTCCCGAACCTCCACGTCCGTGAGCCCGGCATCCTGAAGGCCTTGAACGTACTTTTTTTCGCTGACGGCGCCGGAGACACAAGAGGAGTAAAGAGCCGGATGCGCAACGATTTCGGGGGGCAACTCCTCCGCCACGATATCCGAGATGGAAATCCCGCCGCCTTGTTTGAGGACGCGGGCGATTTCCTTGAACACCTTCTCTTTTTCAGGCGAGAGGTTGATCACGCAATTGGAGATCACGAGATCCACGCTGGAGGACTCCACCGGCAGGTCCTCGATGATTCCCCGGCGTACGTCCACGTTCGTGAGCCCCGCCGCCTTCACGTTCGCCTTCGCTTTCGCGATCATCTCGTCGGTCATGTCCACGCCGATTACTTTTCCCTTCGGCCCCACCCTTTTGGCGGCCAGGATGACGTCGATTCCCGCCCCGCACCCGAGGTCCAGAACCGTCTGTCCCTCTTTCACGTCGGCCAACGCCACCGGATTACCGCATCCGAACGAATTCGTGGCCGCTTCCGCCGGAAGCGCCGCAACCTCTTCCGCCGAATAGCCGGCCACTTTGGCCAGAACCCCCTTCGGATCGGTCCGGCAGCACCCCTTCGGGCCCGGCGTGGAAACGTCTCGGGCGTAGTCTTTGGACACCTGTTTCCGGATTTCGCCGGCCTTGTCTTCAGTTCTTTTCATGGTCCACCCTTTCAAAATGTTTCTTGCATATACACGCTTAAACGGTTATATGCAAACATGAAAAAACGATGATCCGGACGGCGGACATATTCAAGGCCCTGGCGGACGAAACCCGGCTCAAGATCCTCTCTCTCCTGCTCAAAAAAGGGGAACTTTGCGTTTGCCGGTTCGAAGAGACCCTGGGGATCAGCCAATCCAAAGCCTCCCGGCATCTGCGCTACCTCCTTCACTCCGGCCTAGTGCAGGAGCGGCGGGACCGCGTCTGGGTTCATTATCGGATCCACGATGACCCGGGGAAAGACCAGGAGCGGGTGCTCCGCTTCCTGAAATCCCTTCTCCGGTAGCCACCGCCGAACACCCCTACTGTTTTCCTCCCGGGCTTTTCGGGCTAAGCTCGCGGGCATGAAGAGCACAATGGTCCGCATCTGCCTCGTCTTTCCCCTGGCCTTCGCCACGCTTTTTGCCACAAGCGCGCCCTCCGCGGAAAAGGGCCCCCCGCCCAAAAAAATCCGGATCGGCCTTTCGATGGACACGCTCAAGGAGGAGCGATGGCAGAGGGACCGGGAGCTTTTCGTCAAACGGGCGAGCGAACTGGGCGCCGACGTCCTGGTCCAGGCCTCGAACGGAAACGACGCCCTTCAGAACAGCCAGGCGGAAAATCTCCTGACACAGGGGATCGACGTCCTCGTTGTGGTCCCCCATAACGCCGTTACCGCCGCGCCGATCGTGGCGGCCGCGCACAAAGCCGGGATCAAGGTTCTTTCGTACGACCGGCTGATCCGCAATGCCGATGTGGATCTCTACATCTCCTTTGACAACGTGGAAGTGGGGCGCCTTCAGGCTTCCTATCTTCTCAAGAAAGTCCCCAAGGGGAATTACGTCCTGATTGGAGGCGCACCCACGGACAACAACGCCCAGATGCTGCGCCAGGGGCAGATGGAAGTTTTGAAACCGGCGGTCTCCCGGGGCGACGTGAAGATCGTCTCCGACCAATGGGCCAAGGATTGGCAGGCCAGCGAGGCTTTAAAACACGTCGAAAACGCTTTGACCAAAATGCAGAACAAAGTGGACGCCGTCGTGGCGTCCAACGACGGCACGGCCGGAGGCGTGATCTCGGCGCTCAAACAGCAGAACCTGGCGGGCAAGGTCCTGGTGTCCGGCCAGGACGCCGACCTCGCGGCTTGCCAACGCGTCGTGGAGGGAACGCAGGCTATGACGGTTTACAAGCCGATCCGAACCCTGGCTTCCCGGGCGGCGGAGGCGGCCGTGGCGATCGCGAGGGGAGAACCCCTTAAAGAGGCTACCAATAAGGTTTCGAACGGCGCAAAGGAGATCCCCTCCATTTTGCTCACGCCGATTGTCGTGGATCAATCCAACATGATGGACGCCCTGATTAAGGACGGGTTCCAAAAAGTCGGGGCGGTTTACAAGAACGTACCCAAAGCCCTATGGCCCAAGACCGCCCGGCCGTAACCCAAGGCGCCGGCGCCGCGGTAAACGAAGCGCCGATCCTGGAGATGCACCAAATCTCCAAGTCGTTTTCGGGCATCTACGCCCTCAAGGCGGTTTCTTTTTCCGTTCGCCGGGGCGAGATTCACGCTCTTTGCGGTGAAAACGGCGCCGGAAAATCCACGCTGATGAAGGTGCTGAGCGGAAACCATCCGTTCGGCTCGTACGAAGGAACGATCCGGATCGACGGGAGGGACCGGCGGTTCCGCAGCATCGCCGAAAGCGAGGAAGCGGGCGTCGCCATCATTTATCAGGAGCTGTCGCTGATCCGGCACCTGAGCGTGGCCGAAAATATCTTCTTAGGAAGGGAACCGAACGTAGCCGGGTGGATCGACCGGCATAAGGCCTTCAAAGCTTCCCGTGATCTCCTGAGCGTTCTCGGGCTTGACGTCGCTCCACAGGAGAAGGTCGAGGCCCTCGGCATGGGCCAGCAACAGATGGTGGAGATCGCAAAGGCCCTCTCCAAAAACGCGCGCATTCTGGTTCTGGACGAGCCCACGTCATCGCTTTCCGAAAGCGAGGTGGCCACGTTGATGCGCATTCTCCGGGAACTCAAAAGCCGGGGCGTCACGTGCATTCTGATCTCCCACAAACTGAACGAGGTATTCGAAATCGCCGACCGGATCACCGTTCTGCGCGACGGGACCGCCGTGGGCACGCGCGACACGGTCTCCACAACCATTCCCCAAATTGTCGCCGACATGGTCGGCCGCGAATTGGACAAGCTCTATCCCTACAAGCCCAGGGACTTGGGCCCTCCCGTTTTCGAGGTACGCGGCTTGACGGTCCAACACCCAAACTTGCCCCAAAAACACGTTTTATCGGACATTTCCTTTTCCGTCCGTGTGGGGGAGATTTTGGGAATCTTCGGTTTGGTGGGCGCCGGGCGGACAGAGCTCCTGACGAGCTTGTTCGGTGTCTTCCCCGGGCAACGGCGTGGCGACGTGTTGCTGGGCGGGAAATCCATCCGGGTTAAGTCCCCCCAACAGGCGATCGGCCTGGGCCTGGGCCTCGTGTCTGAGGACCGGAAGCGATACGGTTTGGTTTTGGACGCTTCCGTCCTTAAAAATCTCACGCTGGCGGTCTTGCACCGGCTCTCACGTTTCGGGATCGTCCCGCGCCGCGGCGAAGCCACGGTAGCCCGAAAGGCCGTGAACGATCTGCGCGTGAAAGCCGCTTCTTTGGAGATCCCGGTCAAGCATCTAAGCGGGGGAAACCAGCAGAAGGTGGTCCTGGCCAAATACCTTTTGGGCGAGCCCAAGGTCTTGTTCCTGGATGAGCCGACGCGGGGCATCGACGTGGGCGCCAAGGCCGAGATCTACAATCTCCTGTCCCAGTTGGCGGAGCAGGGGATGGCGATCGTGATGGTGTCGTCCGAGCTGCCGGAGATCCTGGGCGTGTGCGACCGGATCGCGGTTTTATCCCGCGGCCGTCTCACCGGTGAATTCCCCCGGGCGGTTGCGAATCAAGAGAATGTGATGGCGGCCGCCACACAGGCGGCATAAAGAGATACGAAGAATGCAGCTTTCCTACGGCATCAAGTCCCGTCTCCGCACGATGACGATGGTGTTCGCGCTTCTGGCCATCTGGGCCGTTTTTCATGCCGTCACGCACGGCGCCTTTCTCCAACCGCGCAATCTCTCCAATCTGTTCCGCCAGATGTCGATCACGGGAATCCTGGCCACGGGCATGGTCCTGGTTATCGTGGCCGGCCATATCGATCTTTCCGTCGGCTCCACCGTCGCATTCCTGGGCGCCGTGATGGCGATTCTCACGACGAACCGCGGGTTGGATCCCACGCTTGCGTTCGGTGTCACGTTGATCCTCGGCCTCGCTATCGGGGGCGCGCAGGGATATCTGGTGAGTTACCAGCGGATCCCGGCGTTTATCGTCACGCTGGGTGGGATGTTGGCGTTCCGCGGAGCGGCGATGTGGATCACGCAGGGGAACACGGTCCCTCTCGGCGAAAACTGGATCGCCACACTCGGAACTGCATATGTCCCCAGCCCGATCGGTTGGGCGCTGGCGATTTTCGGCGTCAGCCTCCTGGTTCTGAGTACCTGGTGGGGGCGGAGATCGGCCCGGCGTTCGGGCCTCTCGGTCGAGGCGGCGTGGAAAGCGACCGGCAGGACCGCCGGTATCTCCGTGTTGGTCCTCGGCTTCATGGACATTATGGCCAGGTACGAGGGGATTCCCATCCCGGTGCTGGTCATGTTGGCTCTCATGTTGCTTTTCCACTTCCTGGCCACACACACGACGTTCGGCAGGCACGTCTATGCGATCGGCGGAAACCAGGAGGCGGCCTACATGTCGGGAATCCCCGTTCGCCGGCGTTCCTTAGGCGTGTTTCTTTGCATGGGTGGCTTGAGTGTGGTCGCGGCGGCGGTTCTCACCGCGCGCGTGGGAAGCGCATCTCCCGACGCGGGGCAACTCCTGGAGTTGGACGCCATCGCCTCCTGCGTGATCGGCGGCACCAGTTTGATGGG
>JAZDIZ010000085.1:0-39891 GCA_043804515.1 Pseudomonadota bacterium | reverse complement strand
TTCCGGCATTACCTTCAGGATGGACCAGGGAGAGTGTGTCGGCCTGATCGGCCCCAACGGCTCCGGAAAATCAACGTTGCTGATGCACCTGAACGGAATCCTGCCGGAACACCTCCCATCCCCTCCCAAGGTCTCCGTTTTCGGCCTTCCCGTCACGGAGGCGAACCTTGCCGAAATCCGCAGGCGCGTCGGCCTTCTCTTCCAGAACCCGGACGACCAGCTCTTCTGCCCCACGGTTTCCGAGGACGTGGCCTTCGGACCGGAACAGCTTGGAGAGCCTTCAGATATGGTTCGGCGCCGTGTTCTCGATGCCCTCCGCCGTGTGGATCTGGCACAGGCGGGGGAGCGCTCCCCTCATCACTTGAGCGGGGGTGAAAAACGGCGAGTTTGCCTTGCCGGCGTCCTGGCTCTGAACCCCGACATTCTCGCTTTGGATGAGCCGACGAGTGACCTGGATCCGCGGGGAGAAAGGGAATTGATCACTTTGCTTCGATCGTTGCCGGCCACCAAGATCGTGGCTTCCCATGATTTGGAACTGATCGTGAATCTCTGTCCGAGAGTCATTCTTCTGGATGCCGGACGCTTGGTTGTGGACGGCCCGACTTCGGAGCTTCTCTCCGACGAGTCTCTGATGCTCAAGCACGGGCTGGAGAAACCACACATCCTCCAGCATTCTCATCCGCACGGAGCGGATAAGTTGCGTGGACCCGGAAGTTCTTCCCTTTGACGTAGTATCCCGACACCATAATCCACCCGGAGGAACTCGCGCGATAGCTCGTGACGGCGCTCTGACCAAGTGATCCTGGCCGGCGGGTTGGGGGTCCCCGCGGCGAAGACTTGCAGCCGGGGGGGTGCACAACCCGACGGCCCGCATCCATGTCAGGGATCTTTCGAAAAACTATTCCTGCCCGATATCCTCGTTCCAAATTTCGGGGTGGCGGGCGATGAAGTCCGCCATCATCCGGATGCATTCCTGCGAGTTCATCTGGACGATCTCGACTCCGTTCTCGCGGAGCCAATCTTCCCCCCCTCTGAAGTTCATCGACTCGCCGATCACGACCGTGCCGATCCCGAATTGGCGGATCAGGCCGCTGCAATACCAGCAGGGCGAAAGCGTCGTCGCCAATACCTTGTCCCGGTAGGTCTTCTGCCTTCCCGCCTTCCGAAACGCGTCGGTTTCACCGTGGCTCGACGGATCGCTTTCCTGAACGCGCCGGTTCCGCCCCCGTCCCAGCAGCTTCCCCCTGGAATCAAAGAGCGCCGCGCCCACCGGAATGCCGCCTTCCTTCAGCCCCGCTTTCGCTTCGTCAATCGCCGCGTCCAGCATCGATTTGTAGTCCACGATACGATCTCCTTTCCTACCGGGTCACCTTTCGATCTCGCTCCCCGTCACCCACCAACGCCCCTGCCGCTTTTCGAAATCCAGCTCCACCTTTTTTCCCGCCAACGGATTACCGAACACGAATTCTCGTTGATTCCCCGCCAGTCCTGTGATTTTGAGTTTCATCAAAGCCACGGCGATCGCCGCCGTGTGGTCCAACTTCTCGACGTGCGCTTTGATCACCAGGCGATCGTATTCAACGAACGTCCGATTCAGGCGATCCAGGAGTTGATCTCTCCTTTGATTGTAATTGTCGCGATATTCCGGGGCGATCGGGATAAGCGTCTCCGGGAATCGCTTCATTTCCGCGGAGGTCCGCATGGCCTCTATGATCGCACGGATGGCTTTTTCGTCCGGATCTCCGGAGCACCCGACAGCTCCCGTGCCCAGAATTCCCAACGCAATGAGGATGAGCATCAATCGACGCATGGAATTTTTGAACTTTAACGCTTGCCGGGTCGGAACGTCCAGCAACGGATGACGCCGGCTTTTCAATACCGTGCCAGGATCGTCTCGCCGGCCAATACCTTGTCTCCCGGCCGGCACAAGACCGCAGCGGCGGAACGGCGAGGAATGAACAGATCACACTGCGAGCCCATTCGGATCATGCCGATTTTTTGCCCCGCTTCCACCCGTTCCCCCTCTTGGATAAAGCAGTCGATCGCGCGCACGTAGCGGTCGGCGATCTGAACCACAAGAACCGGAAACTCTCCCGCGATCACGATGCTGTTCCGGGCGTTGTCCGCGACGTATCGGCTCTCCTTCACGTAGGGCGGCATCTTCCAGATCAGGCGAGCCAGCGTTTTGGCCATCGAGCGGTTCTCGCCTTTCGCCGGCCTTCCCACGATGTGCGCGACCGTTCCTCCGATGGGAGCACGGTTGAAGTGAACCGACGTCGGAGCCATGTAGATTCCGATCTGAGTTCCTCCGTCTTCAAACCTTTCGCCTCCTTGGCCGAGTTCTTCGAGGTCCAGGCCGACGCCCTCCTTAAACGGGCACGGCGCCCTTCCCTTTTCCACTTCGCTTACATAGACGACGTATCCGTCCGCCGGCGAGACAACGACTCGGCCCGACGGAATTCGGCGAAGCGGATCCCTGAAGAAGTAATAAAAACGCCAAAACAGAAACGAGACCGGGTCCAACGACTCTTCCTTCCCGCGTTCAGGCCTTCGCGACCCGGCCGATCCACGAAAGCAGTGTTTCGCGCACGGGCCGCCCGCTCTTTTCTTCGAGAAACGCGACCGGCCTTCGCACAAGCCAGAGCCCCAAGCAGAAACTCACCATTCCGACATACGTCATATAGTCACAAAACAGGCGCAGCAGGGTTTTCGGGGCGTTTCTTTTGAGGTCTTCCCGGAAGATCGCGAGGCCTCTCAAAGGATCTCCCCCACCAGGAACCGGTGGACCATCGCGTGATCCCGAAGCGCCAACTCACACTCGAGTTCCTCGTTCCGGCGGATCCTGCAGGCTTGCGGATCGGCCAGCAATCGATTGCGAAGGAAGTGCCGGGCGCAAATCCGCGCCCCCGGCCGCGCGGTCCGCGCGACTTGATCCAGATGTCTGCCGAACACTTCATCCGTCATGTACGAGCCGATGTCGGAAAAGGAGAACGCGTCAAATGTCCCGTCGGGGGCTTCCGCAAGGACTTCCTCGATCAAGCCGGTGATGATCTTGATCCGCGTTTCCTTGAGCGCTTCTTTGAGTTGCCCGAAATATCGTTTCTGAAGATAGATCGGGGCGGCGTTCTCGAACTTGTATCCGCGGAAGAAAATCAACGAAAGCAAAGAATTGTCCCGCGCCAGGTTGTTGTCCAGATACGAGCCGATGGATTCATAGATCCTGCGGTGAATCGGAAACCCCTTCGGCAAGAAACGCGTCACGCCCGGGTCGTCTGCGAAAAGATCGAAAAGCGTCTTGCGGGTAAGGGTCTCGACCAGGAATCGGCAACGCCAGGAATACCATTTTTTTGCAAGGAATCCGTGCTGTTCATCAAGATCCTCGAAATCGAAAAGCCTATTCCGATTGCGCCGCCACACAACACTCATGAGACGGGCCGTCAGCGTGAAAAACCGCTCGAGGTTTCCTTGAAAGAGAATCCCCTTTTCGATCAAATCCGGTCTGCGCCTGAAGAATTCCCTGCTTGAATCGGCAAGCACCGGCGTGATCGTTTCGAACGTCTTCATCCGGTCGCCTGCCGCACTCAGGCCGAGGAAGGCGACGTACTCGTCGTAGTCCAGCATCCGCAGCGCCGCGATCTTGAGGTCCAAGAGGTGGCTCTGCCAGAGGTTTATGTCCACCGCCCAGATTTCCGCCGGGCGATCCAGCAGAAGGTTCAGGACGCGACCACCGCCGGCCGTGATGCATAGGACGCGGTCCTCCGGCCGGAGCTTCAACGCTTTGAGTTCCGAAAAGGAATCCTCATTGCAGGCCGAGTAGTTGATCCGATTGCAGTACTTTTCCCAGGGTGCGATTTCGGCTTTGCCCACGAGTTTCAGGGTTCCGACCTTGGACCGGACTATGAATTCGGGTGACTCGGGAAATGAGGGCCTTGGGCTCCGCTGAGCGAGAGCCTCGATTCCTTCCCCACTTTGCTTTGCGCGAATGTGATCGGACATAAGGAGCCTGGCCGCGAGGACTATTAGTTCATTCCAGCGACTTTTGGAATCTTCCCGTGACGGGTTTTTGGATCACCCACCCGGAGTTCCGGGAAGAGATCGAAGTCGTTTGAACATGTTGAAATTACTGACTTTTATTCCTTGGTGTGGGTTCGGGCTTTTTTCCCCGCCGCGGGTCGTTTCGGTTCTTTCGCCGCGGCCAGGCGAAATTCGTATGTCGTCGCAAGATCTTTCGGCTTTTGAAGCCTCATGGCCCTGCCCCACCGTTCCGAATCCAATCCGGTCGGCGTCAGTATGGCTTCACACTTCACCTCGGGTTTCCGATGGGAAAGGAGCCAATCCGATGCGGCCTTGCCGATCTCGATTCGGTATTTGGCCACGAGCCCCGGCGTCAGATGGTAGTTCGGCGATTGAAAGATGGTTTGCGCCCCTTCCTTCGGGTCCGTGCAACGCACCAGCATATCGTAGTAGGCGTCCAGAGTGCCTTCGGCCTGAAAGAAGATCCTCAGTTCGCCTCCCAGCTTGTCGAAGTTCACGTCCACGAAGCGGTGCAGCTCCCCCGGCTCGATCGTGGCCGACTGATCCACAAGGATCTCCTGATCCACCCAGCGTTCGCAGTTCTCCTTCGAGAACCAGGTCCCGTTCAAAAGCGGGACGCGGGCCGTTTTGACATCCGGGCAGAGTTCGCGTTTCCGCTTCTCGACCGCCACCTGAAAAAGGCAGTACGAGCGCTCGAAATAGACCTGCTTGGGAGCGCCGTTCCGGATCGGAAACGACATCCGCCAACCCGGGATGTTGCGGCAGATCGCCTCGTCCGCATCCTTATATGCGGTAGCCCGGTGCTTCTTCCATTCGCCTCCGCAGCCGGCGAAAAGCGAACAGACGAACAGCATGAGGAGCGGATTCTTGAGATTCAAGCGATCACCTCTCGATCTGGTTTGCCTATACAAGACACCCTTTTTTCTTCGAACCAAAATACCGCCAATTGACCTGTGCAGCCAAGCGGTACGTAGCCGCCTGATCTCCCATGAGGACCTCACAAAAGGCCTGGAAATTCTCGAAAGAAAACGTCGGGTTCTTGAATTCAGGAGTTAAAGGAGCACATGATATTCTAGTTCTTGACTATCTCGAGGGTTTACCTACATTTCGCAGCCAAACCAAGCAACCGAATGAAGTACAGTGTGGCCCGCGACCGCTTTCCAGAGGCGCTCTCTTTCGACGACGTTCTGCTGCTGCCTCAGGCAAGCGCCGTCTTGCCTAAGGACGTTCGGCTCGCGACCCGGCTGACGCAAAAAATTCAGCTTCAAATGCCGCTGGTTTCCGCGGCCATGGATACCGTGACGGAGTCATCCATGGCCATTCGGATGGCCCAGGAAGGGGGGATCGGCGTCATTCACCGGAACCTCCCGCTTTCCCGGCAGCTTTCGGAAGTTCAGCGTGTGAAAAAATCTGAGAGCGGGATGATCACCGATCCGATCACGATCGAACCGAACCGGCCGGTCATGGAGGCCATCGGCCTCATGGAACAGCACCGTATCAGCGGCATCCCGGTGACCCGAGGAAGAAAGCTCGTAGGGATCATCACGAACCGCGATCTCCAGTTCGAGAAGAACTTGAACCAGCGTGTGGCCGACGTCATGACACGCAAGAACCTGGTGACAGCGGAAGAGGGGATTACGCTGGAGGGGGCGAAAGAGATCCTGCACAGACATCGGATCGAGAAGCTTCCCATCGTCGACGGCCAAGGGTGCCTCAAGGGCCTCATCACGATCCGGGATATCAAGAAGGCCCTTCAGTTTCCCGACGCTTGCAAGGACGATGGCGGGCGTCTTCAGGTGGGGGCGGCCGTCGGCGCGGGCAAAGAGCACACGGAGCGCGTCGAGGCGCTTGTGAAAGCCGGAGTGGACGTTCTCGTCGTGGATACCGCGCACGGCCACGCGCAAAAGGTGCTGGAATTCGTCAGGGCGATACGGAAAAAACATCCGCGCCTACAACTCGTTGCCGGCAATGTGGGCACGGAGGAAGGGTCCAGGGCTCTCGTGGACGCCGGCGTGAACGCCGTCAAAGTGGGGATTGGCCCCGGATCCATCTGCACGACGCGGGTCGTGGCCGGCATCGGCGTTCCTCAGCTGACGGCGATCCTGGAGGCGGTCGGGCCTGCGAAAAAAGCCGGGGTCCCGGTCATCGCGGACGGGGGCATTCGGTATTCCGGCGACATCGTGAAAGCATTGGCCGCAGGCGCGGATTCCGTAATGATCGGCTCCCTATTTGCGGGCACGGACGAAGCGCCGGGCGAAACGATCCTCTACCAAGGGCGCAGTTATAAATCTTACCGCGGTATGGGTTCCTTGGGGGCCATGAAGGAAGGCTCTGCGGACCGGTATTTTCAGCAGGGGGCGCAAAGCGGGATGAAGCTGGTCCCCGAGGGTGTGGAAGGCATGGTCCCTTATAAGGGAACGATCTCCACAACGATCCACCAACTCCTGGGCGGCGTGCGTGCGGGAATGGGGTACGTGGGGGCGAAAAACATCTCCGAGCTTCAAAAGCGTGCGAACTTCGTCCGGCAGACGCCGGCGGGCCTGAGGGAGGGGCACGTGCACGACGTCACGGTGACCAAAGAAGCCCCCAACTACGGGGGCGAGGACTGACGGCATGACCTACGAGACATTCGGTGCCTGCTTGCTCGAACGGTCCGGGAAAAAGTCGTAACGCGTGATCCTGATTCTCGATTACGGCTCCCAAACCACCCAGCTCATCGCCCGGCGAATCCGGGAGAAAAAGGTCTTCTCGAAAATCCTACGCTTCGATGCGGAACTCGGCGCGGAAAAGGCACGCACGGAGGGCATCGTCCTCTCCGGAGGGCCTGCCTCTGTTTACGTCGGCGGTGCCCCGGCCCTTCCCGGTGAAATTCTGGACTGGGCCGTGCCGATTCTGGGAATCTGCTACGGTGCCCAGCTCCTGGCTCATACGTTGGGCGGGCGCGTGGGGAAGGCCTCCTCCCGGGAATTCGGTCGGGCTGACATCCGGATTTCAGACTTGAGCGACCTTTTCTCAGGCGTCGCGAAGGATTCGAAGGAGAGGGTTTCCGTCTGGATGAGTCACGGCGACCGGATCGAAAGGATGCCGGAAGGGTTCGACTCCATCGCGGCTTCCTTTGACTCCCCGTTTGCAGCAATCCGCCACCGGAAAAAACGGATCTACGGCTTGCAGTTTCACCCGGAGGTCACGCACACGGCGTGCGGGAATCGTCTTCTGGAGAACTTTCTTTTCCGCATCTGCAAGGCGAAACCGGATTGGACGATGGACCATTTCGTCTCCGCGGAAATCGAAACGATCCGAAAGCGCGTGGGGAAAAAACACGTCCTCGCCGCAGTCTCGGGCGGCGTGGATTCCTCGGTCTTGGCGCTTCTGCTCCACAAGGCGCTCGGCCGCCGCCTGACCGCGATCTTCGTGGATACGGGGCTCCTTCGAAAAAATGAACGGAAGAACGTTGAAGAAAGCCTCCGCCGGCACTTTCGTGTCGACCTGCGGGTCGTGAACGCGTCGGTGAGATTTCTCGACGCGCTCAAGGATGTGGAGGACCCCGAGAGGAAACGGAAGATCATCGGCCGCCTTTTCATCGATGTATTTGATCGGGAGGCGCGGAGGATCCGGGGAGCGGCGTTTCTGGCCCAGGGAACGCTCTATCCGGATGTCATCGAGTCCGCGGCACACATGGGTCCCTCGGCCACGATCAAGAGCCACCACAACGTCGGGGGACTCCCCGAGAAGATGAACCTGGAACTCATCGAGCCGTTTCGGGAACTCTTCAAGGACGAAGTTCGCGAGGTCGGCCGGGAACTCGGCCTTGACGAGAGCCTCATCTCCCGCCACCCCTTTCCGGGACCCGGGCTGGCGGTTCGGATTCTCGGGGCCGTGACGGAGAAGCACATCCGGCTCCTCCAAGAAGCCGACGCGATCTTTATCGAAGAACTCCGGAACGCGGGGCTTTATCACGAAGTCTGGCAAGCTTTCGCGGTTCTGCTTCCCGTGCGTTCGGTGGGCGTGATGGGGGACGGGCGGACGTACGAGAACGTTTGCGCGCTCCGGGCCGTGACAAGCTCGGACGGGATGACGGCCGAATGGGCGCGGCTTCCCTTTGACCTTCTGGCCCGGATTTCCGGCCGCATCACCAACGAAGTCCGGGGGATCAACCGGGTCGTGTACGACGTCTCTTCCAAGCCCCCGGCCACGATCGAGTGGGAGTGAAACAGCTCGCGCCGGCCTAAACAACCCTCACCTGTAAGGCGGAGTTGTTTAGTGTACGATCCACGCCGTGGCAACGGCCCACGCCCCTCATACGGCGTCCGAGAAGGGCTTCCTGCTGCTTGAAGACGGCACGCTCTACACCGGTCGGTCGGTCGGTTTCGACGGCGTGTCCGGAGGGGAACTCGTCTTCAACACGGCCATGACGGGTTACCAGGAGATTCTCACGGACCCGTCGTACGACGGCCAGATCGTCGTGATGACGTATCCTTTGATCGGAAACTACGGCGTGAACGACACGGACGTGGAGTCCCGAGGCGTTTTCGCGGCCGGCTTCGTGATGCGCGAGTGCACGGCGCGCATGAGCAACTGGCGGGCCACGCAGGGCCTGGGCGAGTACCTGAAAGAGCGGAAGATCGTGGCCTTGGACGGGATCGACACGCGGGCGGTCACACGCAGGATCCGTTCGATAGGTGCGATGCATGCGGCGTTGGGGACGGAGCGGACGGGGCTTGAGGCCCTCCGGGTGCGGCTCGAGGAAACCCCGCCGATGGCGGGGCTGGACCTGGCGACGCGTGTGGCGGTCCCCCAGACGAGGGTCTGGGCGGAGGATTCCGCCCGCCTCTGCCGGGAGGACGGGGGCGAACACGTCGTGGTTATCGACTGCGGGGTCAAGTGGAACATCCTCCGCCGGCTGGTGGACGGGGGAGCGCGGGTGACGGTGGTTCCGCCGTCCGCCTCCGAAACCGAGATCCTGCGCCTGGAACCGCACGCGCTGCTCATCTCCAACGGACCGGGGGACCCCGATGCGGTCCGGGAACTGCCCAAAACGCTCCTGAGGTTGGTCGGAAAGCTCCCGATGTTCGGTATCTGCCTGGGCCACCAGCTTCTGGGGCTGGCCCTCGGAGCCCGAACCTACAAACTCAAGTTCGGCCACCACGGCGCCAACCATCCGGTCCGCAACGAAAAAACGCGCCGGATCGAGATCACCTCCCAGAACCACGGGTTCGCCGTGGACGCCGACAGCCTGGCGCGCCTGGACGGGGGGCCTTTCGGCAAGGCGAGGATCACGCATGTTCATCTCTCGGACGGGACCGTCGAGGGGTTCGAACTCCCGGAAGCCCGGATCCGGGCCGTTCAGTACCATCCCGAAGCGAGTCCGGGGCCCCACGACTCGAGTTACCTCTTTGAGGAGTTCCTCTCGTGTACCAGGAAGCTCTCGACCAGGTGACCACCTATCCCGACTTGGGCGTCCCGCCCGTTGCCAACCTCCGCAAGAACCAAAGCGGGGTGGCCTGATGCCCAAGCGCACGGACCTTGAATCGATCCTGCTCCTCGGGTCGGGTCCCATCGTGATCGGGCAGGCGTGTGAGTTCGACTACAGCGGTACGCAGGCGCTCAAGGCTCTGCGCGAGGAGGGGTACCGCCTGATCCTGGTCAACTCCAACCCCGCCACGATCATGACGGATCCGCGGTTGGCCGATGCGACGTACGTGGAACCGCTCACGACGGAGATACTGACCAAGATCGTCGAAAAGGAACGCCCGGACGCGATTCTCCCCACAATGGGAGGGCAGACGGCCCTCAATCTGGCAATGGCGCTCAACGCTCACGGGGTTCTGGAGGCCTGCAAGGTGGAGCTGATCGGCGCCCGGGTGGAAGCCATCGAGAAGGCCGAAAACCGCGAGAGCTTCAAGACGGCCATGGCCCGCATCGGCGTCCCGACGCCCAAGAGTCGTTACGTCCGGTCCCGGGAGGAGGCGGTCGCGGCGCTGGAACTTGTGGGGCTCCCCGCTATTATCCGGCCTTCGTTCACACTCGGAGGCAGCGGCGCCAGCGTGGCCTACAACTCCGAGGAGTATGAAGGGCTGATCCGGAAAGGTCTCGAGTTGAGCCCGGTCGGGGAAGCGCTGGTGGAACAGTCGATTCTGGGCTGGAAGGAGTTCGAACTGGAGATGATGAGGGACCGCCACGACAACGTGGTGGTGATCTGCACGATCGAGAACTTCGAGCCGGTCGGTGTACACACGGGGGACAGCATCGCGGTCGCCCCCGCGCAGACACTCACGGACGTGGAATACCAACGACTCCGGGATCACTCGATCGCCATCATGCGTGAGATCGGCGTGGATTCCGGGGGCTCCAACATCCAGTTCGCCGTGAACCCCGAGCACGGGCAGGTCTTCGTGATCGAGATGAACCCCAGGGTTTCGCGCAGCTCGGCGCTGGCCTCCAAAGCCACCGGCTATCCCATCGCACGGATCGCGGCGAAGCTGGCCGTAGGGTACACGTTGGATGAACTTCCCAACGAGATCACCCGCCTGACCAAGGCCTCGTTCGAACCCACGATCGACTACGTGGTGACGAAGATGCCGCGCTTCGATTTCGGAAAATTCCGGGGGGCGGACCGCACGCTCTCCCCGCAGATGAAGGCGGTGGGGGAGGTGATGGCGATCGGGCGGACGTTTCGCGAGTCGTTCCAGAAAGCGATCCGCTCCCTCGAGATCGACCACTACGGGTTCTTAAGTTCGTTGCCGGGCATGAGCGGCGCCAACCCGATGACCGACCCGGATTTCTTGGAGAGACTGCGTAAGCCGTTGCCGGAGACCTTCTTCTATGTCGCGGAGGCCTTGCGAAGGGGGACCACGGTGGAGGCCGTTTCGGAGGCCACGGGGATCGATCCCTGGTTCATCCACCAGCTCAAGATCCTCGTTGATACGGAGGAGGGACTAAAAGGGCGGGATGCCGAGACACTCGGCCCGGACGATTGGAGGGATCTCAAGCGCCACGGCTTTTCCGATCGCAGATTGGGGGAACTTCTGGGCGTGGACGAGCTCCGGGTGGAAGCGCTGCGCCTGGCTGCGGGCGTCTCACCGGTGTACAAGACCGTGGACACCTGTGCGGCAGAGTTCGAGGCCAAAACGAACTACCTCTACTCCACCTATGAGACCGAGGACGAGGCCCCGCCCACCTCGAATCCGAAGGTATTGATCCTGGGCAGCGGGCCCAACCGGATCGGCCAGGGCATCGAGTTCGACTATTGCTGCGTTCACGCCAGTTTCGCGCTCCGGGAACAGGGCGTGGAGAGCCTCATGGTGAATTGCAACCCGGAGACGGTCTCCACCGACTTCGACATCTCCGACCGCCTCTATTTCGAACCCCTGACCCGGGAAGACGTCCTGGCCGTCCTGGCGCGGGAAAAACCGGACGGCGTGATTCTGCAGTTCGGCGGACAGACACCTCTCAAACTGTCCAAGACCCTGCACGAGGCCGGCGTGAGAATCCTGGGCACCTCCCATGAGAGCATCGACATCGCGGAGGACCGGGAGCGTTTTCGCGGGTTCCTTCTCGAACTGGATATCGTTCAACCGGAGAGCCTCGTGGCCCGCTCCGGGGAGGAGGCCCGTCAAGCCGTCAAGACCCTCTCCTTCCCTGTCATGGTCCGGCCCTCGTACGTCCTGGGCGGCCGGTCGATGGAGGTCGTGTGGAGTGAGCCGGAGCTCCAGAACTACCTCGAGCAGGCGGTCAAGGCTTCCCCCGAACACCCGGTTCTGATCGACCGCTACCTGGAAAACTCGGTGGAGATCGACGTTGACGCCTTAAGCGACGGGGAGAACACGTTCGTGGCCGGGATCATGGAGCATGTGGAGCAGGCCGGCGTGCATTCCGGGGACAGCTCCTGTGTTCTCCCGCCATTCTCGCTCACCGCATCCGTCCTGGAGCAGATCCGCGGGCAGACGGAGAAGATCGCACGGGCTCTCGGAGTGAGGGGGCTGTTCAATATCCAGTTTGCACTGCAAAAAGACCGGCTCTACGTCCTGGAGGTGAATCCCCGGGCTTCCCGGACGGTTCCTTTCGTCTCGAAGGCGACCGGAATCCCATTGGTGTCGGAGGCCGTCAGCGTGATGCTGGGGCGAAAACGGGTGGACCCGGCGGCACTGGAGGCGCGAAGACTCACCGGGTTCTACGCGGTCAAGTCGCCGGTTTTCCCTTTTCTCAAGTTCAATCGGGCGGACACCCTGCTGGGTCCCGAGATGAAATCCACAGGGGAGGTCATGGGGATCGATCCCAAGTGGGAGATCGCGTACGGGAAAGCGCAGCTCGCGGCGGGAAACGTTCTCCCGTACCGGGGCACTGTTTTCATCAGCGTCAAGGACGCGGACAAGGAGACGATGGTGGAGATCGCCAGGCAGATGCGTCGGAACGGTTTCCGGATCATCTCCACGCGGGGGACCGCGCGTTACTTGATCGAACGGGAAATCCCGGCGGAGAAGGTCAACAAGGTGGCGGAGGGCCGCCCGCACATCGTGGACATGATCCTGGATCGGAGGATCGACCTGGTCATGAACACCACGCAGAAACGCCAGTCGGTCACGGATTCGTATTCCATCCGCCGGTCCGCCCTGGAGAAGGGCGTGCCCTATTTCACCACCGTCCAAGGCGCCCGGGCCGCCGCGCTCGCGATTTCCGAGTTCAAAGGAGGCGTCGTGAACGTACGGCCCCTTCAATCGCTGAGCCCATCCACACGCAAGTAGGCCGGTGTGTCAGAACTTGTATCCCTGTGTGCCGACGCCCGCGGCGAATCGGGCCGCGCGCACGAGGTTTTCCATCAAGGCGGCCACCGTATCGGCGCTCCGCGGATCACCCGGTCCACCGCTTCCGCATACAGCGTGTGTTCCAACGTCTTGCCCCTGGCTATAAAGCTCTCGAGCGTATCCCCCGGCAAACGGGGGAAGGTTCGTTGAAGCAGAATCGGCCCTGTGTCCACCCCCGCGTCCACGAAATGAACCGTCACGCCGCTTCGGGGCACTCCCGCCCGGAACGCCCTACGGTACGCGTCCAGGCCCGGGAACTCGGGGAGGAGCGCGGGGTGAATATTCAGGATGCGTGAGCGGGGTTCCCCGGGGCGCACAAATCGGCTCACGAAATCGGAAGACAGAATCCGCATGTAACCCGCCAGAAAAATCCACTCCACGGCGTACGGCGCTAATTTCCCGAGGATCGCCGCTTCATGGCTGGCCTTCGCCTCGGTCACCGTCTCGGACGCACGTCGCGCGAAGGGAAGCACGTGGACGGGAACGCCCAGGCCGCTCAACCGGGCAATCACGCCGGCCCGGGGTTGATCCGTGATCCCGCAAGGAATCGCCAATGCGTCCGGGCGGGTTTGCGCATGGCGGACCAAGGCCTCCGCGTTCGTGCCTTCCCCGGAGGCGAAGACCGCCGCTCCGATCGTCGAGGTCATACGACTCCGATGTCCCGTCGGAAGTGGGATCCTTCGAACCGGATCCGGTCGACGCACCCGTACGCCTTTTCGCGGGCCTCGGCCAGAGACGCACCCCACGCGCTCACACCCAAAACACGGCCTCCCGCGGTCAGAAGGTTTCCCGAGGGACTCCGACCGACGCCGGCGAAAAAGATTTTCCAGTCTTCCTCTTTGCGGCCCGTGTCCGATGACCGGAGAAGAATCTCATCTCCTTTTCGAACGGGCCCGTCCAGCCCCGGATAACCGCGAGCGGCCATCACCACGTGCACGCACGCGCCAGTTCGGAGCGTGATTCTCCGACCCTCCAAATGTCCTTCCGCAGCCCGGATGCAAAGGTCCAGAAAATCGGCTTCGATCAGCGGTATCTGAGCCTGCGTCTCGGGATCACCCGCCCGCACATTGAATTCCAGGACGAACGGCCCTGGCTCCGCGATCATGAGACCGGCGAAAAGAATCCCCGTGAAAGGATCCCCGATTTTCACCATATGCGAGATCAACGGCAAAAAGACGGTGTCGGAGATCCGGCGCCGCATCGGCTCGGTCAGCCAGGAAACGGGTGAGTAAGCTCCCATCCCTCCGGTGTTCGGACCCCGGTTGCCGTCCAAAAGCCTCTTGTGATCGCATGCGAAGCCCAGTTCCAGAAAAGTCCTGCCATCGCAGAGTGCGAACGCCGAGACCTCCCGACCGTGAAGAACGCGCTCCACGACGACGGTTTCGGCGTTGAACCCCAGTTTCTTACCGACCATGAAATCCCGGACGGCCTGAACGGCTTCCGGAGTCGTGGAACAGACGGCGACGCCCTTCCCTGCCGCGAGGCCGTCCACTTTCACGACGGCGCCGTCGCTCCACGCCTGTTTCTCAAGGAAATCCGCGGCCTCTTCCGGGCAATGAAAGACACCGAAATCCGCCGTGGGGATGGAAAGCTCCCGCATCAACTCTTTCGCGAACGACTTGCTGGCTTCCAACCGTGCCGCGGACCGGCTGGGTCCCAGAACAGGAACCCCCTCTTTCCGCAGGTGATCCACAACCCCCCGGGCCAGAGGCTCCTCCGGCCCCACCATGACAAAATCGATTTTCTCCGTCCGGCAGAATCGGGCGACTTCTCCAAAATCCGATGGATTCATCGGAACCGGAAGGAGACCCTTGTCCCGGGCCATCCCGGCGTTCCCCGGGGCGACGAATATCCGACCCGCAAGCGGTGAGCTGCGGAATTTCCACGCGAGGGCGTGCTCCCTTCCTCCGGATCCGAGCAGCAGAACGTTCCGGGTTCCGCTCACGGGCGGATCCCAGTGCACGACCGAACTCGCTCCACCAGCTCGCGGACGGACGGTGCTTCGGAAAAAGGCTCGGGTTCGCCGATCCAGCGAGCCAAAGAGTTCGCGATCGAGGGGTAAATCTGCTCGGCCAAGTCCCTGATTTCCGGCGTGAGCTTTTCGGGCTCGCTTTTGAGCTCCTCGCGGCAGATGCGTTTCCAGTCCATCGAGCCCCTGGACCGGGCGATCTCTTTGGCACGCTTCATGTTCTCGTACCAAGCCGTGGGTTGGTAGAACTGCCGCAACAACTCCTTCGAGAGTTGAACCTCTTGGCGCAGAACGCGGAGCTCGTCGGGTCCGATGGAGTCCACCAACATGAAATCCCGCTCACCCCCATGGCCGGCCACAAACGCGAACTCGAACTTCCCGTCCCACAGCTCCAGATCGCACGCGGTAAGAAAGAGCTCCTTCAACCGGAGCGCCAGAAGGCTCACAAGTCCCTCAAAGCGCCGGAATTCGTCTGAAGAGAACCCGGCCATGTCCCGCGCCTGCGCCCGGCGCACAAAGCGGTCCGTGGGTTCCAGCTTCGAGGAAAATTCCACCAGCGGCGCCGAGAACCTGTCCCCGACTTTCGGGGCCGTCGTGAGGCCCAGATCGTCCAAATACGAAGGATCCTTTGACACGCGTTCCACGAGCGAACTCCCGACCGGCGTCCCGAAACGGAAGATCACCTCCAAAGGGATCAACCCAAGAAAAGCGGGATCTCCAAACGCGCTGTAATCCCACAACAGCTGTCCGTCTCCTTTAATGGGTCGCGGCCGGACCACCTGAACGGGCATGACTGACAGATACCGGCTTCGATTCCCGGCCCGTACCGGCCTTCCGTCCTCGTCCACCAATCCGTTACTGTGATGTTTCAATCCCTCCCGTTGCAGCTTCCGGAACTGGTCCGATCGCCTCAAAGAGTCGGACACCTCCGGAGGGAGGTCAGCCGGAAGAAATTCGGGTTGCCAGCTTCGGGCGTCGTTCAGAAAGCGAAACAGGAGATCCGCGATCACGGCGAGGGCCTTGCCCTTTCCCTCGATGTGGTCGGGCATCTCTCCCCAATCGAAAACGGAATAGCGATCCGAATACTCGAACACGTATGGGCTTTGGCCCGCAACGCCCCGAACGTTCTTGACGGAACCGCGGTAGATGATTTCGGGAAGCATCGTCACCCCCTCGCTTGAGAAGCTAGAAACTCGTTCCACGCGCCGTTGTTCATCCATCGCAAAGCGGCCAGAAACGCATTTCGAAAATTCGAAATCCCTACCCAGACTCCTTCGGTCGCCGCACGCAGGAGGCGTACGGCCGTTTCCGGATGTTGAATTTCCGCCGGTTCGAGAAGGGGTACTCGGATCACGAGAACGTCATCGGTCGAAACTCGTCCCTCCGCGTGGCGATCGATCGGAACCCCGACAAGATTCCATGCTCCGGGCTCACAGATCGTCCCTACGGCGACGGCTATGCCAGAGCGCTTCCCTAAGCCGGAAACGTGATCCAGTTCCTTTCGGATTTCGGGCCGCTCCCGAGCGTCGACCGGAAGCACGATCCGGACCCGCGCGAGGCGCCCGGACCGCACAAACATTCGCAGAAATCCCACCACGTTCGCGGCCGCATCGGGAGCCACGGCCAGAACGGGTATCCCCGCGGGCATTTGCAGGATCGACAGAAAGGCATCCAGACCGCCGAGCTGGGACGAAACCGGAACGCCGAAAACGGGTTTCAGCGTTCTGGACGCCACCGCGCCCGGGAGATGGGCCGCCAAGCCCGCACCGCAGACGAACACGTCCGCGTCCGAAGCTTTCGTGCGGTTCGAAAGTTCCTCCGGCTCGCGGTGAGCCGAGATGACATCCAAGCGGACATCAAGGCCCAGGGCGCCGAGGCCGTCAGCGAGGGCCGTGTAGACTCTCTCGTCCGAACGGCTTCCGAAAAAAACCTGGATTCTCACGCCGTGCCTTTCCGATCCGCCGCGGAACGGTCGCGGATCCGCCATTCCCCGAAGTCCTGGGCGGCGCTCACGTCCGTCGGGTAGTCCATGTTAAGACAGGCCATGCAGAGGGAATCCAGGCCGATCGCCCTTTGAAGGCCCGGGACGTCCATATAGATGACGCGATCCGCTTGCACGGATTCGGCAATGGCCTGTTCATCGCGGTTATGAGCGATCAACTCTTCGCTCAAGGGAAAATCGATCCCGTAGTAACAGGGGTAGCGAATGGGAGGGCAGGTGGAAGCAAAGTAAACCTCCCGGGCCCCCGCACTGCGGACAAGGCTCACGATTTTTCGCGACGTGTTGCCGCGCACGATGCTGTCGTCCACCAACAGCAGGTTCTTTCCTTCGATTTCGCTGCGCACCGGGTTCAGTTTCAGTTCCACGGCCTCCTGCCGGGCTTCCTGGGTTTGAAGAATAAAACTGCGCTGAATGTACCGGTTTTTGATGAGCCCCTCTCGGTACGGGATTTTGAGTTCCTCAGCCAGACTCACGGCCGCCGAGCGACTGGTTTCCGGTATCGGAACGACGATGTCGGGTTTAATTGTCCCCTTCCGTCTGAGTTCCGCCACGATCCGGGCGAGTTCACGCCCGAGGTTCAACCGCACACCGTACACCGCCCGCTCACTCAAGATACTTTCCGCCCCTGCGAAATAAACCCACTCGAACATGCACGGTCTGGGTGCCAGGGATTGGACGACCTTGGACGTGAGTTTCCCCTCCGCGTTGACGAAGACCAGTTCCCCCGGCAGAAGGTCCCTCAGAACACGGTAGCCGAGGACCTGGAGTGCTATCGATTCCGAGGCCAAGCCGTACGTTTTCTGCCCTCCGCCGGCACCGTCCTTTTCACCCAGAACGAGGGGCCGGATCCCGTGCGGATCGCGGAAACCGATCAACCCCTGTTCGGCGATGATTCCGATCACGGAATAGCCGCCCACCACGGCCCGGAAGACTTGATCGACCGCCCGTGCCAGATCTTCCAGCTTTGGACTCCCGCCGCCGGAGCCGGTCTGTGTGAGCCCCTCGGCAAAAATGTTTTGGATGATCTCCACATCGTTGGTTGTGAGCATTTGTCGGTGCCGTTCTTCCAGGAGACGGCGCGCCAGATCGTGGTAGTTGACCACGTTCCCGTTGTGCACCATCCCGATTCCGAACGGGTAGTTCAGAACAAGCGGCTGAACGTCGATCTCTTCTCCTTTTCCCACAGTGGAGTAGCGGGTGTGACCGATCGCCGTCGTGCCTCTCAGGCTCTCCAGATCGGAGCGGTCGAATACCTGCGCGACCAAACCCGACTTCTTGATCAGAAAGAAGCGCCGGGAGAAATAGTCGTACGTGAGAATGCCGGCGGCGTCCTGGCCCCGGTGTTGCAGCGTGAGGAGCCCCCTAAACACCTTTTGAGAGGCGTTTGAGGTGCCGCACAATCCGATGATTCCGCACATGCCTGTCCGATCCCGCCCGGTCGGGATTCGATCATACTTCCGGGAAGATTTCTATCCTTGTAAGAACCGGTGACACACAAAAGCTGTCGTACCGGGATCTACCGAAGAACGAACGATCCCGAGGGGTGGTTCACGCGCACGCGACCGCCCCCTCGAACGACCTCGCCCAACACCCAAGCCCGTTCCCCCCGCCCTTTCAGATACCGGCACACGTCTTCCGCGCGATCGGTCGCAACGACCATCCCGATTCCCATGTTGAACGTCTTATAGAGCTCGCGCGGCCGGAGCCCCGACCGTTGCGTCATCGTAGCGATGATGGGGGGCAATTCCGAAAGATCCGGCAGGCTCAGGATCTCGTAATCGAAACCCGGGTGGATGCGCGGCACGTTCAAAAGCCCCGAGCCTGTGATGTGCGCAAGACCTTTGATCGACCGGCCAAAGCGATCCACAAGACCTAAAACGCTCGACACATAGATCCGCGTGGGCGTGAGGAGTTCGTTCAGCAGTCGCTTCTCCGTGGGCTTCACCCACCTTCGGATCAGCGAAAAGCCGTTGGAATGAAACCCCGACGATCCGATCCCCACCAGGAGATCGCCCGCGCGCAGATACTTTCCCGCGATGAGCCGGCCGCGATCCACTTCGCCCACGCAAAAGCCGGCCACGTCGTACTCCCCTTCTGCGTAAAAACCCGGCATTTCCGCCGTCTCACCGCCGATGAGTGCGCAGCCCGCCTGCCGGCAGCCCTCCGCGATTCCGCCCAGAACTTCTTTCGAAACGCGGAGGCTGAGCTTGCCGGTGGCGAAGTAATCCAGGAAGAAAATGGGTCTTGCCCCCGTACAGATGACGTCGTTTGCGCACATCGCAACCAGATCCACGCCGATCGTCTTGTGCCGATCCAACAGAAACGCGATCTTGAGTTTTGTCCCCACGCCGTCAGTGCCGGAGGCGAGGTATCGGCCGCTTCCTAGATCGTAGAGCGCTGCAAAGCCGCCCACACCGGCCCGAACTCGGCCGTCATGCGTGGTTCGAGCTCTCGCCCGGATCCAATCCACCAGGCGGTCGGCCTTGTCGATGTCCACGCCGGCCCGTTTGTAATTCACGATTCTTCGCACCGATGCGCCCGTCAATGTCGAAAATGCCTTTTCCCGGTGAAGATCATCGCGATTCCATGTCGGTCGCAGGCTTGAACAACCTCGGAATCCCTCAGGCTCCCCCCGGGCTGGACGATGTACCGGAGACCGCACTCGAACGCGGCTTCCACCGAGTCGGCAAAGGGGAAGAACGCGTCCGAAACCAGCAAGAGTTCTCCCATTGCCGCGTTCTTTTCGCGCGCTCGGGGAGCGGCCAGACGCTTCAAACTATCCACGCGGTTGGGCTGGCCCATCCCCGCGCCCACAAGTTCGAACCTGAACCCGTCTGATGATCCGACCAGGGCTATGGCGTTGCTCTTGAGGTACTTGGCCGCGACGATCCCGAATCGAACGAGCCTCGTCTGGGTTGCGGGAAACGTGGCTCGCGTCACGGTTCGCAGATCCGTGTCGAGCGCTTCATCTTCTTCCTGCTCCAAGATTCCTCCCGACACGCTTCGAAGGATTTTCTCTTGCGCGTTGACGGGACAAGGCGGGACTTTCAGGAGCCTGAGGTTTTTTTTCCCCGCGAAAATCCTGATCGCTTCCGGTTGAAAGTCGGGGGCGACGATCACTTCAAGGAATTTGTCCGCCAGCTCCGTGGCGGCCGCTTCGGAAACGGAGGACGTGAACGCCAGGATCCCGCCGAACGCGCTCACCGGATCTCCCTGCCACGCCGATTTCAAGGCCTCGAGTTCCGACCCGGCAGCGGCGAGGCCGCACGGATTTCCGTGCTTGATGACGATCACGGCCGCGACCGATTCGGCCCCGGGTTCGCTCCGGGCCGCGCGCCACGCGTCCCAAACACATTTCCAAGCCGCGTCAGCGTCCAGAAGGTTGTTGTACGAGAGCGCTTTTCCTTGCAGAACCTCGGCTGTGGCTACGCCCGGCCCTGCCCTGCCGACGGACCGGTATAATGCGGCGGCCTGATGGGGGTTTTCGCCGTACCGAAGGTTCCCCGCAGATTCAAGAACCAGGAACGTCCTCCGCCCGGCGGGCTTGTCGGCGAAACGGACTCCCAGCTCGTTGGCGATGGACGCCTCGTACGAAGCCGTGTGAGCGAAGGCCTCAAGAGCCAACTCGCGGCGGAATCCCCATGTGGTCGCGCCGCGCCCGGCGTCAAGCTCTCGAAACAACCGATCGTATTGGGCGGGACTCGTCACGACGGTGCACGACTCGAAATTCTTCGCTCCGGCCCGGACCATTGTGGGGCCCCCGATGTCGATGTTCTCGATCAGATCAGCGTCCGAAACCTTCCGATCCCGGGCTGCGGCGAACGGATAGAGATTGCAGACCACGAGGTCGATGGGCGCGATGCCCAACTTTCGAGCATCGGCCTCATCCTGCGGATCTTCCCGCCGGTAGAGTAGCGCCGAGGCGATCTCGTAGCTCAACGTCTTCATCCGCCCCCCGAAAGCCTCCGGCCGACCCGTGATTTCCTCCACGGCCGTCACATCCAGGCCGAGTTCGCGAAGCCGTGCGGCGGTCCCTCCCGTTGAGATCACCCGGATGTTCCACCGGCGCAGACATTCGGAGAGCCGGTCCAAGCCTTCTTTGTCTGATACGCTGATCAACGCCCGCCGTATGAGCACAGGATTATGAGCCATCGTTCAACTCTCCCGTAAGAAACGGATGCAGCTCGTGAAGAATCTGAGCCCCAGGCCGTGCCCGAAGCGCACGGAGGACTGACTCAACGTCGGGTGGAGCAGGTTGCTCAGGAAAGCCTCGGGGTGCGGCATGACGCCGAAGATCAAGCCGGTGGGGTCGCAAACCCCCGCGATCCTCCCGTACGAGCCGTTCACATCCTCCCGATACCTCAAAACCACCAGGTTGTCCTTTTCGAGCGCGCGGAGGATCTTTTTCTCCCGGCCCTCGCGAAACACCACGCGTCCCTCCGCGTTCCGCATCGGGAGTTCCAAACGATCCACTGGTGCGAAGTCGCGCGTCCAGATACACGGGGATTTCGAGTTCACCGAGAGACCCACCCATCGATTCAGAAAAGTCCCCGACCGGTTGGGTCCCAACGCCATCACGCGATTCCCGAACGGGTACGGCAGGAGACCCAAGCGCACGAGCACCTGGAAGCCGTTGCAGATTCCGATGACCGCCTTATGCTTCTCCACAAACCGCGCCAACTCGTCGCGCAGATGGTGCCGGATCTTCAACGCCAGGACCTGCCCGCTTCCCAGGTCGTCGCCGAACGAAAAGCCCCCGGGAATGGCCAGCGCGTGGAAGCGTTTCATGCGACCCGGAGCCTCCAGGAGGTCGTTGATATGCAGGATCACGCTCTCGGCGCCCACCAGCGAGAAAGCGCGCGCCGTCTCGCGCTCGCAGTTGATGCCGTCACCCGCCAGGATGAGGACTTGAGGCCGTGCGTTCACATGAACCGCCGCATCCATGCCCTCGCGAGCGCCGCCATCGGTAGGGATAAGACACATCTTCCCCCGGAAAGCACCCGGAATTCCGGTTTCGACGTGACGGTTCCCAGACGCACCAGGGGACATCCGTCGAAATGGTTTTCGAACGTTCCGCTCTGTACGGGCTCCACGCTCACAAGAAAACGGCCGGGCGCTTCACCGTAACAGAACTCCAGGAGATGTTCCGCATCCGGTTTTTCGATCTCCAGATGCACGCCCAGATTGGAGCCGATCGCTGCTTCGGCCGCCGCCACGAGGAGCCCGCCTTCCGAGATGTCGTGACACGACCTCAGAAGGCCAAGGCGGTGAGCTGAGAAGATCCGGCGGTACAGTGTCAGAGCGGTCTCCGGTTCAAACTCCCAAAGTACAGCCTCCGCGAGGTCCAACATTCGCGAGAGCTCGGAACCCGCCAGACCGCGCGCCGTCCGGCCCAAGAGGTAAACCAGGTGTCCCGGTTCCTTGAATTCGGAAGTCACCGTGAAGGATATGTCCTCGATGCGGGAAATGGCCGTGACGAGCAGTGTGGGGGGCACGCTGATTTTCACGGGCTTTCCGGCCGACGTCTTTCCGACGAAGTCGTTCTTCATGGAGTCTTTCCCGCTCACGAACGGGGTTCCGTAGCAGTCGGCCAGATCGAACAGTCCCCGGCAGGCGCGTACGAGCTGGGCGAGTTTGAAACTTCCCAGCGGGTTCTTCGGGGTTTCCACGGGATCGGGCCAGCAAAAGTTGTCCACCAGCGCCGTGTGATCCACGTCCCCGCCCACGGCCACGCAGTTCCGGACCGCTTCGTCCAACGCGGCTTGAGCCATTCGGAAGGTGTCGATGTCGGACAGGCCGGGTTGAATCCCGCAACCCACGGCCACCGCCGAGCGCTCACCGCCTCCGTGCGGGTGCATCCAGATCACTCCGGCATCGGAAGGCCCCCGCCCGCGCGGGCCCACGAAGGGTTTGATGTGCGTCGCGGCTTGGACTTCGTGATCGTATCTCCGTACCAGGCTCTCCTTGCTGCAGATGTTCGGCCTTGCCAGAAGACCGAGTAGACATTCTTTCAAGAAACGCGTCCCGTTCCCCGGTTTTCGGTGAGGTCTCTTCTCACCGCCTCCGAACGTGTAGCCCATGAGATCGAGCTGGGCATCCGTGGGCCGGAACCATCTTGCGGTCAATCGCAGGAGAGGCGGCTCATGCAGGAAATCCAGGCCCAGGCATCCCACGGTCTTGCCGTCGAAATCGATCTGAAACACGCCTGAGTCCGTCAGTTCACCCAACACGGAGATTTCCACACCGCGCCGTTCGGCCAGATCCCGGAACCGATCGAGCCGGTCCGGGGGGACCGCCAGGCTCATGCGCTCCTGACTCTCGCTCACGACCAGCTCGAACGGCCTAAGTCCCGGGTATTTCGTCTTCGCGCGCGCTACATCGATGCGCGCGCCGTTCGTGAACCGGGCCATCTCGCCGATCGAGGAACTCAACCCGCCCGCACCGTTGTCCGTAATACAGGAATACAGGCCCTCATCACGGGCTTCCAGGATGAAGTCCAGGAGCCTTTTCTGTGTCATCGGATCGCCGATCTGAACCGCAGTGGCGGGGGAGCCTTCCGTCAGCTCCAGAGAACTGAACGTGGCGCCATGGATCCCGTCCTTCCCGATCGCGCCGCCGGCCATGACGAGAATGTCACCGACCTTGGCGGCTTTTCGGGCTGCGGCTCGGCCATCGATATCTTGTGTCGGAAGTATCCCCAGCGTGCCGCAGAAGACCAGCGGTTTTCCCGCATACCCCGGAGCGAACCAAAAAGCCCCGTTCACCGTCGGAATCCCTGATTTGTTCCCGCCGTCCTGCACGCCCGCGTGGACCCCCTCCAGAATCCGGCGCGGGTGCTTCAACCCGATCGGCAGCTCTTTTTCCGCCCATCGCCCGGGCGGCGCGAAGCAGAACACATCCGTGTTCGCGATCGGCCGGGCGCCCATTCCGCAGCCCAGAATGTCGCGGTTCACGCCCAAGATCCCCGTGAGAGCCCCGCCGTACGGGTCCAGGGCCGACGGAGTGTTGTGCGTCTCCACCTTCGCGCACAGATCCACGTGCGGATCGAAACGCACGACGCCCGCGTTGTCGGAAAAGACGCTGATCAGCCAGCTCAACCGCCGTCGGTCGGCGATGGCCCGCGTGACGCCGGCGATGAACGTAGGGAACAGCCCGTCGATCGCTTTGTCGCCAAGCAAAATGCCGGGCCCCGCAGTTTCCGTGTAGTCGATGTGCGCATTGAAAATCCTGTGCTTGCAGTGCTCGCTCCATGTCTGGGCGATGATTTCCATCTCCACGTCCGTAGGTTCGCGGCCTAGACCGATCCGCACACGTTCTTTCCGGACGACGTCGCCGGCAAAATGTGCTCGGATCCGATGAAAGTCTCCCGGGCTCAGCGCCCAGAGATTCCTCGTGCTGAGATCCTCCCATTCGCCGTCCGTGAGGTTCAGAGAGATGTGTTCCGTGTGAACGCCCGGGGGAAGATGAACTTCGGGCACGCGTTGATTCCGAAACCGAGCCGACGTGTTGAACTCCCGCCAAGGGAAGACGTCGACGTCCTCGATCAAGGCATTGGCCAGGAACCCCTCGGCGATTCGCTGCGAGTCGGACGCGTCCAAACGTCCGTAGAGGAACACGATCTTCCCGGAATGGACACGCACGCCGTTTCCGGCCTTCCGACCTGCCGCAACCGCCAGCGCCTCGGTAGCGGAATGTCCCACGTTATCGGTTACCCCCGGCTTGAAACGGATGACCAGAACATACGATGGCGCCCGGGTGAAGCGATAGTCCCGCGGCCGCCGGGAATGGATCGCCGACTGCAGGACCGGATCCGAGAAGATGTCCTCCGCCCACCGGGCTATCACCGTGTCCGGAGGTTTCACGTTCGAACGAATCCAATAGACGGGAAAAATCTCGGCGCCGGTGACCGGAACCCGCAGGTATCTGCGGACTTGCACCGCCAGCGGGTGCCGGAGGGGATCCGACCGGATCGGCCTGACTTCCACACGATCGATGAACACGGAAGGAACAGCATAGATCGGAAAATCGCCGACACGTACAGATTTTCTGTAGCTCCAGTCGACTCCCCCAATTTCCACATTCGAAGTTCTACGCAGCTACCAGTGGCGGTTGCGGCGCGAAGCTGATTGAACCCCACGCCTAGTTAGAATTCCATTCCTGCAAAGATCCGATCCCGGAGGAAGACATACTTCTCCTGAAGGGCGGACATCCCAAGCCCCGATTTTTCCCGAGCGACCCCTCTGAATTGGTCTCCAAGGAACATGAAGTGGACGAAATGGTTCGCGAAGTCTTCCACTCCGCATTCAGCCAGCGAGGCGGTCTTAGAGCAGGGCGGGGTCTCGACCATTCCCCCGGGAATATAATAGGGGAGGTTGAAATCGCAGAGATCCCCCCGCGGCAGAAAGCAGCGGAACTTGTCCACAAAACAGGAACCGGCTTTCTGATCGAAACAAATGTCCTTGTAGGTATTGAGCACTCCTGTCATCGGAATCCCGAAGTGCTCGATCAGATGGCCGTTCTCATGGACAAAGATATATGCAACATTCTCGTCCCGCGTACAGCCTAGGGTGTTCAATACAATGAGCCGTCGGTCGAACAAGCTCTGCCCTCCACAGGACGCCTGGCCACCGGAGGCGAACAAGATGCCCCGGAGAAAACGGTAGTCAGGGGGAATCAGAATCCATTTGTCGTACAGCTGAGCTAGAACGTGGTTTGAAACCGTCTGGCCCTTCATAAGGATTCCGCCCAAGAACGCCCCGTCGGGGCCAACTGCCTGGGGCAGCATGAGGCGCAGTTCAGCGGCCTTGGCATTGTCGTCTAGGCTCGTTCCCTCGGCAGGGAAGGCCGCACCGGACGAGTCGTCCGTACGAACCGACGTCGGCAGGTTCTGGGAGAAGTCCACGTTCGTATCCGAGACATGTGCTGGGGAGCCGGCGCTTCCGCATCCGAAAGACCCGGTGACAAGGATGATAAAAATGGAGAGCACCCTGGGGGGCATCTCCAGCATTTCAAGCAATAACCGTGCCCAGGCCAGAATCTTACCAGGGCGGGACCTTGTTGGACTTTAATGGATTTTCCGGCCCTGAGGCGCGGTGTTTGTGTCCCTCTCCGGCGGATTTTCGGCAGCGGATTCAAAGAGTCTGGGGACACATGACTGGATCGGATTACGCGAAATTCGGAATCAGTCGTGTCCCGCGATTAGATCCAGTTGAATCCCTGAGGCGCTTAGCGTTCCTTAGGGGATTCAGGTTGACGGTTCGGTGTCCCGGGTGTTCTCATGTCTCCACAAGGGAGGTGATCAGATGACATCGACGACCGTCGGCGTATGTAAGGTGAAAGTCGAGAACCGACCGGGAGGATTGGCAAAAGTCCTCTCACATCTTCGCGAGGCGCGAGCCAACCAGATCGGAACGTGGGCATGGACGGATGGGAACGAGGCGTACTCGTTTGTGTTGGGCGAGAACCCGAGGGAGACGGAAGCTGCCCTGAAAAAGGCGGGATGCAAATACACGGTGACCAAGGCGTGCCTCTGTGAAGAGAGTGATCGTCTCGGAGCCTATCATGAGTTGCTGGATCGAATCGGAACCGCCGGTGTCGATCTTGATGCCTGCTGTGCCATAGCTGTCGGCGGGAAGTTCCGCGCAATCTTGTGGGCTAAGGAAGGGCAGCTCGAGAAGCTGTGCAAGACCCTCGGCTGCGGCTAAATCTCGCGTCCCCTGCAGTTAAGGGAGCGTTATGGCGACCTCCGACGAGATCATGGCCCGGGCTCAGGAGGCGGCACAGGCCTTCCGGAAAGTAGACCAGCAGCAAACCGACCGGATCCTTCGGTCGGCGTACCTGGCGGCGATGGACCACCGGGTACGCCTCGCTAAGATGGCAGCGGAGGAGACCGGCCTGGGGGTCTGGCAAGACAAGGTGATCAAGAACGCGATCGCGGCGCAGCTGGTCTACGAACATATCCGGAGCCGGAAGACTGCGGGGGTGATCTCCGAGGATCCCCAGGCGGGGATTATCGAGCTGGCCCTGCCGCTGGGACCGATCCTGGCTCTGGTTCCCGTCATCAACCCGACCGCCACGACGATCTTCAAGATCCTGATCTGCCTGAAGACGCGGAACCCTGTGATCTTGAGCCCGACGGCGACGTCACGTCACTCCTCGGGGGAGGCCGCCCGGATTTGTTACCAGGCGGTCTTGGCCGCCGGCGCTCCGGAACATTGCATCCAGTGGATCGAGAAACCGAATCCGGCCAACATCAAGGAACTGATGCACCACCGGGGTTTGGCGCTGATCCTGGCCACCGGCAGCGGCGAGCTCGTGGCCGCTTCATACAGCTCCGGGACTCCCACGATTGGCGTGGGACCCGGAAACGTTCCGGTCTACATTGGGGCCTCCGCCGACATCCCGTTCGCCGTCCGGAGCATCCTTTCCTCCAAGACGTTCGACAACGGATCGGTCTGCGCCAGCGAGCAGGCGGTGGTAGTCAAGACCGCCGAAGCCGAGAAAGTAATCGAGGAATTCAAACGGCAGAAGGCGCATTTCCTGTCGCCGGAGGAGACCGAGAAGGTGGAGCGGATCGCCTTCGACCGCGAACGGGGAACGATGTCCCCCGCCGTGGTGGGCCAGCCGGTGACGAAGATTGCCCAGATGGCCGGGATCCGGGTTCCGCCCGACACCTCCGTCCTGATCGTCCAACTTTCAGAGGTTTGCCGAGGTTCCCCATTCTCCGCTGAGATCCTGGCGCCGATCTTGGCTTTCTATGTCGAGCCCGATTTCGAAAGCTCCATCCGCCGGTGTGAGGAGATCACCCGGTTCGGGGGCATCGGCCACACGGCGGTAATCTATTCCAACAATCCGGAACGGATCGAGTACTTCGCCAACGCGATCAACGTGGCGCGGATCCTGGTCAACACCCCCTCCACCCAAGGGGCGCTCGGCGGGATTTTCAACACGCTCCCTCCGTCGTTCACCTTGAGCTGCGGATCGGGTGGCAAGAACAGCACCACCGACAACATCTCCACGCGTCACTTGCTCAACATCCACCGGATCTGCCGCCGGCGGACGAATGACCGGTGGATGCATGTGGACCCCGCGAAATACCTGGACGAAAACATCCCGGGTGAAGAGATCGAGCGGGAGTACCACAAGAATACGTAAGCTCTGGCCGGACCGGGGCGGTTTCTTTCCCGGGTTTTAGCCGCCTTCGAGGGTGAGGGTTTGGATGGTTGTATGGAGATTCGAACCTGGACCAGGGCCTCCTCATCTCGGCCTAGATCTATAGTCATGTAGAGTTCTCTGTAGCCACACACGGCGGTCCCCACATGGAGCGGGTCGCACCGATCAGACTGCCTGATGACCTGCCTTTGGCCATCTTCGAAAGACAAGACTTAGGCAAAGCCCCGAAAGCAAGACCATGAGAGCGTAGAGCATGGGTAGCCAGAGAATATCGATCTGGTTTTCACCCTGAAAGCTGGCGATGATGATGCCAAACGCAAGCGGGCTGTTTTGAATGCCCGTTTCGAAAGCTACGGCCCGGGCGCTTTTCTCCGACATCCTGAAGACCTTCGACGAGATATATCCCATAAGAAATCCGACGACGCCCAACAGTGTGGCACAAAGATACATGTCGATAGTCGTCCGTTTTAGGAGATCAAGATTGCGAAAAAGGCCGCTAATGATGAGCAAGATCAAGACGGCAATACCTGCGAAACTTCCGGCTTTCTCGACTCCGGCCGCAACGATCTGATTCTTCCTTCTGATCAAAATCCCGAAGACCACCGGGACGAGAACGAGGAGAAGTGTGACCACGATGTTGCCATAGGGAATTTGCAGCTTTTGAGACGTAAAAGGTGTTGCGTAAAGGAAGAGAAGAAGAGGCATCATTACGATGCCACCGAAGGTGGTCAACACCGTCATCGAAATGCTCAGCGCCAGTGGTTCCTACAAGGTGCAAGGAAAGGCCGGAGACGGCGAGATCGAAATAGAGTTTCATTCGGATCTGGGAGACATGATTCGCGCGGACTACGTCGACCCGGACGGACGTCCTTCGTACGCGCACAACACCGAGATTGCCGACGTCAGGGTTCGGATCCGTCGAAGGAGCGGTGAGATCACCGAGCTGATTGCCTCGAAGGCTGGACACTTCGAAATCGGAAGTCGATCCTCCGACCCCGGCGTTGAACGCCGGTTCATGCTTCTTCCTTGAGCCGGAGGTCTTGTATGACGTGCGTCTGCTACCTCCATAAGCGAAGCGACAGGTTCGACGTAGCTTCAATTGGCGGTCCCAACCAGAATCAATTTTGGTGGCGGGGCTTGGACTTGAACCTCGGATCTTCGGGTGAACGGTGCTGACGGTCCCGGCAAATTCAAATCCCTTCCTCTGTTGACCCGGATCCGTAAGATGGACTTTGTGACGCTCGTCGATCTCTTCGGCTCGGCCCTCAAGTGCCATGCAGATCGGGTGGCGCTCCGCTGGAAAGAAGGGGAGGACTGGAAAGAGTTTTCGTACGCGAATCTCGCTGCGGCCGTGAACGCCGTGGCCAAAGGGTTGGTCGCCCGCGGAACTGCGCCCGGCGATCGGATCTGCATTATGAGCGAGAACCGGCCGGAGTGGATCGTCTGCGATCTGGCCGCTCTTTGGGTCGGCGCGGTCACGGTTCCGATTTATTCCACGGGCAGCATGGAAACGGCTCGGTTCATCCTGAAGCACAGCGAAGCCAGGATGATCTTCGCTTCGCCGTTGTGTTTCAAGGCGGTGGCAGAGGGGAAACGTTCCTCCCAGCTTTTGGTGGGTTTCGGTGCCGGAGACCCGACGTTCGAGGAACTCCGTCGCGAGGGAGAAAAGGTGCCCGACGCGGAAATCACGGCCCGCCGGAAAGCGATTCGTCCGGACGACGTCGCGACGATCATCTACACATCGGGGACGACCGGCGACCCGAAAGGGGTGATGCTCACGCACGCGAACATCATCTCGAACATCGAAGCCACGACCTCCTGCGTTTACGTCGGCTGCGGGGACCGGACGTTGTCATTCCTTCCCTTGAGTCACGCTTTCGAGCGAACGGCCGGGATTTTTGCGATGCTTTACAAGGGCGTCACGATCTCTTTCGCGCGGGACATGACGACCCTTGCGGAGGATCTCCTGGATGTGCGCCCGACGTTTCTGATCACCGTGCCGCGGATGCTGGAAAAATTTCACGCGCGCGTCCGAGGGGTGGTTGCCCGGAAACCGAGGCTCCTGCGCAGGCTTTTTGAAGTGGCGCTCCGGTCCGGGAAGCGGAATCCGCTTTTTCCGCTCTACGATTTTGTTTTCTTCCGCAGGGTCCGGAAAGGATTCGGTGGGTGTGCCCGGATCGTGATTTCGGGAGGGGCGGCGCTGGCGCCCGAAATCGCCCGCTTCTTTGACGCCGTCGGTGTCCCGATCCTGGAAGGATACGGCCTGACGGAGACATCGCCGGTCGTCAGCGTGAACAGGCCGGGAAAGAACAAAATCGGGACGATTGGCCCCCCGCTTCCCGGCGTGGAAGTCAAGATCGCCCCGGACGGGGAGATTCTGGTCCGAGGCCCGAACGTCATGAAGGGGTATTACAAAGATCCGCAAGCTACGGTTGAGGCGATCGATTCCGACGGCTGGTTCGCTACGGGCGACATCGGAGAGATCGACGGGGGGGGATACCTCCGGATCACCGACCGGAAAAAAGATCTCATTGTGACCTCCGGCGGAAAAAAGGTGGCGCCGCAACCGATCGAGAGCGAATTGAGAGCCGACCCCCTGATCCAACACGTCTGTCTTGTGGGGGAGGGAAGGAACTATATCGCGGCCCTGATCGTCCCCAATTTCGAGGTTCTGGCGTACAAGGCGCGCGGGGCCGGCATCGATTTTTCGACCCGGGAGGAGCTTGTGAGGCACGCGCAGGTCCGGTCCTGGTTCGAGGAAGTTGTGACCCGGGTTAACGCCCCGCGTTCCTCTTTTGAGACCGTCAAGCGGTTCGAATTGTTGGCCTGCGATTGGACGGTCGATGCCGGCGAGCTCACCCCCACGCTGAAAATCCGCCGGCAGGAGATCGCCAAGCGATTCAAACGAGCGATCGAGGAACTCTATTTTCCCGTTGCCTCCTTTCCGGAAGAAGGGAATAAGGTGGGCGAACGATGACGCGTGTTGCTCTGATCGAAGGGATCCGGACGCCGTTCGTCAAAGCCGGAACGGCCTTCAATGATGTCACCGCGCAGGAACTGGGACGGATTGCGGTACGCGAGTTGATCGAACGGACGGAGATCGATCCGAAAAGCCTCGATGAGGTCATCATCGGAAACATCTCGCAGCCGATGGACGCCATCAATATCGGCCGGGTCATCGCGCTCAACGCCGGAGTTCCGCTCTCGGTTCCCGCTCACACGGTCGGGCGCAACTGCGCCTCCGGGATGCAGTCGATTTCGGAAGCCTTTGAGTTGATCCGCGCGGGGCAGGCGCATGCGATCATCGCCGGCGGCACCGAGTCGATGTCGAACATGCCCATCTTCTTTCCCAAGGTAATGGGCGAATTCTTAAGCGGGCTGGCCCGCGCAAAAAGCCCGGCTCAAAAGCTCGCGGCGTTCCTAAAATTCCGCCCGAAGATGCTCAAGCCGGTCATCGGACTGCTGGAGGGGCTGACCGATCCGTTCTGCGGCCTGAACATGGGACAGACCGCGGAAATCCTCGCCAGAGAGTTCCGGATTTCCAGGGAAGAGCAGGACCGTTTCGCTCTTCGGAGCCACCAGCTCGCCGTGAAGGCGACAAGCGAGGGGCGGCTCCGAGCGGAGATCGTACCGGTTTTCCTTCCGAGGAAGCCGCCGGTCGAAAGCGACATCGGGCCGCGAGCCGAACAGACCATGGAAGCGCTGGCCCAACTCCGGCCGTTCTTCGACCGCAAACACGGAACCGTCACGGTCGGAAACAGCTGCCCCGTGACCGACGGAGCGGCGGCGGTGTTGCTCATGAGCGAGGCGCGCGTACGTGTATCGGGGCTGCGTCCCCTGGCGTGGATTCGAAGTTATGCGTATGGAGGGCTCGATCCGAGAAGAATGGGCCTCGGTCCTGCCGTGGCTTCGCCTCTCGCATTGCGACGTGCGGGGATCACGATGCGGGAGATCGGGCTGGTGGAGATCAACGAGGCGTTCGCGGCGCAGGTGCTGGCGAACTTGAAGATTTTTGAGAAGCCGAGTTTCGGCGAGAGCGTCGGGGCGAATTTCCCCGAACTCGGGCCGATCGATCCGAACCTTGTGAACGTCAACGGCGGTGCGATCGCCCTCGGCCATCCGGTCGGGACGTCGGGAACCCGGATCACGCTCGCACTGGCCAAAGAGATGAGAAGGCGGCATGTCCCGCTCGGCTTAGCCACGCTTTGTGTGGGGGGCGGACAAGGCGCCGCCGTCGTCCTGGAGGAGGCCTAGAGCATGCCGCGGCATCACACGCTCGACATCGGAAGTGACCAGATCGCGGTCGTGACGTTGAACCACGCGGATCTCGGCGTGAACGTTTTGACGAGCGACTTGCTCTCCGAGTTGGAGCAAACGTTCGGCCGTCTCAAAGCCATGAAGGAAGTGCGCGGTCTCCTGATCCGCAGCGGGAAACCGAAGCAGTTCATCGCGGGAGCTAACATCGACGAGATTCACGCCATCACCGATCTCCGCGAGGCGTATGAAAAGTCCGCTTTCGGTCAGTGCGTCTTCGCCATGATCGAACGCCTTCCCTATCCAAGCGTCGCGGTGATCGACGGCCCGTGCCTGGGGGGCGGCTTGGAGCTCGCGCTGGCCTGCACGTACCGGGTCGCCGGGGACGGCCCTCATGTGCGGCTGTCTCTTCCCGAAGTGCGCCTGGGGATCATTCCCGGATTCGGGGGGACACAACGCCTCCCGAAGATCGTAGGGTTGATGAATGCCCTCGATCTCATCGTTTCGAGCAAGACCCTCGACGGTCGGCGAGCGGCCAAGATCGGGCTGGCGGACGATGTCGCGGCTTCGGAGATCCTGGAGCAAGTGGCGAAACAATTGCTGATCTCAGCGCCCCGGCTGAAACGACCCACGCAGGTGCCTGCTCCTCAGAAGCTCCTGCTGAAGCTTCCGTTTCTTCGCATGTTCATTTTCAAGAAAGCCCGTCAGCGGGTGATCGCCGAGACCAAAGGACAGTACCCCGCCCCTCTCGCCGCACTGGACGTGGTCGGAAAGACCTACGGAAAGCGAAGGCTGGATGGTTACGAGATCGAGGCCCAGAAGGTCGCTGAGTTGATCGTCTCCGAAGTGTCCAAGTCGCTGATTCACATTTTCCACGCCTCCGAGGAGATCCGAAAGGAGAAGTACCCTGAAGCGCCCAGACCAATCGGGAAGGTCGGTCTTCTCGGTGCCGGCGTGATGGGGGGAGGGCTTGCGCAGCTGATCGCGACCAGAGGGAGATCGGTCCGGATGCGGGATATCGCTCTCGACGCTCTCAACAAGGGGATGCAGACGGTCTTCGAACTGAATCAGAAAGATCTCACGCGGCGCAGGATCAACCTCCGCGAGTGTACCGCCCGAAATGCTCTGGTCTCCGGGACAACCGACTGGACCGGATTTCAACAAACCGATCTCGTGATCGAGGCGGTGGTGGAGAACCTGGAGGTGAAGCAGCAGGTGTTCCAGGCGCTGGGTGAGAAGAGCTCACCGGAGACGGTCCTGGCGACGAACACGTCGGGGCTCTCGATCACGGAGATCGGCAAGACCACGGCGCACCCGGAGCGGGTGATCGGCCTCCACTTCTTCAACCCGGTTTCGAAGATGCCGCTTGTCGAGGTGATCCGCGGCGAGAAGACTTCGTCGGCCACGGTCTCGACGACCGTGGCGTTCAGCCTCGCGCTTGGGAAGACGCCGATCGTCGTGGCGAACCGGCCGGGGTTCCTGGTGAACCGTATCCTCGGAATCTACCTCATGGAGGCGCTGCGCGCCGCGGAGGAGAAGATCCCGATCCGCGAGATCGACGACAGCATGCTTTTCTTCGGGATGCCGATGGGGCCGTTCGAATTGATGGACGAGATCGGGATCGACGTCCTGGAAAAGGTCGGGATTCACCTGAAGAACGACCTGCCGGACTTCCCGGCGGTTCCGAAACTTCTCGCGACGTTGCGTGGAAACGGGCGGCTCGGGAAGAAGAACGGGAAGGGGTTCTACCTCCACGGCGGGAAGAGAAAAAAGCTGGACGAGGCGTACCTCGGGAGGATTCTCGGGATCGCGCCGAAGGACGGGAATCCATCCTCCGATCTGGAGGAGCGCGCAACCCTTTCCGACCGTTTTGTCCTCCTCATGGTGAACGAAGCGGCGCGCTGTCTGGAGGCGGGCGTGACCTCCACTTCCCGCGACATCGACATCGGGATGGTGATGGGGACGGGGTTTGCCCCGTTCCGCGGGGGCCTTGCCTACTACGCGAACCGGCGCGGGATTAAAGAGATCGCAAGGGAATTGGAGAAATTGGCACCGCGCTTGGGCGAACATTTCCGCCCGGTGCCGCGTCTGCGCGAAATCGCGGCTTCCGGCGGCCGGCTCTGAATCCCTACGGCATCAACGAAAGACGATAACCGCCCGCCGCGCCGGCTTGTGCCGCCGCGCTCTTTAGAAGCTCGTCGATGTTGCGGTCCATCCCGCGCAGGTTCTTGATGATGCGGCCGTGGGCGTGGACGCAAAACGCCCGCACGATCGCGAGTTCGTCCTGCACTTTCTCGAGGCCCTTCGTCTCGATCGCTTTCGTGGCCCTCGAGATCACGCCGATCATCCGGTACAGGTCCATTGCGATCTCGCTGATTCTCTTCTGAGCGAACTGCTTCTCCCAGATTTTCTTGCGATGCTTGCGGATCGCTTTCTCCACCGCCTCCTCGAACTCCTCCACGTCGCTTTCGAACATCGCGGCTTCGCGCTTCAGCTCGGGATGAGCCAGCGAGACCTTCTCCCCCTGAAGCGATCGCTGGACCGGTTTGGAGATGAAGTAGTCGTAAAGAACCCCGAATGACTTGATCGGGTCGTTGAGTGCTTGGCCCACGATCTGGAGGTATTCACCGACGTTCTTCATCCCCGAGAGCGCGATGAACAGGCGGAGGATCTCGTTCGTCCCCTCAAAGATCATGTTGATCCGCGTGTCCCGCAGGTATCGTTCGTACGGGTACTCTTCCATGAAACCGATCCCCCCGGCGATCTGGAGGGCCCCGTTCGCCGCGAACCAGATCGTCTCGGAACCGGTGATCTTGCAAACGGCCGACTCGATCGAAAAATCGGGGACGCCCGCATCCACCATGCCGCACGTCAGGTACGTGATCGACTCCGCCACGTACGTTTCCATCATCATCCGGCCCAATTTTTCCTGGATCAGGCCGAAGCTGGCGATCGGCTTCCCGAACTGGTGTCGTTGATTCGCGTGCTCGGCTGCGAGCGCCAAGAGGCGTTTGCATCCCCCGACGCAGCCGGCGCCGAGTCCGAGTCGTCCGGCGTTCAGGACCTCCATCGCCATCTTGAAACCGCGCCCCGGCTCACCCAGAACGTTCTCCTTGGGGACATGGACGTCCGTGAAAGCGAGTTCCGTGGTGACGGAACCGCGGATTCCGAGCTTGTGTTCGCTCTTGCCCGAAGAAAACCCCTTCAGATCGCGCGTCACGATGAAGGCGCTGACCTGATCCCTTTTTTCTCCTTTGGCCTCCGTCTCCTCCTTTGCAAACACCGTGAAAAAGTCGGCGATCCCTCCGTTCGTGATCCAGATTTTGTTTCCGTTCAGGACGTACGAACCGTCGGCTTGTTTCACGGCCCGCGTCTTGATGCTGTAGGCATCGGAGCCGGCGCCCGGCTCGGTCAGGGCGAAAGCCGCGATCATCTCGCCGGAAGCGAGTTTCGGAAGATATCGGTTCTTTTGGTCTTCCGTCCCGAAGAGCAAGAGGGCCTTGATTCCGATGGAGGAGTGCGCGCCCAGGGTGGCTGCCAGGGAGGCGTCGATCGCCCCGATCTCCTCGCACACGCACCCGTACGCGAATTGCCCGAGGCCGAGGCCGCCGAGCTTTTCCGGAACCTGGAGGCCGAACAACCCCATCTCCTTGAGGCCGCTCAGGACACGGTCGGGGATCTTTCTTTCGCGGTCGATTTTTACCGGGTCGATTTCGCGCGATGCAAAATTTCGGAGGTTTTCGAGAAGGAGCTTTAAAAGCTCCTCTTCCTCTTTTTTGAGGACCGGAAACGGGAAAACCATCTCCTCCTGGATCCGCCCCGCAAACAAGGCTTTACAGAAGCTTTGAACTTCCGGCTGGTTGCTATGCATGAGTCGATCCTAATCACTTCGGTGACTCAAAGCCAGAAGAAGCCGGAAGTGTTTCCCTTCCCTTGGCTCCGTCCGGATTGCTCTGTAGGAATCTCTGTCGGAATCGAGCTGTGGCGGATGGAACGAACGAAGAGATCCGCAAGCACGGGGAAGCGGCCATTCCTGCTTATGGAATCGGGGGGGAATCGGGGGGCACCCACCGTATTGTTCGACTCGCTTTAGGCGCGGACGAGATTCGGACCGATGACCGATTGCCGGACCCTTCGTAAGACCTTCACTCCTTCCCTTTCAAGACCTTAGGCATGGCATCCAACATGCTCTTCTCTTCGTGGATCATCACGCAAAAGAGGATCGCCCATGCCCAAAATAGCCCGAATCGTCATCCCCGGAATCCCTCATCACGTCACGCAACGAGGAAACCGTCGTCAAAAGACGTTCTTTGGAAAAACCGATTTTCTCAAATACCGATCCCTGTTGGCCGAATGGAGTCGCCGATTCAACGTTGACGTCTGGGCCTATTGTTTGATGACGAACCACGTTCATCTCATTCTCGTCCCAAAGGACGAAACCGGATTTCGTCAGGCCGTGGAACAGACGCATTGCCGTTACACTCGGCACATCAACTTTCGAAAGAAGTGGAGAGGACATCTTTGGCAGGGCCGTTTTTCGTCATTCCCAATGGACGAAACGCATCTTCTTCGGGCGGTCCGCTACATCGAACGCAATCCCGTGGATGCCGGGATTGTGAATCGCGCGATCGGCTATCCGTGGAGCAGTGCGCACGCGCACGTGACGGGAGCGGACGACCCCTTGGTGCAAGTGGGTCCGCTTCTGGAGCGAGTGGAGAACTGGGGGGAATTCCTAAACTCGCCCTTGACGAAACGGGATATCGAAACCTTGGAACGGCACGAACGGACCGGAAGGCCCCTTGGAGCATCCTCGTTCATCAAGGAGCTGGAACGGAAGACTGGAAGATCTTTTATGCGTCGACGCCCTGGGCGCCCGCGACGGAAGGGGGTTTGCTAAATGGGTGGGTGCCCCCGGATTCCTCCCCGGATTCCTCATAGTACCGTGAAAAGTATTCAATTCCGGGAAAACGAGCTCTTACGCCGGGGAATCGGGGGCCGGTCACTTCATCGTCGTCCCTGGATTTTGGTCACAACGTGAAGCGAGCCGCACCAGATTGGGAAACGATGCCAAGATCAGAGTCCTCGGTACACGTCTTTCCGGTGGCCAATTTTCAGAACGATGATCAGGAGTTTCCTTCCCTCGACGTTGTAGATCACGCGATACGTTCCAACACGTATCCTGTACACATCTTCGTACCCCGAAAGTTTTCGAACGCCGATCGGAAGAGGGTTGATTTCAAGCGTAAGGATCGCTTGAACGATCCGCGCTTGATCCTTTCGGTTAATAGTCTTGAGTTGCCGCTCGGCCGACCGTGAGATCTCAACAACGTATCTCTTAGGCAAGCTTGAGTTCTTTCAGCAGCGCACGGAATGACCGCGTCGGTTCATGCCGGATTTTTTTGAGATCCTCGATATCCTCCAGCTCTTCGAGCTTGTCGAGAATCGCCTCCTCCAGAAACCGGTTGATCTTCAGGCCCCTCGATGCGCATACAAGATCCAGTGCTTTCTTAATCCGCTCGTCAAGCCGGGTCGCCAGTTGAACTTTGGGCATAACTCATATCCCCTTTTCTATCTTAATCTACCATAATCTACCATTCCATTCAAGAGATCAGGTCCCGGTAATAGGAAATATCTACAAGTGGCGTTCCCTGCGTATAGCTAATTGAACACTACTTTGCAGCCTGGTAATTGGACTAGTTGAGCATTTTCTTCGCCGCCCAGATCAATACTCCAGCTACGCCGAAAGAAAACATGCACGTGATCAGCCGCGCACTGTTGGGGGAAGCCAAACCGCTCGAAAGACCTTCATATAAGGCCCAGATCAAGAACCCCGCACCCGTGGCAACAAAGCCGCCGCCCACCGCCAAGAGCAGCAGGCAAAGGCCGTATCGAAAAAACTTTCGGCGTATTTCGCTCGCCGTGGTTACTAGTTGGACGGCCGTTGCCGCGAATTCAAGAATGGTTGCTATCATGAGTTCGATCTCCTACTTGGACCGGCGTTCCAACAGTTTAGCTGTCAGTAGACCCAAACCGAAGGCGATGAACAGGCTTTTCCAGGGGTTCTCCTCCACTTTTGTGCCGATCGCTTTGACCGCTTCCTTGCCCTTCTCATAGGAGGAGTCGAGCTCCTTACGCAAACCCGCCAGATGTTTTTCCATCTCCTCTTTCATCTGGTCCTTTCTCGCACCCGTCTCGGCTTTGCCATACGCGACGAGGGCCTTCCAGGTTTTCGACATATCCGTCGCCAAATGCTCCCAATCCTTCCGTAATGCCTCAAATTCTTTTTCCATCTGCGCCTCTTTCTTGGTGGGTTGCAGTATACCGTGAGGGCGAAGATTGCAGAAGGTATACAATGCTGGACACATGGTTCTGACGCAAAGGCTCAAGTCTCTTTATCAACGCTACGAACGATGGGTTCCGATCGTGTTTTTCCTCCTGGGATTTCTTTTCGATGCTGTGATGCTGGGAAGTATTGATGATCCGAAGGCGATTGCACAGCAGGTTCTTTATTTAGTCCTGATCGCAGCAATTCTTTCGTACGATTTTCTGTTTGAGGCGAACGCGTATCAACCCGGGCCGAGATTGGCGAAAGTCTGGCGCTATCGCGAAGCGTTCCTGCATTTCATCATGGGCACGCTGATGAACGTCTACTCCATCTTCTATTTCAAAAGTGCTTCACTGCTCACGTCATTGATCTTTGTGGGAGTCTTGACGATCGTACTGGTTCTGAACGAGTTCGTGCGGTTCGGAAAATCCCAACGAGCCGTGCACGTCGCACTGTTCAGCCTCTGTCTGATTTCTTTTTTCATCTATATCGTTCCGATGGTTCTTGGCTTCATCGGAGTCGGCCCCTTCTTGGGTGCGGTGGCCGCTTCCGTCCTTTGTTTCCTGCCTTTGTATCGGTTCCTTAAAAGACGCCTCGGAGAACGCTTCATTCCTCTGAGAAGCCAACTTGTCCTGCCATTTCTTGGAATCCAGCTTGTCTTTGCGCTTCTGTACTTCTTCAAAGCGATCCCGCCTGTGCCGCTCTCCACCAGCTACATTGGAATATTTCATAACATCGAACGGAACGAAGAGACCTTCAGACTCTTTCATATGCGCCCATGGTGGCGCATATGGGAAACGGGCGATCAAACCTTTTATGCCCGAACGGGTGATATGATTTACTGTTTCGCCCAACTTTTCTCACCCACCGGTTTTAAGGACGATCTCCTCGTGCGCTGGCTTTATAAGGATCAAAGAGGATGGCACCCGTCCGACGCCATTCCAATGCAGATCACCGGAGGTAGAAGAGAAGGATATCGCGGCGTCACGTTTAAATCGAACTACCAGCCGGGAAAATGGAGGGTCCAGATCGAAACCAGTGATGGCCGAGAGGTGGGGAGAATTCAGCTGTGGGTAATCAACGACGATGGGACAACCGACCGCCAATTCGCGATCGAGCAGCATTGAATTGCGCATATCATGGTGAAGGAAGGTTCGACTTAGCTACAAGTGGCGGTCCCCACGTGTAGCTGATTGAACCACCAAGTCACCTCGGGCTTCGGTTGAATTCCGATCCAGTCGTGAGGGCGGGGCGCACTCGACGAAAATTGTTCGATCAAAAAGGGTCATGAGGCTTTCAAAATTGACCGACGTCGATTGAAATCATTCTTGAT
>JAZDIZ010000084.1:0-40356 GCA_043804515.1 Pseudomonadota bacterium | reverse complement strand
CGCCGGAGAGTTAACGTGCGGTTCCGGGAGCTGCTGCTCTGCCCATCAAGTTCCTGCCGGGAGCTACACTATGGGTGCCGCAGACGACCCAAGTTATTCTCCAGACTCGAAACCGCAGCACACGGCAACCGTTTCCGCCTTTGTTCTGGATGACTTGGAAGTGACCGTGGGACGGTTCCGTAAGTTCGTCGCTGAATACACCGGAACGCCCCCAGCGGCTGACTCAGGTGCCAATCCCCAAATCGCCGGTTCGGGATGGAATGTGGATTGGAACGCTTCGCTCCCAACCGACGCTGTCAACTTAATGAGCGCAATAAAGTGTAGCGGGTACACCTGGACCGACACCGCCGCGGCCAACGAAAACTACCCGATCAACTGCATGACTTGGTATGAAGCCTTCGCGTTCTGTATTTGGGACGAGGGACGTCTGCCCACTGAAGCTGAGTGGGAGTATGGTGCTAAGGGTGGATCCGAAGATCGAACGTATCCTTGGGGAGCCTCGATTGACGCGTCATACGCCTGCTACTTGGGGTGTACGCTCGGAAATGTTGGATCCTATTCAGCCGGTATCGGGAAGTGGAACCAATTGGATTTGGCCGGCGATGTCGCGGAATGGACCTTGGACTACTATGCCGCCGGCTGGTACGAAGGTGGCGGAAGTTTATGTACGAATTGTGCCAATCTTACCCCTGGAGTCAACCGCGTAGTACGAGGCGGCTCGGTATCGAGTGACGAGAATGGTCTGCGTAATCCAACACGGGCTAACTTTTTGCCCAGCTACCGCAGCTCAAGCACCGGATTTCGTTGCGCCCGCACCGCGTCCTAGCGAATTCCGTCGCTCTCAGCGTATCGCATTCCCTGCCGCCCAGCCGGAAGACCAGGCCCATTGAAAATTGTATCCTCCCAGCCACCCCGTGACATCCACGACTTCCCCGATGAAATAGAGGTCCGGAACGTCCTTGGCTTCCATGGTCTTCGAAGACAGCATCGCGGTATCGACGCCACCCTTCGTGACCTCGGCCTTGGAAAAGCCTACGGTGCCCTTTGGCGTGATTTCCCAATTCACAAGCTTCGCGCAAAGGCCCCGAAGTTCTTGGTTCGAGACTTCCCCGACCGGCGCCTTGCCCTTCATCCATAGGTCGCATAGCCTTTCCGATACTTTGCTTGAAAGACGTCCGGATAGAATCGTTTTTGGTAATGCCTTCTGAGCGGTTCTCTTTTTGCGCATCCACCATTCAAAAAGGCGTTCTTGGGTTTCTCCCGGGAAAAGATTGATGTGCAAGGTCGCTCCAGGCTCCCAATAAAGGGAGGCCTGGAGGGCGGCGGGACCACTTAGGCCGACGTGCGTGAAAAGAATGTTTTCTCGAAACTCCGCCGATCCCGCGCGCAGGATCGTGTCCAAGGAAATTCCCTGAAGGCCTCCGAACAGTTTCAAATCTTCCGCCGAAAACAGGAATCCATCCAATGCCGGCCTGGGTTCGATCACATTCAGGCCGAATTGACGGGCGATTCGGTATCCAAAATCGGTCGCACCCAGCTCTGGTATGGAAAGCCCGCCGGTTGCGACGACCAAAGACCGGGATTGAATGCTTCCGTTGGTGGTCTCCGTTTCGAAGGCCGCGGCCTTACGGATGGACTGAACCGCTTGTCGGGGTCGAATTTCAACGTTCGCTTGGTTCGCTTCCTTAAGAAGCATATCGACGATTTCTTTGGCGGAGCCGTCACAGAAGAGCTGTCCGAGCTTCTTCTCGTGAAAGGCGATTCCATGAGACTTCACCCGAAGGATGAAATCATCGGCGGTGTAGCGGGAGAGGGCGGATGTGCAAAAATGCGGGTTTTGGGAGACGAATTGTGTCGGGCCGGCCCCGGTATTGGTGAAGTTGCAGCGTCCCCCACCTGACATCAGAATCTTGCTGCCGACCTTGGTAGCGTGATCCAGAATCAGGACGGATTTTCCTCTCTTTCCCGCCTCGATTCCGCACATCAACCCGGCGGCACCGGCACCGATAATGACCGTATCAAAGACTTGCATGGCGGTGTTCTATCATAGTCGGACTAAACGGAGGCCGGACGCACAGGGTGACATTGGTCCAGGGGCCGTAATCGTCGAAACAGGCAGCATTTTGACGAACTCAAAACCGCTTGCTATAAACATGAACTTAAACAAGTGTCGTCCTTGAGTTCAAGCATAGTGCTCTGTCCTCTTTAGCGGCGGCCAGCCTCCTAAGGAGGGTATATGGGTAAGAAATTATATGTTGGTAACCTGACTTTTTCAGTCACGGATTCCAGCTTACAGGCAATGTTCGCACCGTTCGGTACCGTGAATTCAGCGACGATCATCATGGATCGCGATTCCGGTCGCAGCAAAGGCTTTGGATTTGTTGAAATGTCTTCAGACCAGGAAGCCCAAGCAGCGATCAGCAAGCTCAACGGTACGCAGATCGAAGGACGTGCCATCACCGTGAACGAAGCTCGTCCTCAAGAGCCGCGCACAGGTGGTGGTGGCGGCGGATTCGGTGGCGGTCGCGGCGGCAAGAGCCGTTACTAGGCCACTCGAAAGCCCTAAACATAGTTCCTCTTGAAGCTCGGGGGATTCCGGGGACGCAGAGTTGCAGCCAAAGGTGTTTACCTCCGTCCCTGACCCCTAACATCAATGTTCGTTGGGGTTTCAGCCTCCGCGGGGGAAGGCGCCGGCATAGTCACCGCCTAGGTTACAGGCAGGCGAGCTGGACTGGAGATGAAAGTCTCCGCCAGTCGGATCCACAAACAGCGGATCGGCTTCCAAGGAATTGGCGTCGTCACCCGTCTGGGTCCTCCAGTCGGTGAAAGAAAGCCCGCAGAGCTGTAGAGGCGGAGTTTCGTGCCCGAAGAAGACGTTGTCGTCTCCGGAATATCCGTCCGCATTGCAGCCCGTAGAGTCGAAGATGTTGGAAGCACTCTTGTGAACGACGATGTTGTTCTCGAATGTCACGCTCGGTGAACCCAGCCGCAGCGCTCCCGTGGCGGCGTCTTCGGAATAGAACGTATTGTGCCGGATCACGGTGTTCTCGCCGCTGAACATGTTGTGGTAGGTGTAAGCCGTCTGGCCGTTCCCGGCCCAGAACACGTTGTTCTCATACGTATTCCCGGTCCCGGACCACCCCCCGTCGCCTACCGCCCCGGAATTCACACCTCTGAAAAAATTGTTCCGGAAGATGTTGTCGGCGGGCCACGGCGTGCCGTTTCCCGGACCGATGAATAGGGCGCCCCGTTCGCTGTCCTGGGCCTCGAAATAGTTGTTTTCCCAGAGGTTGTTGTCCGCGCCGTCCCGGATATAGACGGCCGCCAAACCGGCCCTGGAAATGAACCGGTTGTTTCTGAATGTGCTGTGGGCGATGCCGCCGCGGATATAGGCCATGGCATCCGTGTCCGGGTTCGGATAGTCACTCTTGAAGAAGTTGTCTTCGATCAGGCCGTTGACCTCGAAGTGAAGACAATCGGCGTCATTCCAAATTCGGGGACCGCCGATGATTGAAAAGGCGCCCGGTCCGTCGTTGACGACCCGGTTGTGAAGGATTTGCATCCTCTCCGGAACCGCGGGCGCTTCGCAGGTTCCGCCTCCGTTCACACTCAGGGATTTCAGGGAATTGTTCCGCACGACGAGATCCTTGGCCGGGCAATAGAACGAGAGTGAATCGAACGCCGAGTTCTCGAACGTGACATTTGCGGCCTGGACGTCGTAGCAGCTGAACTCCCGCCCGCCGGCAGTCGATTCCACGTTGGTGACCGTGACGGAGCTGCTGTTCCGGGTTTGAACGGCGCACATCCCGCTTCCGCAATCGGGGGCACCCGTCAGAGTGATCGTGTGCCGGCGCCCTAACGTCGAGTCCCAGCCGTCCAGGACCACGTCGTGCGCGGCCGTGATTACGAAACAGTGGTCCGCGTCCGTGAGGTCCTGAGTCAGCAGGTAGTACCCGGTCTCCGTGATGTCCTGGCAGGACGAAAGGGTCTTGCGCGTCATGGAACTCGCTGTGAACGCCTTTGCGTCGCTGGCCGGATCCCTTGCCGACGGCGATCCGGCGAAAGTCGCTGTGGCGTAATAGCTGTGGCTGCCTTCGGTCGAGTACGAAGCCGTGTAAACGCACGGGGACGAGGAACAAGTCTGGACGTTCGCTCCGTCGACGTTGATCACGATGGCGGTCGTTGTTGCGCCGTCCGGCGTTGTGGCCGTGAACGTGACGGTTTCATCCGGCGCGGGGATGAAGCGCGAGTGAAAGACATAGACGCCGTAGGGGACGATGCCGTTCGTTGGGCCCGGGGTTGTTGCGGGATTGCTCGAAGCCGAGCAACCCAGGAGCGAAACAAGAGTAGCCGCGAAGCCGCCAAAAAGTCGAAAAGCAGCGATGTGCATAATGTGAAATCATTTTAACACGGCTCAATCCGGACACACACGACTGAACGCAAATAGGCCCGCGGTAACCCAGGGTATTACCGGCTGCACGCGGGGGATGCCCAATGCAACTGCGTAACACCGTACAGCCGGAATCGTTCACGGGACGGACGTTATTGAAATCCGCGATCCGGAGGCCTTGGAAAAGCACCGTGATTATTCAAGCGGACAAGTGAGTGGTTTGCACGACGGGGAAATGAATTGTGTTCCGGTACAACGCCCAAGTGTCGGTTCTGAGGGGAGATCAGGCCCATATCCGTCCCTCGATTCCTTGCACTCCTCTGGCGGAGAGGTTACACGTATCGCGCTTCGGAGATTCAAAGGAGACCCTGTATGCGCGTGGGAGTCGTCGGGTACGGTGCGTATATCCCCCGGTACCGAATTCGTGTGGAGGAGATCGCCAAGGTGTGGGGGGCGGATGCGCCGAGCTACAAACGGGGGCTTGAGCTTCATGAGAAGTCGGTTCCCGCACCGGATCAGGATGTCATCACGATGTCCGTTGAGGCGGCGCGCAACGCGCTCCTGCGCGCTCCCCACGTGAAACCAGCCGACATCGGGGCGATCTACACGGGTTCCGAATCGCACCCCTATGCCGTCAAGCCGAGCGGCACGGTGGTGGGGGAAGCGATCGGGGCGACGCCCCATTGCCATGTGGCCGATTTCGAGTTCGCGTGCAAGGCCGGCTCCGAGGCGATATTCGTCGCGGCCGGCCTGGTCGAATCGGGGAGGATCAAGGTGGGGCTGGCGATCGGCGCCGACACGTCCCAGGGGGCTCCGGGCGACGCGCTGGAGTACTCGGCCTCGGCCGGGGCGGCGGCCTTCCTCATGGGTTCGGAAGAGATCCTGGCCACGATGGACGCCACCCACTCGTTCACGACCGACACGCCCGATTTCTGGCGCCGCGAGTATCAATATTATCCGCAACACGGGGGGCGCTTCACGGGGGAGCCGGCCTACTTCCGGACGGTTCTCGGGGCTTCGAGGGCGCTCATGGAGAAGACCGGGACCGGGCCGAAGGACTTCGCGTTCGCCGTGTTCCACCAGCCGAACGGGAAATTCCCCATGCGGGCCGGGAAGCTCCTCGGCTTTTCCCGGGAGCAGGTCCTCACCGGCTGGCTGGTCCCCACGCTGGGAAACACGTACTCCGGGGCGTCCCCGTTGGGGCTCACCGCCATTCTCGACGTCGCCAAGCCGGGGGACCGGATCTTCATGTGCTCGTACGGGTCGGGCGCCGGAAGCGACGCCTTCATCTTCACGGCTACGGATCGGCTCCCGAAGGCACAAGGCCTAGCGGTTGCGACGCGCAAGCTCCTGGACGAAAACCGGATCCATCTGGAATACGGCGAGTACGCTAAGTTCCGTCACAAGATTCTCAAAGCCGAGTAGGAGGCTCCCATGCGAGAGGTTGCGATTGTCGGAGTAGGAAGCACGGCCTTCGGGGAGCTCTGGACCCGGTCGCTGCGGACTCTTTTCGTCGAGGCGGCCCTGGCGGCGATGAAGGACGCGGGAATCGATCGGGTCGACTCGATGGTCGTAGGGTGCATGTCGGGCGGCCTCTTTGTGGGACAGGAGCACCTCGGGGCGCTTCTGGCGGACAACCTGGGTCAGAAATCGATCCCGGCAACGCGCGTTGAGTCGGCGTGCGCGTCGGGCGGCGCGGCGTTACGGGCGGGGTTCATGGAGGTGGCCAGCGGCGTTCATGACGTGGTGCTGGTGGGGGGGGTCGAGAAAATGACGGACGTGGGGGGCGACAAGGCCACGTTCGCGCTGGCGACCGCCTCGGACCAGGAGTGGGAAGCATTTCAGGGAGCGACGTTCCCCGGTTTGTATGCGATGATGGCCAAGGCGCACATGCACCGGTACGGCACGACCTCCGAGCAGCTTGCGTCCGTGGCGGTCAAAAACCACGAAAACGGCGCGAAGAACCCGCGTGCCCAATTTCCCGGAAGGATCACCGTCGAGGAGGTCCTGAAATCGGTGATGGTGGCCGATCCTCTGCACGTGCTGGACTGCTCCCCCATTTCGGACGGCGCGGCCGCGGTCGTGCTCTGTGCGGCCGAGAAGATCAAGATCTCAAAGACCCGGCGGCCGGTTTTCATCACCGGGGTCGGCCAAGCCACGGACACGATGGCGCTGCACGATCGGAGCGATCTCTGCGCCCTGCAATCCGTGACCGAGGCGGCCCGGCGCGCCTATGCCATGGCCGGCAGGAAGCCGGGCGACATCCAGCTGTGCGAGGTGCACGACTGCTTCACGATCGCCGAGATCATGGCCGTGGAAGCCCTCGGGCTCGTCGAAAAAGGGCATGGGGGCCACGCCACCGTGGCCGGCGAGACAAAACTCGGCGGCCGGATCCCGGTCAACACCAGCGGTGGCCTGAAGTCCAAGGGCCATCCCGTGGGCGCCACCGGCGTGGCCCAGGCGGTCGAGATCGTCGAGCAGCTGCGGGGAGAGGCGGGCGCCCGGCAGGTCCGCGACGCCCGTGTGGGGATGACCCAGAACATGGGCGGCACGGGAGCCAGTGCCGTCGTTCACATCATGGAGGCGAGATAAGATGCCCATCGCAAGAGCCTGGCGGGAGTATCCGCATCGTTACCGATATGAGGCGGCCGTTTGCGACGGCTGCGGCAAGTGGCACTTCCCGCGCCGCACGGTCTGCGACAAATGCCGCGGCGAGAAGTTCTCCACGAAGACCATGCGCCGCACGGGAAAGATCCTGACGTGGACGATCATCCGCGTCCCACCCGGTCCGTTCAAGGATCAGACCCCCTACGCCCTGGCCGTCGTGGAAATGGACGACGGTCCCCGGGTCACGACGCAGATCGCCGATTGGCGCGAGGGGGAATTTCAGATCGGTCAACGCGTCCAGTTGGAGTTCCGGCGGATCACGCAGGACGGAGCCGGCGGTGTCATCAACTACGGATTCAAAGCGGTCACGATCTAACGCCATGGGGTGGGATTTCGAGACCATCCGCGTGAGTCCCGCCGTTCCCGTCGCCCGCGTGACTTTGTCGCGCCCCGACGTTCGGAACGCCTTCAACGACGTCATGATCCGGGAACTCAGGGAAGCTTTCCGTTCGCTGCGCGCCCTCGATGGACTGCGCGCGGCGGTCCTGACCGGGGAGGGATCGAGTTTCTGTGCCGGAGCGGATCTCCACTGGATGGGGCGGGTGGTGGATTACACGAAGGAGGAGAGCTATGCCGACTCGCTGGCGCTGGCGGAACTCCTTAACGAAATGTACGAGTTTCCCGTGCCGCTCGTGGGCCGGATCAACGGGCCCGCCATCGGCGGGGGGGTCGGATTCGTGGCGGTCTGCGACGTCAGCGTGGCGGCCGGCGACGCGGTCTTCGGTTTCTCGGAAGTGAAGATCGGTCTTGTGCCCGCCTGCATCTCCCCTTACGTCCTAAAACGCGTAGGGGAGCGCTACGCCCGCGAGTATTTCATGACCGGGGAACGCCTCTCGGCGCATCAGGCGAGGGAGTGCGGCTTGATCAACCGCGTGGCGGACGCGGAAGGGCTGGATGCCGCCGTGGACGGATATCTGAAAACGTTCCTGGAAGGAGCGCCGCAGGCCCTGGCCATGTGCAAGCGAATGCTCGGTCAGATGGCCGAAATGCCACTTAAGAAAGCGGTCACGGAAACCGCCCGGATGATCACGGATCTCCGGTGCGGTTCCGAAGGACAGGAGGGCATGAGGAGTTTCCTTCAGAAACGCAAACCGTCCTGGCGCGCCTAGAATGTTCAGGAGAATCCTCATAGCGAACCGCGGAGAAATCGCCTGCCGCATCATCCGCTCGTGCAGGGAGATGAAGATCGAAACCGTGGCCGTCTATTCCACGGCGGACCGGGAGGCCAAGCATGTCCGGGACGCGGACCAGTCCGTCTGCATCGGCGGCCCTTCCAGCCAGGAAAGCTACCTCAACATGGAGGCCATCCTTGAGGCGGCCGAGCGCACCGATGCCAAGGCGATCCATCCGGGATACGGTTTTCTTTCCGAAAACGCTCTGTTCGCGGAATTGTGCCGCCAGCACCGGTTCACGTTCGTGGGGCCCTCCTCCCGCGTGATCGCGCTGATGGGAGACAAGGCCACGGCACGGCGAACGATGGCGGCAGCCGGGATCCCCGTCGTGCCGGGATCGGAAGGCCTTGTGGCCCGTCCCGAGGACGCCCTGGCTTTGGCCAAGAAGTTCGGCTTCCCCGTGGTCCTGAAGGCCACCGCCGGCGGGGGAGGGAAGGGGATGCGGATCTGCCAGGAGGAGGGGTCCCTCGAGAGCCTGTTCCGTGAGGCCGCCCTGGAAGCCCAGAAGGCGTTCGGAAACGCAGGGCTCTATGTAGAGAAGTTTATCGAGCAGGGACGGCATATCGAGTTCCAGTTCCTCGGCGATGCGTATGGCCAGGCGGTTCATCTGGGGGAACGGGAGTGCTCGGTGCAAAGGCATCACCAGAAGTTGATCGAAGAGTCCCCTTCGCCGGCCATCGATGAGGCCACCCGAACGGAAATGGGCGAAAAAGTGCGGTGTGCGGTGGCCGGCCTTGGATACGTGGGGGCGGGCACGATGGAGTTCCTGCGCGACCCGGAGGCACGTCTCTATTTTATGGAGGTAAACACCCGCCTGCAGGTGGAGCATCCGGTCACCGAAATGCGCACCGGGATCGACATTGTCAAAGAGCAGATCGCCTTGGCGGCGAACCATCCGCTGTCGATTGAGCAGGGCCGGGTGACGCTCCGGGGACACGCCCTGGAATGCCGGATCAACGCGGAAGATCCGTTCAATGGTTTTCGCCCCAGCCCGGGGCGGGTGGAACGATTCAACCCCCCCGACTCCTTGCCGGACGGGGCACTCCGGCTGGACACGCACATCACCGCGGGCGCCGAAATCCCCATGTACTACGATTCGTTGATCTCCAAGCTGATCGTCTGGTCGCCCGATCGCAAAACCACGATTCGCGGGATGACGCGAGCTCTCAAGGGTTTTGACATTGCGGGGATCAAGACCACGATTCCGCTGCACCTGAAGATCCTGGCCGACTCCCGTTTTGTTTCAGGCCAATATCATACCGGGCTGCTTTCGGAGATGGGTGTTTGAAATATAAGGGAAAGAGATGGCAAAGGTTCGTCTTCACTTCATAGGAAATCCGATCGAGAAGGCGCTCCCTGCGGGGGATTACCAGGCGAACCGCGAGCGGATGACCGCCTTGAACCGGCTGTTGTTCGAGCGCCGGGCCGAGGTGAACGCGGGATGGGGGAAGACCTACGTCGATCGGGTGCGGGCCAAGGGAAAGCTCACGACCTGGGATCGGATCGAAGCCCTGAAAGACCCCGGCACGCCGGTCTTTGCCGTCGGGACGTTCGCGAACTACGGCGTCACGTTCGGGGACGGGGCCGGCCGCTCCTCCCCGGCCGCCGGGGTGATCACCGCCTTCGTGCGTGTCTTGAACCGGTACGTCATCGTGATCGCGAACGATAATACGGTGGCGTCGGGCTCCTGGTGGCCGCGCACCCCGGAAAAGATCGAACGGGCCCAGGAGATTGCGCTCCGCTTGAGAATCCCCGTGGTCTATCTGGTGGATTGTTCGGGGCTCTTCCTTCCGGAGCAGGCCCGCACATTCCCCGGGAAAACCGGTGCGGGCAAGATTTTCTCCATGAACTCCCTCCTGTCGGACGCCCAGGTCCCGCAAATCGCGGGCGTGTTCGGCGATTGCATCGCGGGGGGCGGCTACATGCCGATCATCTCGGACAAGGTCTACATGACCGAACAGGCCTACATGGTGATTGCCGGGGCCGCCCTGATCAAAGGGGGGAAGTCCCAGAACATCACCTCGCTCACCATCGGAGGGCCCGACGTTCACGTGCACGTCTCGAGTTGCGCGGACGAGCGCGTGCCGGATGATACGGCACTGATCCGGAAAATCCGCGCCGAGATTTCCTCTCTGCCGACCTCCGCGGCACCTTACTACCGATACGGCGCCGATCCGGCCCCTCCCCGGTTCTCTCCGGAAGAGATCGCCGGCATTTTTCCGCGGGATTATCGCGTGGCGTACGACATCCGCGAGGTGATCGCCCGGCTGGTGGATCACTCCCTGTTCGACGAGGTATTGGATCATACCGGCCAAGAGATGGTGACCGGCGTGGCGCGGATCGGCGGACTGTACGTGGGTCTGATCGCCAACAACCAGCGGCTGACCCCCCACCCGAACAAGCCGGGCCAGATGCGCCCGGGAGGCATTTTGTATCGAGAGGGGATCGCGAAGATCTCCACGTTCGCCCGCACTCTGAACGATGACGGCGTCCCGATCGTGTGGCTGCAGGACATCTCGGGGTTCGACATCGGCTTGGAGGCCGAACAGGAAGGCCTGCTCGGGTTCGGCTCGAACCTGATCTACACCAACTCCACGGTCAAAACACCGATGATTACCGTCCTGCTTCGCAAAGCCTCCGGCGCCGGCTATTACGCCATGGCGGGGATGCCCTACGATCCCGTCCTGCAGCTGTCGACACCGATCACGCGGCTGGGAGTGATGGAGGGGCGAACGCTGACGATCGGCGCCTTCAACACAAAGCTCGACGATAATTTCCGCATTCTTACGCAAGACCCGAAAGAACGGGCGGGGATCGAGGCGGAGATGAAATCGATGGAAGACCGGATCACGCAAGACATGGATCCGTACCGAACCGCCTGCCAAATGGATACGGACGAGATCGTGGCGATGCACGAGATCCGGACCTACCTGGAAGTGATCGTGGAGGCCTGTTACCAGGGAATCGGATACCGACGCGTGAAGAACCCGCGGATCTGGTCCCTCCATGATCTCGCCGTTCTGACCCGTGGGGTGGTCCGCCCTTGCGTCCCGGCGGGAGAACCCGACCCCACGACGCGGCCCCCTGAGCCGAAAGTCGAAGACAAAGTCCCCGAAGGTCTTCTCGCCGTCCGGTCCCCCACCCACGGCGTGTTTTACCGTCGTCCGAGCCCTGACGATCCGGCCTATGTGGACGTGGGAAATGAGGTCCGGACGGGAACCGTATTGGGACTTGTGGAAGTGATGAAGTGTTTCAACCAGATCACGTACGGCGATGAGGGGTTGCCCACGACAGGTGTGATCGATCGGATTTTGGTGACCGACGGCCAAGAGGTACAAACAGGTCAATCCCTGTTTTGGGTCCGCCCTCTCGATGCCTTGGCTGAGAAAAGAGGAGACAAGAAATGGAAGGCCTGAACGGGAGTGATGGTTGGTGTGATTCGACCCCCGAGTATCGCATGCTGCGGGAGACGGTTCGGAAATTCGCTAGGGAACGCGTCGCACCTCAAGCCGAGGAGCAGGATGAGAAGGGGCATCTGAACATCCCGCTCTTTCGGGAGGTGGGCGACCTGGGCGTTCTGGGTGTGACCGTTCCGGAAGCCGACGGTGGGGCAGGGTTGGACACGACGGCCGCCGTGATCATCACCCACGAACTGGCCAAAGCCGACGCGGGCTTCGCTATGGCGTACGCAGCCCATGCCGTGCTGTTCGTCAGCAACTTCAACAACTCCGCCAATGCGGAGCAAAGAAAAAAATACCTTCCCAAGTCCCTGACCGGAGAGTGGATCGGGGCACTCTGCATGACCGAGCCGGGGGCCGGCACCGACCTCTTGGGAATGACCTCGCGGGCCGTGCGACAGGGAGATTCCTACATTCTGGACGGCAGCAAGATGTTCATCACGAACGGGCCCGAAGCTGCGCTGTTCTTCCTGTACGCCAAGGTCAACGATCGGATCACATCGTTCGTGGTGGAACGCGGGTTTCGCGGCGTGGAGGTCGGTCTCCCGATCCCGAAGGTCGGTATGCGCTCCTCCAGCATGGCCGAAGTCCGTTTGGACCACGTGCCGATTCCGGTGGAAAACCTCCTGGGCCAAGAAGGGGAGGGGTTGAAGCACATGATGCGGAATCTGGAGGTGGAGCGTCTGGTCCTCTCCGCGATCTCCCTGGGAATCGCCGATCGCTGTCTGGAGGTGATGGTGAAATACGCCGGAGAACGGAAGGCGTTCGGAAAGACGCTCAATCAATTCGGCCAGATCCAGCGCCACATCGCGGAGTCCTATGCCAAGACCGAAGCGATGCGGGCCTTGATCTATCGGGTGGCCCGTTCCACCGACCAGGGTAAGCAAAACCGACTGGACACCGACGCCGCCAAGTTGTTTTCCTCAACAGCGGCCAAGGAAGTGGCGGACAGCGCTATCCAGGTTCTGGGCGGATACGGTTATTGCCGGGAATATCAAGTGGAACGCTTCTGGCGGGACGCCAAGCTCCTGGAAATCGGCGGCGGCACGGTGGAAGCCCATCAGAAGAACATCACGAAGGATCTGAGTCGGTAAGAGAATCGCCTTACATGTTCCGGCGATAGGCGCCGCCCACTTCAAAAAGCGCCCGGCTGATCTGCCCGAGCGTGCAGACTTTCACGGCCCCCATCAGTTCTGCGAAAACATTTCCATTCCGGCGCGCCACATCTTTCAGACGCTCCAGGGCGGAGGGTGACTCCTTCGCAAAGCGGTCGTGGATCTCCCCAACCTGCCGGACCTGATTCTGCTTTTCCTCCTCCGTTGACCGGATCAGTTTCGTCTCGGAAACCAGGTTTTCCGTATCGTGCGGCAGAAAGGTGTTCACGCCGACAATGGGAAGTTCCCCGGAGTGCTTTTTCTCCTCGTAGTACAAGGATTCGTCCTGAATCTTCCCCCGTTGGTACATCGTCTCCATTGCGCCCAGGACGCCGCCGCGCCGGTCGAGCGCCTCGAACTCGCAAAGCACGGCTTCCTCGACCTGGTCCGTCAGCTGTTCCAGAAAGTACGACCCTTGCCAGGGGTTCTCGTTCTTCGCGAGGCCCAGCTCGCGGTTGATGATAAGTTGGATGGCGAGCGCCCGACGGACGCTCTCCTCTGTGGGCGTCGTGATCGCTTCGTCGTACGCGTTCGTGTGCAGGGAATTGCAGTTGTCCATCACGGCGTACAGGGCTTGGAGGGTCGTCCGGATATCGTTGAAAGCGATCTCTTGCGCGTGCAGGGACCTCCCCGAAGTCTGGATGTGGTACTTCAGTTTTTGGCTGCGCTCGTTAGCCCCGTACAGCTCCTTCATGGCCACGGACCAGATGCGCCGGGCCACCCGCCCAATGACCGCATATTCTGGGTCCAGGCCATTCGAGAAGAAAAAGGAGAGATTGGGCGCGAACGCGTCCACGGGCATCCCGCGCGCCCGGTAGTATTCCACCAACGTGAAACCGTTCGCCAGCGTGAACGCCAGCTGGCTGATCGGGTTGGCGCCGGCTTCCGCAATGTGAAACCCGCTGATGGACACCGAATAAAAGTTCCGCACGCCGCGGTCGACGAAATATTGCTGGACATCGCCCATCATCCGGAGCGCGAACTCCGTCGAAAAGATGCAGGTATTCTGAGCTTGGTCCTCCTTCAGGATATCGGCTTGAACGGTGCCTCTAACCGAGCCGAGAACCGCTTTCTGGACGGCCGCATACTCGTTCGCATCCATCACCCACTCGGCGGAAAGACCCAAGAAATCGAGGCTCGAGCCGTCGTGAGTATCGGGAAGTTTGCTCCGGTATCGCGGTTTTTCGGCGCCCCGCTTTCGGAACCATTCGTCGATCCGCCGCTGGGTTTCCGGCCACCGCCCCTCGGTTTTCAGTTTCCTCTCACAGGCGGCGTCGATGGCGGCATTGAAGAAGAAGGCCAGAATGGTGGAGGCCGGACCGTTGATGGTCATTGAGACGCTGGTCGTCGGGCAACAGAGATCAAAACCGGAATACAGGCGTTTGGCGTCATCGAGGGAGCAAATCGAAACCCCGGCGTTGCCGACTTTTCCGTAGATGTCCGGCCTAATGCCGGGATCGACGCCATAGAGAGTCGGCGAGTCGAACGCCGTGGAAAGCCGGACGGCGGGTTGTCCCTTTGAAACATAATGGAAGCGCCGGTTCGTAGTCTCCGCGACCCCTTCGCCGGCAAACATTCGCGTGGGGTCCTCGGTTTCCCGCCGGTACGGAAAGACGCCCGCCGTATAGGGATAACTCCCCGGCACGTTCTCCTTCATGAGAAAACGGACCCGGTCCCCCGCGCTGAGCTTGGCCGGAACGGCCACCTTTGGAATCGGCTGGCGGGCCAGAGACTCCGTGTAGTTCTTGACGGTGAAGGTGCGGTCCCGCACGGTGTAGACATTTTCCGGTACGGAGAAAGCCTTCACGTCGGCGGCCAATGTACGGAGGCCTTCTTTCACATCGGCATCCAGTTCCCCCTTCAGCTGGTTGTGTCGGCGGCGAAGCTCTTGAGGGGCCTCCTCGCCGAGTTCCGCAAGAGCCGTTGCCATGGCCTGGATTCGCTCGGCCAAGGAGGCTTGAGTTTCGATCCGGTCTCGGCGCTTCCGGATCGTGTCCACAATTTCCTGCAGGTAGCGGGTGCGGTTCTTGGGGATCAAGCTGTCCGCCAAGGGTGCTCCCGCAGGAAGAGCGTTGAAAGCCCAATCACGCGCCTTGTCCGCTTCTCCCACGCGCGCTATGAGTGCATTGAACACGGCGTTGGTTCCGGGATCCCGTAGGCGGTGCGCGCTGGTTCCAAAGACCGGCATCGTCTCCAAGGGACGTGTGAGGAGCGCATGATTTCGTTGGTACGTCTTTCGGACATCCCGCAGGGCGTCTTCCGCTCCCCACTTGTCGGACTTGTTGATCACCACCAGATCCGAGAAGTCCAGCATGCCGATCTTCTCGAGCTGGCTCGGCGCGCCGTACTCCGGCGTCATGGTATAGAGCGAAAGGTTACAAAGTTCCTTCACCTCCGTGTCGGATTGGCCGATGCCTGCCGTTTCAAGGAAGACAAGGTCGAAACCGGATACCCGGAGCAATCGGAGGCTGTCTTGAACCGCGGCGCTCGTGGCGAGATGCTCCCGGCGGGTAGCCATGGACCGAATGAAGACCCGTTCATTCCGGGCGGAGTTCATCCGAATTCGGTCTCCCAAAAGCGCGCCGCCCGTACGGTGGCGCGTGGGGTCGACCGAAAGAACCGCGATACGCCGCCCGGGGAACACTTCCAGAATCCGCAGCAAAAGCTCGTCGATCAGCGTGCTCTTTCCCGCCCCTCCGGTTCCGGTGACTCCGATCACGAGGGGCCGATTGGAAAGCGCCGCCAGGCGCATTTCGATGTCGGTACGGAGCCGGGCGGCCGCGTCCGCCGTCGGCCCGTTTTCCTCTCCCACCCCTTCTTCCAGCGTCGTGATGGCGCGCGCGACGATTCCGGGCGACAGTCCATCCCCCTTTGGTAGGGCACACAGAGGCTCCCCCGCGGGATGATCACATTCCCGAAGCATCGACCGGATCATTCCGACCAACCCCATCTTTCGTCCGTCTTCCGGGGAAAAGATGCGCGCCACACCCCGACGGTGCAGGAGTTCGATCTCGGCCGGCACGATAACGCCTCCTCCCCCGCCGTACACGCGAATCCGCTGGGCACCACGTTCCTTGAGCAGATCGAGCATGTAGCTGAAATACTCGAGATGCCCCCCCTGATAACTGGAAACGGCCACGGCCTGGACGTCCTCCGCAATGGCGGCGTCGACCACCTCCTGGGCCGACCGGTCGTGACCCAAATGAATCACCTCCGCCCCTTCGGCCTGGAGAAGGCGGCGCACGATCTGGATGGCGGCGTCGTGCCCGTCGAAGAGCGACGCGGCGGTCACCACCCGGACCCGGTGCCGGAGCTTGAAATCCGTGTTTACCATCGGTGGTACGCCGGATGTCCCGGTCGGACGCGAACGAACTTTCCTCGGCATGAGATGGTCATGCCTCGGTCAAGCGGCTCGCCGGTACACGATCGCCGTGACGGTCTTGTCGTTGCCCCCCATGTTGACCGACAGGGCATACGGTCGTTGATCCGGAAACGCGATCTGCCAGCGTCCCGCTTTTCCCGTGAGCTGCTGCCAGATCGTGACGACTTGGCGCACGCCGGTGCCACCGGTCGGATGCCCCCAACCGATCAATCCCCCCGACGTATTGAAAGGCACCTTCCCCTGGCGCGATGTCTCCCCGCCTACGATATAGTCCGGTCCTTTCCCTTTGTCGGCCAATCCGATCGCCTCGACGGAGAGAATCCCGGAGATCGTGAAGCAGTCGTGGCACTCCACAGTCCCCAGGTCTTGGGCGGTGATGCCGGAGGCCTCCAGCGCTTTGCGGACGGCCCGGCGCGTGGTTTCGAGTTCCGTGGGATCCTGCGGAGGCACGGTGAGATCCGCTTCCGCTTGCCCCCAGCCCACGATTTCGATCGCCTCCGTTCTCGGAAGGCCGATCCGTTTCAAGCCTTCCTCCGAGACCACGGCTATGGCGGACCCGGCGTCCGAGACTTTCGAACAGTCATAGGCATTAAGATGTTCCACAAAGGTCTTCGGGTTCGGCTCCGTCAACGCCACCGACTCCAGGTTCTCCTGTGTATTGTGGAACTCCTGCGCGGTCTCGCACAGGCGGGCGTTTTCGATGGCGTTCCGGTACCAACGGGCGAACGCCCGACGCGTCTTCTCACGGCCGAATTTGTCGAAGTACGCTCCCGCGCGGTCGCTGAAAAGGGCCGGGAAGAAATAGGCGTGCCCCTTCTTTCTCTCCCCGCGGAACCAACCGGCGCAGGCCAGGATGTCCGAACCGTAAATCGCTTTCACGGTGTTTTGCACTTCCACACCGATTGTAAGGACGACGTCCGCCGTCTTCGAGAGGACCGACTTGGCGGCCGCCACCAGCCCCAGGCCTCCGGAACCGCAAGCCCCCTCCAGGCGGAAACAGGGTTTCCAACGCAAGCTTTCATCCACATACGGGATGAGCGCTGCGAGGTTCCCCTGTTTGTTGAAACGGGCCGCCATGAAGTTGGTGATCACCCCTTCGTCGACGTTCTTTCCTCCGCCGATCTGGCGAAGAGTCCCCTGTCCGGCCTCCCGGATATACTCCTCCAGGCCGGGGCGGGGCTTCTTGGGGTTGAACTCCTTCCGGCCGCTCCCCATGGAGATCGTGTTGGTTCCCGCCACCAGAAACACCTTGTCCCGGTTGTTCCTCATGTTCACCTCGCCTCAGTCGAAGTAGGCGTTGATGGGGCCGTAGGAGTGATAGAAGCCCGTGAGCAGAACGGTGTTGACGTCCTCGTCACGGGCGGCCACGCCGTCCTTCACCAACTCCAACCCGATCGTTTTGGAACGCTGTCCGTATTTTCGCGCCAACTCCGCTCCGGGGGTGCTCATCTCCTTCAACTGTCTGAAATACCCTTCCAGATACGCCGCCCGATCGGAGCGTCCGATCACCTGTTTCCACGGCTGTGTCGCGGAAGGCGGGCTGCCGAGCTTTTCATCGCACCGACCGGCGATCTCCGAGAGCGCCACGTAAGCCTTTTTCGTCGGCTCCCAGACCCCCGACGGTCTTCCTTTTTCGTATTTCAGGATGCCGTCCTTCTGCGACCCGTCGGGGTTTTGGCCCCCGCGGATTCCCATCGAGATCCATTGGTCCAAGAGGGGGTTGTGAAGGGAGGCGCCCCGGAGACGGCCGTTCATGACCTTAAGGATGCATTGGCAGACATCCAGACCCACATAATCGACCAACTGGAAGATCCCCATCGGTCGGATCAAAAAGTCCTGCGTGATCTTGTTCACCATGTACAACGCCTCGGTGATGCTCACCTCCTTCGAAAGCCGCTCCGCCTCCGCAATCCCGTGCAACGCGTCTCTCATGAAGTGGCCGTTCCCGATGAAGCCGGCGACATCCCTGGAGGGGACAATCGTTTTCTTAAGTTTCTCGGCGAACGTGCGGGCGAACTCCTGGAGTTCCAAGACCGTGGACTCGGCGCAGATCAGCTCCGCAAGTTTCTGGACGGCGGGGGGATTGTAGAAATGGAACCCGAGGATCCGACCCCGAAGCTTGGCTTTGTCGTTCAGTTCGGCGATCGGAATCGACGAGGTATTGGTCAAGAACCACGGGTCGTTCGAGTTGTGCTCGCGAATCCGGGAGAGAAGCTGCACTTTGAGATCCGGGTTTTCGCCGACCGCCTCAAAAACCACGCGGGCATTGTATGCGGCCTCAAGCAGAGTTGTGGGCCGCACGACGGCCAGAACGTCTTCCACGTACTGGCCGATCACCTCTTCATTCTCGATCAGATCCTCCCGGCGCTCGTATGCTTTTCTAAGCGACACGGTCTTTTTCTCGGCGGCCTTCCGGATCTGCGGACGAAGATAACTCATCAGTCCGCTCAACGCCTGTTGGGAGACGTCCAGCGCATGAAGGGCGAATCCGGCGGACGACCGCCCCGACTCCAGGCCCAGATCAACCATTTCCATGGCGGTCAGCAAGACGATACCGCTTCCCATCTTGCCGGCGGCCCCCAGGACGGCGACCTCTTCTAGTCGTTCTTGGTAGTTCATTGGGCTTCTCCCTTTTTCGGTCAGCTTCCCCATCTGGGCGGACGCTTTTCCAGGAACGCCTTCATCCCCTCCGCCGCTTCGTTCCCGAACAGCGATCCGAACTTCTGCCTCTCGAGCGCGCAACCGGCTTCGAAATCGGTCGCCAGCCCGTTCCGTGCCGCCTGTTTCACGAGCCTCACGGCCTTAGGGCCTTTGGAAGCGATGGTCTTGGCGAGTTCCAGCGTTACAGGCATGAGCTGGTCGGGCTCCACGACCTTTTGAACCAGCCCGATCCGAAGGGCGTCCTCGGCGCTGATCATCTCGCCCGTCATCAACATGTACAGTGCGTTTCCGAGGCCCACGAGCCTCGGAAGCCGCTGCGTACCGCCGTATCCGGGGGTTAACCCCAGAGTCACCTCGGGTTGGCCGAACTTGGCCCTGGTGCTGGCGATCCGGAAATCACAGGCCATGGCCAGTTCGCACCCTCCGCCCAACGCGAACCCGTTCACGGCGGCCACGACCGGTTGGTCCAGAAGTTCAAGGCTTCGAAACGTGTTCTGGCCCAACTTCGAGAAGGAGGTTCCCTGCTCCGGGGTCATGTCCACCATCTCGGCGATATCGGCTCCGGCGACAAACGCCTTTCCCTCCCCCGTCAGGATCACCACCTTGACGTCGTTCCTCTTCGGCAGTTGGCCGATCCATTCGTCCATCTCCTTGAAAAAGCGTGAGTTGAGCGCGTTGAGGGCTTGGGGCCGGGAAATCACGACCGTCGCGATTCCATCGGCGACTTGAATCTTCAGGATTTCGTATTCCATGTCAGCCGTTCTCCTTTAACAAAGACCGGGCAATCACCAGGCGTTGGATTTCCGACGTCCCTTCGTAGATTTCCGTGATCCGCTGGTCGCGATACAGCCGCTCGACCTTGTAATCCTTCATGTATCCGTACCCTCCGTGGATCTGGAGGGCCTTGTGACAAACGCGATGGGCCATTTCCGAAGCATAGAGCTTGATCATGGCGGATTCTTTCGTGTAGCTCTTCACGTGCGAGTCCCTCATCCAGGCCACGCGGTAAAGCATGGTCTTCGCCAGCTCCACTTCCATGGCCATATCCGCCAGCATGAACTGCAGGGCCTGGAGTTCGGCAATGGGCTGGCCGAACTGCACACGCTCTTTCGAGTAGCGGAGCGCCTCGTCCAAAGCTCCCTCCGCAATTCCGACGGCCTGCGCCGCGATCCCGATCCGCCCGCCGTCCAGCGTGGCCAGCGCGACACTCAAACCGCGATTCTCCTGTCCGAGGAGGTTCTTGGCCGGAACCCGGCAGTTCGAGAAAACCATCTCCGTGGTGCTGGAAGTGCGGATCCCGAGCTTGTTCTCGTGTTTTCCCACGGTGAACCCCGGCCAGTCCTTCTGAATCAGGAAGGCCGAGATGCCTTTGGCTCCCTTCGTGCGGTCCGTGCTGAAGAAAGCGATGGTCACGTCGGCGAACGAGCCGTTCGTGGTGAAATTCTTGGTCCCGTTCAGAATGTAGGAATCACCATCGCGCACGGCCGTAGCGCGCAGGGCCCCCGGATCACTGCCTGCCCCCGCCTCCGTGAGAGAGAAGCATCCGAACCATTCGCCGGTCACCAACTTGGGAAGATAAGTCTTCTTCTGCTCGTCCGTGCCGAACGCGAGGATCGGGTCGTTCACCAAAGAGTTCTGTACCGAAACACCCACGGCGGTCCCGGCGTCCACCTTGCTGAACTCGATCATGGCTCCGGCGTAAGGGATAGCCCCCAGAGCCGTGCCGCCGTATTCCTCCGACACCGTCATCCCCAGGAATCCGCACTTCCCCAGCTCCTTCAACGCAGGCATGTTGACTTCCTGGGCTTCATCCAGCTTGTCGACATGCGGCGCTAACAGACCTTGGGCCAGTTTCTTGGCTTCATCGATCACCATCTTTTGTTCGGAGGAAAATTCAAAATTCATCGTTTTTTCTCCTCATCTCAAGTCCAGTGGAGTCAAGCGCCGCCGCGCTTTTTTTGCGCAGGATAGATGTCCCTCTTCCGGACTGCAAGGATCTTGGGCCTCACGGGGCGACATTTTGTTGATTGTCGCCCGAGATGCGGTTAAGAGCGTCCGTGAGCCCCGCGGGGCGGAGGTTGTCACGGTGGACCGATTCGAAGCCCAACTCGTCGATTACATCTCGAAACACACGTATGAACGCCTGACGAAAGAGGCGGTTCGAGCCGTCAAGGAGAGGCTTTTGGACAGCTTCGCCTGCGCCTTGGCTGGGTTCTCCGAGACGCCGGTCAAAGCGGCCCGGGCGATCGCCATGCAGACGTCTTCCGCCCGAGGCGCGACGGTTTTCGGCACCCGCCACCTGGCTCCGATGGAGGGCGCTACGCTCGCCCTCGGCACGGCCGTCCGGGCTCTGGATTGGAACGACACCTATCTGAGCAAGGAGCCTGCGCATCCCAGTGACAACATCGCCGCCGCGTACAGTGTGGCCGAGGCCGAGAAGAAAAACGGCCGGGATCTCATCGCCGCCGTCGCGCTCGCCTATGAGATGCAGTGCCGGTTCTGCGACGCCGCCGGGATCCGGAAGAAGGGCTGGGACCACGTGACGTATGCGTCCGTTTCCAGCACGGCGGCGGCGGCCTGGCTCATGGGACTTCCCCCCGCCCAGATCAGGGATGCGATCGCGATCGCCGTCACGACGGGGAACTATCTGCGGCAAACCCGGATCGGGACGATCTCGAACTGGAAAGCCGCCGCATTCGCAAAGGCCGCGAAAAACGCAGTCGAGGCCGCACTGTGTGTCCGGAACGGGTTTACCGGGCCGTCGGAGATCTTCACGGGCCAACACGGCCTGATCAATCAGATCACGCAGGGGGAATTCGATCTGGCCGGAAAGTTCGGAGGCCAGGGAGGGGAGGAGTTCAAGATCGTCGGCACGTACATCAAGTACTTCCCCGCCGAATATCATTCCCAGAGCGCCATTTGGGCGGCGCTCGACCTGCGTGAGAAGATCGGCAAGGAGCGGATCGGAGCAATCTCGTCGATCCTGGTCGAAACGTGTCACCATTCATACGAGATCATCGGGATGGACCCGGACAAGTGGCGTCCCACAACCAAGGAGACCGCCGACCACAGCCTTCCGTTCATCACCGCCGCGGCGCTCACGGACGGCGAGATCACGCCCAAGCAGTTCGATCAGGAGCATCTGGACGATCCGGCTCTCCTGGCGCTGGTTAGGAAGGTGAAAGTGCGGGAGAAGCGGGAGTACACGGAGATCTACGGCACTTCGTTCCCCAACAAACTGACCGTGACCCTGGACGACGGCCGCATCTTTGAGAAGGAGGTGAAGGACCCCAAAGGGCATCCCCGCAACCCGCTCGCCCGGTCCGAGATCGAGGCCAAGTTCAAGCGGGCGGCCGAGGGGCTCCTTTCGAGCCGACAGCAGGCCCGCGCCGTGGAGATCGTATGGGACTTGGAGAACGCAAAAGACCTTCGGGAACTCTCGGACTGTTTCGCCGTCACATGAGCGGGAGTGGACTCAGAGAGCGCCTCAAGCTGAGAAGGACCCTCGTCCTGCCGGGGGCGCACAACGCCTTCACGGCCAGGCTCATCGAGAGGGCCGGATACGACGGTGCCTACCTCTCGGGCGCGGCGCTGTCGAACAGCATGGGCGTCCCGGATGACGGCACGCTGGGTCTGAGCGACTTCGCGTATGCCGCCCGGGCAATCTGCAAGGGGCTCACGATTCCCGTCGTGTGCGACGCGGACACCGGTTTCGATGACGTGGAGAAGACGGTGAAGACCTACATCGAATGCGGTGTGGCGGGCATCCAGATCGAAGACCAACGTTTCCCGAAACGGTGCGGGCATTTGCCGGGGAAGGAAGTGGTGTCCCGCGAAGAGATGATCGCGAGAATTTGCGCGGCCGATGGAGCGCGGTGCGCGCTGAACCGGGATTTCCTGCTCATCACCCGGACCGACGTGCGCAGTGCGGCCAACATCGCGGAAGAAAACCAACTCGGGGAGAGCATCGAGAGGGGAAAGGCGTATCGGGCGGCGGGCGCGGACGTGATTTTCCCCGAATCGTTGCGGGACCGGGGGGAGTTCGTGAAATACCGGGAGGCGGTGAGCGGTTGGTTGCTGGCCAACATGACGGAGTTCGGAACAACCCCCTTGATTCGTTGGCAGGAGTTTGAGGAGATGGGATTTAACATCGTGATCTTTCCGGTTACGCTCTTTCGGCTCGCCGCGGGAAGAATGGCCGAGGCCCTGGAGGTCCTGCGGAAGGAAGGCCATCAAGGCACGATTCTCCGGGAGATGATGCCCAGGGACGAAATCAACAGGCTTCTGAAGTATCAACCCAAATAAAGGAAGGTGCGTGATGACCGGAAGCGAAATCAAGACCGTTGACACGGGGTTGGCCAACGTCCCCGTCTGCACGTCCGACATTTCGGAGACGACCGTCGACAGGGAGGGAAACCCGATTCTCATGTACCGGGGTTACAGCATCTGGGACCTGGTAAAGGGACCGTTTGAGGAGAGCGTTTACCTGATCCTGCATGGTCATCTCCCGAATCGGCGGGAACTGGAGGAGTTCACGAACCTCCTGAATGACAACATGCCGCTTCCCCCCGAAGTGGTGGAGCACCTCAAGACGTACCCGAAACACGTCCATCTGATGGATCTGGTCCTGACGGCCTTCTCGTACGCGAGGATGTACGACCGGGAGTATCAGAGTGACGCATGGCGGAGAATCACGGGGGACCCGTCCCCTCGGTCGAATCTGATGCTGGATGCCGGAATCCGGACGGGAGCGAAGATCCCGGCGATTTTCTGTTACGGCTATCGGATGCTCAACGGAAAAAACCCGATTCCACCCGACCGGCAGCTCTCTTATGCGGAAAATATCCTGAAGATGCTCGGGTTTGCGCCCGACGAGGAGTACACGAACGCCTTCAACACCGTGTTGATCCTTTACCTGGACCACACGATCAACTGCTCCACCTTCACGGCCCTGGTGGCGGAGTCCTCCGGCGTCGACCCGTACGGCCCGCAGATCGCGGCCTCGGTGGCGTTGAAAGGCGTGTTGCACGGCGGGGCGAACGACCTCGCCGCGGTGATGTTTGACGAGATCAAGAGACCGCAGGATGCGCGCGACTACATCCTCGGGAAGCTGAGTCGAAAAGAGATCGTGTTCGGCTTCGGGCATCGTCTGGCGCACTACAAGGGAAACGTGGAGTCCCGCGTGCGGATCACGGAGAGCATCGCCAAACCTCTGGCGCTGAAAAAGGGGTTGGGTTCCCTCGTGGAGATCTACGACATCGTCAAGAAGGTGATGTTGGAGGAAAAGGAACGCGCTCCCAACCTCGATTTCCCCGTGGCGCTTCTGCTGCGGGCGATGGGAATGCCGTTGGACATCAACACGCCGCTCTTTCAGGCCAGTCGGCACTTCGGCTGGATCGCGAACATCCGGAGACAGAGGGGTTCGAACGCCCCCATCTACCGGCCCACGCAGGTCTATACAGGGCCGACACTGGAACAAATGAGGAAGTACATTCCGATCTCCCAGAGGGGTTAGCGCCCCTCGCGCCGAGTCCTACCGGTGGAAACAGCAAGGAATTGCCCAACCACATAGGGTACGATTGGCTACACGCGGGGGACGGCGACCGCAACGGCGCTGTTTCTAGTATCTCGGCCCTCAAAGGCGTAGAAAGGGCGGAATGACGGAATCCGCGGGCACTCCAGGGATCAAGCGGATCGCGGTGATCGGCGATTACCTCCCGCGCCAGTGTGGGATTGCGACGTTCACCACGGATCTCTGCGAGGCCCTTTCAGCCCAGTTCCCCGACACCCAGGTGTTTGCCGCCCCCGTGAACGATACGGACGAAGGGTACGACTACCCTTCCCGCGTGCGTTTTGAGATCGCCCAGGACGATCTCTCCTCCTATCGGCGGGCCGCCGATTTTCTGAACATCAACAATGTGGATGTCGTTTGCGTGCAGCACGAATACGGGATCTACGGGGGGAGGGCGGGAAGCCACATTCTGGCGCTTTTGAGTGAACTCCGGATGCCGGTGGTCACAACGCTCCATACGATTTTGGAGACACCGGACCCGAATCAGAAAAAGGTGATGGAGGAACTGACACGGCTCTCGGATCGATTGGTGGTGATGAGCCGGCGGGGTCTGAAGTTTCTCGAAGAGGTTTACCATGTCCCGTCGAACAGGATCCAGATGATCCATCACGGGACACCCGATGTCCCGTTCGTGGATCCCAGTTTTCACAAGGACCGCTTCGGCGTGGAAGGGAAGATCGTCCTTCTCACGTTCGGGTTGCTCTCGCCCAGCAAAGGGATCGAGTACGTGATTGAAGCTCTCCCGGCGATTCTGGAGCAATACCCCAACCTGGTTTTCGTCGTGGTCGGAGCGACGCATCCGAATGTGCGCAAGGAGAACGGCGAACTCTATCGTTTGCAACTTGAGCGATTGGCCAAGGACTTGGGAGTGGATCGAAGCGTCGTTTTCCACAACCGCTTCGTGGATATCGAGGAACTGGTGGAGTTTATCGGAGCCGCGGATCTCTATGTGACGCCTTATTTGAACCGCGAGCAGATCTGCTCCGGAACGCTCGCCTATACGGTGGCGGCCGGGAAGCCGGTGATTTCCACGCCGTATTGGTACGCCGAAGAACTCCTCGCCGAGGGCCGCGGAATCCTGGTCCCCTTTCGGGACTCGCAGGCCATCGCAGGCCGCGTGATCGAACTCCTTGCGACGGAAGCCGACCGGCATGCCATCCGGAAGCGGGCGTATCTCTTCGGCCGGGAGATGGTCTGGCCGAAAGTGGCCGCAGGATACATGCAGGCCTTCGAGGAAGTGCGGGACCATCGGCGGCGGCGGCCGAAGCCTTTTTCGGTCCGCACGCTGGGCCAGAGCCCGGCCGAATTGCCCCCGTTGTCTCTGGAACACCTGAATCGCCTCACCGATGAAACCGGCCTTTTCCAGCACGCGATTCACACGATCCCCAACTACCGGGAGGGATATACTACCGACGACAACACCCGGGGCTTGATCCTTACGGTGCTCCTCGAAGACCTCGGGGAGGAAGAGGAAGTTCAGCAGACGGAAGACCTGCCTGCCCGGTATCTGGCCTTTGTGTTTTACGCATACAATTCCGAAAACGGCCGCTTTCGAAATTTTCTGGGTTTCGACCGGCATTGGTCGGAGGAAAAGGGTTCGGACGACAGCCATGGGCGTGCGCTCTGGGCCTTGGGGAGCGTGTCGGGCCGGTCGCGGGATCCGGAGCGGGCCGCCCTGGCGGGACAACTGTTCAACACGGCTCTGAAGGCGATGAAGGACTGCACGAGCCCGCGCTCGTGGGCGTTCACGCTTCTCGGGTTGCACGATTACCTCAAGCGTTATGCCGGCGACCGCGACGCCCGTCAAATGCAGGAGATGCTCGCCGAGCGTCTGATGGAGATGTTCGCCCACAACGCGTCCGAGGACTGGGCCTGGTTCGAGGATATCTTGACGTACTCGAATGCCACGCTCGCCCAGGCACTTATTGTTTCAGGCCGCGCCATGGCGCGCCCCGCATACATCGAAACGGGGCTTCGGGCGCTCTCGTGGCTCGGCTCCATCCAGGGGATCAACGACGGGCACTTCGTTCCGATCGGATCGATCGGATTCTATCGCCGGGGAGGTGAACGGGCGCGGTTCGATCAGCAGCCGATCGAGGCGCAAGCCATGGTGTCCGCGTGCCTGGATGCGTACCGCATCACGGGTGATAAAAAGTGGCGGAAGGATGCGCAGCTCACGTTTGAATGGTTTTTGGGCCGCAACGACCTGAGGCTTCCGCTCTATGATCCCTCTACCGGCGGTTGCAGGGACGGGCTTCATTCCGATCGAGTGAATCAGAACCAGGGAGCCGAATCGACGTTGGCATTTTTGATGGCGCTGTTGGAACTCAGATTGGCCGAACAAGTGTTGGAAATCTAGAACGAGAATTGGAGTCGCGCATGAGCGGTGGTCAAAAGAATTACGATGCTCTTTTCGCCCGGAGTGAACGAAACCCCATTCTTTCGGCCGCCGATTGGCCGTATGCCGTAAACACGGTCTTCAACGCCGGGGCAACGCGTCTGGGCGACGGAACCACGCTGCTTCTCTGCCGGGTGGAGGATCGTACCGGGCATTCGCATCTCTGCGCCGCGCGCTCGAAGAACGGAGTCGACGGTTGGGAAGTCGATTCTCAGCCGACGCTCAAGCCCGATCTGGAGAATCATCCCGAGGAGGTGTGGGGAATCGAGGACTCTCGGATCACATATCTCCCTGAGTTGAAGAAATACGCGGTCGTGTACACGTCGTTTTCCAGGGGCGGACCGGGCGTCTCGATTGCGTTGACCGAAGACTTCCGCACGTTTGAACGCCTGGGGGTCGTGATGCCTCCTGAGGACAAGGATGCCGCGCTTCTTCCCCATCGCATCGAGGGGCGCTGGGTGCTGATGCACCGTCCTTCCACCCCGCTCGGAGCGCACATCTGGAGTTCGTATTCGCCCGATCTACGGCATTGGGGGAGTCACAAGCTCGTGCTTCAGGCTCGCAGGGGGGCTTGGTGGGACGCCAACAAGATCGGCCTTTCACCGCCGCTCATCGAAACGCCGAACGGCTGGCTCATGATCTACCACGGCATGCGCCAAACGGCCGCCGGAGGTCTTTACCGGCTGGGCCTGGCGCTTCTGGATCTCAAGTGTCTGGAACATTGTCTTCTGCGAGGCGACACGTGGGTTTTCGGTCCCGAAGAGAGCTATGAGCGCAGTGGGGACGTGGCGAACGTCGTCTTCCCGTGCGGGCTTACGCTGGATGCCGATGGAGACACGATTCACCTCTACTACGGAGCGGCCGACACAAGCATCGCCGTGGCCGACGGAAGCGTTCGGGCGATGCTGAATTGGCTCGATCGCTGTGGCCGGCCGGAACGTTTCCCCCTGTAAGGGACTGGGGACGCGCTTGAACCCAAATAGACCTATGTTCACCTAGGGCATTCCCGGCTCCATGCGGGGGGACGGCAATAGAATTGGTTCGAAGAGGGACATGATTCCCCGGGTGAGGCCGGTTCGATCTGGATCCAAAACGATTCGTACGACACCGCCCCTTTTTCTGATAAGAATGGGATGAATGGCCGTCGGGGCTGAACCGAAAATCATACAGGGCGGACTGGGGGCCGGAGTCTCCTCGTGGCGGCTCGCCCGGGCCGTTTCTCGGCTTGGGCAGCTCGGGGTGGTTTCCGGAACCGGCCTCGATACCGTGTTCGTCCGTCGGCTGCAGAACGGGGACGTCGGGGAACATCTGCGGCGGGCCATGAAGGCATTTCCCGTTCCGGAGATCGCGGAGTGGATCTACAGGAAATATTTTCGTCCTTCCGGGAAATCTCCCTCGGAGTCGTTCGAACGGTTGCCGCTGCTCTCCGCAACGCCTTCGGTCGAAGCGAAGCAGCTTCTGGTGCTCTCCAATTTTGTGGAAGTGTTTCTGGCGAAAGAGGGGCACAGCGGAACGGTAGGAATCAACTACCTGGAAAAGATTCAGATGGCGACGCTGGCGAGTCTCTACGGGGCGATGCTGGCGGGTGCCGGTGTGGTTCTCATGGGGGCGGGGATCCCGCGGGAGATCCCGGGGGCGATCGATAAGCTCGCACGGCAAGAGACGGCGGATCTGCGCCTCACGGTCGCCGGAGCGATGCCGGAGGATGCTTATCACATGTCGTTTTCGCCGCTCGAGGTGATGGGCACCGATCTCCCGAGGATGGAGCGGCCGAGGTTTTTCGCCATTATCTCTTCCAACGCGTTGGCTCTCACGCTCGTGAAGAAGGCGACGGGGGTGGTGGACGGTTTTGTGATCGAAGGGCCCACCGCGGGAGGCCACAACGCGCCTCCTCGAGGGGAAGTTCAGCACAACACGCGCGGGGAGCCGGTTTACGGCGTGAAGGATGAGGTTGACCTGGAGAAGATCCGGTCGCTCGGGCTTCCTTTCTGGCTTGCGGGTTCGTACGGAAGCCCGGAAGGGCTCCGGACGGCTCTGGAACTCGGGGCGAACGGGATTCAGGTCGGAACGCCGTTTGCGCTCTGCCGGGAGTCGAGCCTGTCCGAGGAATTGAAAACGGAGCTCTTGCGGCAGGCCGCGAACGGGGGAGTGGATGTCTTCACCGATCCGGATGCTTCGCCGACGGGCTACCCGTTCAAAATTGCGAGGCTCGCGGGCACGATGTCGGAGCCTGCGGTCTACGAGGAACGGCATCGTGTCTGCGATATGGGATATCTCCGGACGCCCTACCGGAAAGAAGACGGGAGCCTGGGGTATCGTTGCCCCGCGGAACCGCAGAGCGCCTACGTATCAAAAGGGGGGAAGGTCGAAGAGACCGAGGGGCGGAAGTGTCTCTGCAACTCCCTTATGGCCAATATCGGTTTGGGACAATTTCAGAGCGACGAGTCGGTCGAAAAACCGCTCGTCACGATCGGCGACGACGTGAACCTCGTCAAGCGATTCCTCTTGAACGGCAACCTTTCCTACACCGCGGCGGACGTCGTCAGAACGATACTCGGGTAGATGTCTTATTCGGGTCTGATCATTTCTTGAGCCAACGCTCTTGGGAATCCTGCCTGAGTCCCAGCCTCTTCCCTCCGCCGAGTCACCCCGCAATACTCAGATAAATCGACGAGTCGGTGAAATCGGACTCCGTCAACGGGGCGTCGGTCCGCGTGAATCGTTCATTCGCGAGCGCGTCGACCCGATCTTGGTATGCGTTGCAGGCCTCGTCTACCGTGTCGGACCCGTTCTGGTCCATTTCGCTCAACGCCGTTTCGTCCGCCGTCGCCTCGATGCAGAAATACTTCCCGTCCATGTTCGTGTCATCCCCGCTCCCTACCCAGACCCGGAAGAGGAAATGGTTGCCGGCCCCCCTTGAGATCCCTTTTCCAACGAGGCTGGTCCAGGAACCGTCCGCGCTGGTCCCGGTCACTACCGATTTCAGTTCGAAGGAATGGTCGGTCGAGTTGCCGGAGATGAAACTTCGGACCGAGAAGCCGCTTCCGGTTTCGCCCCCCATCGCGCTGCCGGCCGGGTAGGTCACCAGGTTCACCATGTGCATCAGGAGGTCGTTCGTCCCGGTGTCGATGTGCCCCTGCAGGGTGCCGAGCGAGACCTGCTCGGTCGGCGTCGGCGCCCACTTGAATCCGGTCAGAGCGTGCTTGATGCCGCCGCTCTCCCGGATCGCGCAACCGGATCCGTAGTTCGGCTCCTGGTCCCGGAAATTGCCGGCGCAGTCGTACGTTTCGGCCAGGCCGAAATCGAACGGGGAGGAGACCTCCTGCTCCGACATGACGGTGCATTCGTTGACGGCGCGCATATACGCGTTTCCGGCCTCGAACATCACCTTGTACATGTTGGTCATGTCGATCCGTCCCTCGTCGCGAGGATACTCGTAATCCCGCATCAGGTTGTAAGCCGCGTAGAGCGGGGACCCGGCGCCGAACGTCGTCGCGTTTCGAATCAATGGAGTCGTGGGACGGATCCACGAAACCAGTTTGGAATTCGCCGCGGCCGCCGCAAAAGCGGGGGCGGTCTGCTTGGCGGCGTCGAGGAACAGAGTCTCCGTACTCCCGTCGTTCGAGTCAGCGCCGCCACAACTCAAAAGGCCGAAAAGACCGAGAAGAATCAATCCGATAAATAGCGCTCGATGCATAAGATACCTCCCCGTATCTCATAATTTTACACTCGGTATCGACGCAGGTCACATTCTCCTGAACGCGTCATTTGTGTGGCCAGGCAGGGGAGTGCAGGGGGCGCGAGGAAGACGCCCGAATTTCCCGACGCCGAATTCAAAAAAAGGATGGTTGAATCCCGAGAGCGGCACTCCCGGGAATCGTTGGTTCTCCGGCCCGCGTTCGGGCGAAAAGATATTGCCTATAGAAGCGCGAAGCCCTGCGTGATGGCGCTGACAACCTCTGCACAGGTGGTCAGGTCGTTCAACGCGGCCGTGAAAGTGCTTGCCTGCTCATCCGTGATCGTTGTCTCGCTCAGCGCCTGCTCGCACTCGCCCGCGACCTCCCCCGGCGTGGCCGCTTCAATCTCGGCGAAGGAGATCGATATGCCCATGCCCTGGAGCGTGTTCCAGATCGTCTGTTGATCGGCCGCGTCGTGCTGGTCGCACGCCGCGAAGAGCTTTGTCGTGGCGGCGTTGCAGACCGTCGCGTTGGGTCCCCCTCCGCCGCAGGCAATGAGTGTGCAAAAGAGAGTTGGAAGTAAGAGATAAGTAAGTCGTTTCATGCGGTCTCCTTGTGCGACGGAAGATAATGGATATGCGTGGCTCAAGCCAAGGAATTTAGAACAAAAATCACGGCGGTAGAAATCACCGATACTGACTTTGTGCCCGAATCGAATCGATAACGTATTATTAAAAGATGCCGGGCTCGCCGAAAGTTTTCAGGGTCGTCGGAAGAATTCCGCCGCCCCTGATCGTAATTGTGCCGTTCTTTCTCGGGCACTGGATTCAAAATGCAATCGGGGGCATCGGGGTTTTAGGTCCGCTTTCGCGACTTGTCGGGTTTCTCGGATTCCTGTTCATCGCGGGGGGCCTTGCTCTCGTCGTAACCTCGATCGTCCTTTTTGCCAGGCGGCGCACGACATTGGTTCCGCACGGTTCGTCCAGGGCGCTTGTCCTGTCCGGCCCCTATAAGTTCACGCGAAATCCGGTCTACCTCGGTCTGATCGCGGTCTATATCGGCTCAGCGCTCGTGTTTCATGAATTATTCGCAATGCTCCTTCTTCCCCTTCCCTGGTGGGTCATGGATCGGCTGGTCATTCCAGGGGAGGAGCGGCAGTTGGAATCCGCCTTCGGCGAGTCCTATTGTGTCTACAAGAGGCAGGTACGACGCTGGTTTGGAAAAAAGAGGCCTTCTCTGGTGTGAGGCTGAACGCCTCAGCCGCCGGACCGGCCGAGGTACTCCTCGATCGACTTCAGCTGCAAGGTCCAACCTTCCTCGTGCTTCGCATACGCTTCGGAGCGGCGGGCCGGAGGAAGCCTTCCAAAACCCGATTCGAAGACCGAGAGCTTCGTGTCATTCGCGGCCGGCTCCAATCGGAACACGACCTGGGTGGTGGGTTCGGCGGAATAGTCCACAAGGCGATCGATCGCGTACGGGTGCCAGCGCCAGGAGAACAGCCTTTCGGGCTCCATCTGAGCCACGGTAACGTCCCATTTGACCTTTTCGAAGCCCTTGCGCGTGTTCATTCCCCGGACGCGAGCCCCCGGTGTGAAAGAGTCGTGGGATTGAACGCCGAACCATCGGCCGAATTCTTCTATATCGGTGAGCGCTTTCCAGACGCGGCTGCACGGCGCGTGAAGAAGAATCGTCCGCTCAACTCTGTCCGTTTCCTGGGTATTCATGGGCTACCTCTACGCGTCAGACTAAACACAGCCCTGCGCCGGGTGCAATGGGGGGCCGTATCAAGGGTTCCTGGTCCGCTTATACTTGTTTGCCGGGCTTGCGCAAGAGCAGACAACAGAGAAGGCCGACGAATTCGGTGGAGCCCTTCCCAAACAGCGTCTCCTCGGCCAGCGATTCAAAATGAACACGGCTGTAAAAAGGTTCCTCAAAACTGTGGAGCCAGAAGAGAGTCGTCCGCCACCATCCGAACCGTCTTCGCATCTCGGCGATGGCCGGTTTTGGGGTGTCGCTCACCAGGTCGTACATCAAGGCGCAGCCTCCTTCTCGAAGCACGCGAAAGACCTCATTCAATCCCGTCGTGGCATCCTTCCAGTGGTGCATCGTTCCGCTGCTCACGACGCAATCGAAGGACGCATCGGGGAAGGGAAGGGATGTGGCGTTGGCTTCGCGGACATCGATCGATCCCGTGTAGCCGAAGGCCGTTATGTTCTTCCGGGCTTGCTCCACCATCCCGGAGGACACGTCAACGCCTACAAGTGCCAAATCCGGAGCCTTTTCGTGAAGCCCGACAAGAAGACGGCCGGGCCCGGTTCCCACATCCAGGAGACGGCCCGACTTACAGTGTCTCAGGATGTGGGATGACAGCTCTTCATAGTGCCACTGAAAAATGCGCGTCGAGCTGAGGCGGTTGTAAAGAACGCTTCCGGGCCATGGAATGCCCTCCGGGTGTAACGGTTTGAACAACCGGCGGAAGAACGAAAGTTTCATTCTTCGAGCATGCCAGATCGGTCAAGCGCGGTCACGCTTGCCCAGGGGCGGGACAAAAGCCCCGTGCTTCCGGAAGCGGCTTACGTTCTAATCTTCCCCTGATTCCGGATCGAACGAGTTCTGGATGTTCTCGACGATCGTCGTTGCGATGGAGTTGGCGGGTCGGATCCACGCACCGGTTTCTGAGACCTCACACCTCGTGAGTAGGTTAGGTTGCGTCCCGTTCGAAATGCGGGAGGTCGTCGGGGATCGGAATCGAAAGCTCGACGATGCCGGCGAATCGGCCGTCTTTGTACCAGGGAAGCTGGTGGATGATCTTGCGCCGGCCGTTTTTGCGGATGGTGTAGTGATTCGGTTGCCGCGTCCGGTAGAACTCGCTGAGCTTCTGTCGGGATTCGGGGCTGTGGCAGTCAAACACGCTCCGGCCGATGAGGGCCGCCCCGCCGTCCGCGGCGAACGTTTCGCGGGAACCGGGGTTCATATCGACAATCGTGCCGTCGGCCGCTGTTACGGTTACTGCGGCGGCCACACCTTTCACCCAATCTTCATGTGATGCCATGGTCGAGCTGATAACAACCGGCGAGACTCAGGTCAAATAGGGCCACAATTCTGTTGCGTGAGCCCGCGGAGAAAATCTTCTTACATCTTCTCGGGTCTCGGCCCGGCAATCACCATTCGGGAAGCGGGCGGGGAGGGGCTAGGGGCTCCGTATCCGGCATGGGCAATTCGGGCGTCTGGACCCGGAGTTCCTCGGAATACGGGGAGTCGTGGAGTGCGTTGTGAGCGATCACAAAGTAATGATAAACCGAGAGCGGCCGGACCGTTACGTCGGCGAACGTTTGGTACGGGACCTCCCCGATCACGGTTTCCGGTTCGATTCCGCCTTCCTCGTATCTCAGGACCTTAAAGTAATCCACAAACTGCGCGTACCAGGGATCGTAGCTCCACTGGAGCCTCACACTCATAGGTGTGACGGAGGAAGCCCAGAGGTCATAGGGCTGGGGTAGGTACGGGAGGCTAATGAGCGTCAGAACATTCGACTTTGCCGACATATTTCCGCGGTCATCGACCGCGGCCAACTGAACACGCAGGATGGAATAACAACCTTCGATCTCGAACGCTTCCGCGCCTTGGTACGTCTCCCGTGTCCAGGTGTTGGTCATGTCGTGTCCCTCGTCTTCAAAGAAGAACACGGTTCGTGTCGGCTGTCCGATGCTGTCCAGACTGGGCACGAAACGAAACGACGCGCGATCACACGTGGGTCCGGATTCGTTCTCCACTATTGAAGCGCTCAGTACGATCGGAGCCGGTGGAGGTGTCGAGCCGGTACAGGCAGCCGCTGCTTGTGGCGCCGGCAGGAAGTTGAAGTCGACCCGCACGGTTGCGCCGAGTGGCGAGACGTTCAACGTCTCGAAACGGAGGTTCGAACACGCATCGTAGAAGGCCTGAGACGTGATCAAAGCAGCATCGCTCAGGGCAAGCGGTGGATTCGTGCCCACAAAGGCCATTCGAAAGACCTTGGAATCGGAAAAGCCATGCCGGTCTACGACACGGATTTGAATGCCTTGCGTCTGAATGAAGTCCTCGCCTCCGAAACCGGCGTCAAACCCCAAGGGCTGGCGGTATTCCAGATAGTAGAATTGGCCGTCCGGTTTGAGCACTTTGAGCGCGGATGTGTTGGCCCCGGATTCGATAGGGGAGATCGTGTAGACACCGCTCGAAGACACATTAAGGATGCGGTTTCTTACGGCTTCCTCGGAAGCGCTGAGCCAGCCCATCATCTCTTTGTGGATGGCCGAAAAATGATTCGGCCCGACCATGCCGCCACTGCCCATGACGTCGAATCCGTCCCCGTATTCGTAGGAAACACACGCCGCCCCCAGCGGGGCATAGTCACAAAGGTGAAGTGACGAATGCAAAAGCCCCAGGTTGTGCCCGATTTCGTGCGCCGAAATAAATCGCGCATGGTCGGCCTCCTGGTAGTCCTTAATCCAAGTCACGCCCGCCTGGTAATGCGTACCGTCCGTCAGGGTCACCACGTTGACCTTTCCAAGCGTCCCCAAACCCGCCCACCACCAAGCGGGGCACTCCTCGGAAGTCACATCAGGGAGCCATAGCTGTACAAAAGCATATTGTTTGAGGGCCTCGTCGCCGATGCGGTCGCGCACGACCCGGACTGCTTCATTGAGGACCATGGTTGTGTCGCAGGCCGTTCGGACCGACCTTGCCAACTCGATCATAGGTTGCACGGCACCCGTGAGCGCATACTTGCCGTACGAAGCTTCGATATAGAACCTGGCCATTGAGTTTGGACTCTCCAAAAGCATGTCGTTGAGTTGGCTCTCCGAGAATCGACCCGAATCGTCGTCGCCGGTGAAACGGACGGGGACGGCGAGAACGGATTCGGTTCTTGGCCTTGGGGAGAGGGGCGGGGCCGGTGGGCGCTCAATAAGCAGAACGGACCTTACGGTGAAGGCGCGCACGCCTGAACTTCCCTGCAAACGCACGAGATCACCCGATCTCATGTCGTTCTGACCCAACAGCAGATCCGGGTCTTGAAGTTGTATCATGTCGCCTGCCTGCGTCTTTACGAACGAGAGCATGTCGGATTTCTTTCCGGCAAAATCGTCCAGCACCTGGATCTCCAGATAACCTTCGATCTGTTGCCGGTCGCCGTATTGAGGGCGGTCCGTTGGATTCACGCCTACGCTGGACTCACACCCCGAGAGCACCAACGAGAGACCAAGAACAATTACGATCATGAAAGGAACTGACAAAAACGTCCGCATACGATCCTCCTTCGCTTCTCCGTGAGATTCCCTTTTCAGATTCATGATTGAGCAATGCACATGCCAAGAAGTTGAAGCGCTCAGATCTCTCTTATAAAGGATGGTGTGTTTTCAACCCGGAAGGCCGGGATTTTCCGGCAGGATTTCGGCTCAAAAGATCTCCTTCGGGAAGGTCTCCAATCGGGAAGCCGCCGGTTTCCTTCGAAATCTTATTGCTGCCGGCTTAAACTTATTCGGAAGCGGAAACTTTCGCTCCCTGACGGAGCCGTCCGGACGTTGAATATGCGGACCCGAAGATCCCGACAAAGGTCAATGATTTCAACGTGTTAGCTTTGTTCAAAACCGCTCCGATCGATGAACGCTGAAAATAGCTACTGAGGATCGCGATCTTTAGTTAGGCTCGATAATTCCTGCATGAATCTTCAACCTGGCGAACTTTTTGCGGATCAGTATCGGGTCGAGCGAGTCCTGGGAAAAGGAGGCATGGGATACGTTTATGCCGTCCGGGACGCACGATTCCCCGAACGGCTCCTTGCCCTGAAACTTCTTCCTGTAGGCAAGCCGGAGTTGAGCGGGTGGTTCGCCAGCGAATTCTCGTTTCTGGCGGTTTTCAACCATCCTCACATCGTCCGCGTCTTCGACTACGGCATCGACCGGGCGACGTCGACGCCGTTCTATACGGCCGAGCTGCTGGACGGCGTTCCGCTTCCGGATCCGGACCACCGCTGGTCCGAGGAGGAACTCGCCGATGTGTTGGCCCGGATCGGATCGGCGCTGAGCTTCCTGCACAGCCGTGGATTGATCCACGGGGATATCAAACCTGCGAACATCATGCGCGTGGGGGATTCAAGGCGCTTTGTCCTGGTGGATTTCGGATTGGCCACCAAGCGGGACTCGCGGGAAGCCGACGAAACGGTCCGCGGGACGCCGAAATTCATGGCTCCGGAGGTTCAACGAGGCACACCCCCGGACGAGCGTTCGGACCTCTATTCGCTCGGCCTCACCGTCTGGTTTCTTGCCGCCGGCGAGGTTCCCTCGGGATCGCGCCCGGCATCACTGCGAGCGGTTCGCCCGGATCTTTCGGAGGCATTGGATGAGGTTGTACGCAAGCTCCTTTCGCGCAATCCCGAGGGCCGGTACCGGCACGCGGGCCAGCTCCTGGCGGGATTGAGGAGGACCATCCCCTCGGCCCAAACCGCGATAGCTGCGGGCACCCCCGAAGCGCAAGTGGCCTTTCCCTTCCTTCTGGGGCGGGACCGTTTCGTCGAGAGCCTCCTTGCCGTTCTGGACCGGCATCACCCGTTCGCGGCCCTCATAGGCCCTCCCGGGATCGGAAAGACCCGGGTACTCAAAGAGCTTCGCCTGAAGCTTCAGCTGCTCGGCAAAGCGGCCTTTCTCTATGATTGCGTTGCGATCTCCGGGCCGAACTTTCTGGAGGACTTTGCGGCGTATCTGCGCGCCCCCGGCGAGGCGGTGCCGATGCCCGCTGAGGATCCGCTGATCGTCAGCGACCGTTACGAGATTCTCGTCCAGTGGATCGGGCGGAAACTGTCCGAACGCCCGTTGGTTCTCCTGCTGGATGATTTCGATCGAATGCCATCGGAAGACCGGAGCGCCGTGGTCCGCGCGTTGATGCGTCTCAAAGCTGCGGGCGTCTCGGGCCTTTCTGTTTTAGCCGCCGTGGAGACCGAATCCGCTTTCGCATCCGCGGGGCCGGAGCTCCCCGTGGAACGGTTCCGGCTTCCCCCGCTCAAGTTGGAAGATGCGTCCGATTTCTTTCAAACGCTCCAGCCTCGGGTTCACCCGGCTGTCGTGAGGGCGTTTCACGAGAAGTCGGGAGGCGTTCCGCTTCTCATGGAAGCCGTCGCGAAAGTCTTTCTCCCCAGCCTGGATGCCTGGCCCCGCCTTGAATTCGAGCAGGAGGTGCGGAAAGTCGATCTCCGCTCGTTCGCTCCGGAAGCGCTCCGAAGCGCTGTCGGGAAGGCCTCCGAGCAGGAGAGATACGTTCTACGTCTGCTCGCCGCGGCCGCGCGTCCATTGCCGGTCGCTTCGCTTCAGGCCGGGCGCGAGATTCTCCATGGCCTGTTTGAGTCCGGCCTCGTTCGCACCGCATCCGAGAACGGCCTCGCGTGCGTCACTCTGGAAAGTCCTGTTACGGCGGCAGCCGTTCTCTCGGACACATCGCCCGCCGATCTTGAGATTCTGCACGGTAAAGTTGCCGACCTGTTGGCCCGCGACGGAGCCGATGCCGGGCTCATCTCAAGCCACTTCCTTCGGTCGGAGCGCCCCGAGTCGGGCGTCCCCTATCTCGGAGAGGCGATCCGCCGTTTCCATCGGCAGCATGCTCACGGGGAAGCCGTTGCGTTGCTCGAAACGGCCCGTCCGTGCTTTGAGAAACTCGGGCTGTTGCATTCCGACACGGAGTTTCTGCTTATGGCAGGGGAGATCTGCACACGGGCCGGGCGAACGGAGGAAGCCTCCTGGTGGCTCGAAAACGCACACGGGGAAATCCCGCGCCAAAAGGTCGATGTGCTTCACGCGCTTTCTTCGCTGCGGATCAAGCAACGGGATCTCGGATCGGCGCTTGCGTTGGTAGGCCAGGCCTATCAATTGCTCGAGAAGGTTCCGGACCCGGATCGGACGGAACAAAGAGTTCGGCTGGATTCCGTAAAGCAGATCGCTTCGCTCCTGGCCGGGGATTTTTCGGAGGTCGAACGCTTGGGGCAGGCGATCGAGAATATGCCGGAGACCCTGTTCCGGGAGAAAGTCCGCTCGCTCTGCTTGCGGGGCCACGCGGACCTCAAGTCCAAGCAATTCGACAAAGCGCGCGAACTTTACGAAACCGCCTTGCATGAAAGCGAGGCTCGGTCCTACGGCCCCGGGATCTCGATGGCGCAGGGGAGCCTGGCTCTCTACCATCAAGCAAGGGATGACGATGAGAGGGCCCTCAAAGCGTATTCAAGGGCTATTGAAGCGGCCGAGGAGGCATTCGATTTCCAATCCGTGGCCACGCACCGGATCAATTCAGGGGTTCTCTGCGAGAAGCTGGGGCGATACGCGGATGCGCTCCGTGCGTATGAACGGGGTGTCGATCTCTTCCGGAGCATCGGCGACCGAAGGGACTATGCCCACGCCTTGTACCGGAAGGGAAAACTCCACTTCTTTCTGAGCCGCGATCCCCGTTGCGCGTCGATGCTTTCGGAGGCGCACAAAGCCGCCGAACGGGCCGGGGACGCCGATTTGGCCGCGTTCGCGCTTGCGGCGCTGGCGGAAGTTACTCCGGCGGAGTCGACGGCCCGCGAGCGATGGACGAAAGCTTGTGAGATTTTTCGAAAGCGCGGCGAAGCCGACAAGCTTGGCGAGTTGAATCTGATCGCCTTCGAGCGGAAGTGGAGCAATCTTGCAGGCCCTCTGCGCTCCGAAGTCCTACCCACTCCGTTGAGAGTGCGGGCGCTTGAAGCCCTGGACGCTCAGGCGTTGAAAGCCGAATCATCGCAAAAGGAACTTCGGGACGGCCTGGAGGATCGAATTGCGAAAGAGAAGAATCCGGAGTGGTCGGCGCGGTATTGGGCGCTTCTCGCGGGTGAACGAGCGCGGCCCAAAGAGAGCGACAAAGCCTCAGACCTCGCACGGAAGGCGCTCCATCTGTTCCAACGCCTCAGCTCATCTCTGGACGAGGAATTGCAATCCGCGTATCTAAGTATTCGTCATTGCCGGGAGCTCGCTGAATTGGCAGGACAGGACGCTCAAGACACGGTGCAAGATTCGGGATCCGATTCCGAGGCTTCCCATTTGAGCGTGCGCGTCGCCCGCCAGCTTTCCTCCCAGGCCATCTCCCACCTCTTGGACACGATCAAGAAATTGAACCAAATGGACCGGTCGGAACCCCTTGTCGACTCTTTTGTGGATGCGGCGATCGGCTTGACGGGAGCGGAACGGGGAGCGCTTTTTGAATTCGCCGCGGACCCGCCTCTCCTGTTGAGCGCCCGAAGTTCCGAAGGCCGGTGGATGCCCGACATCGCCGAACGGATCAGCCGGGGTGTTCTCGAAAAGGCCGTCCGGACACGCCAGGTGATCAGCGAACGAAGGGTCGCGGAATCGGAGGAGTGGAAGGACCGGGACAGCCTTGTCCTCTCCTCGGCGCACTCGTTCATCTGTGTCCCCTTCGAGGCTTCGGCCGGTACGGCCGCGGTTCTCTATCTGGATCGAACGCGGCAGGCGGACCCCTTCGCTTCCGTCGATTCCTACACGGCCGCGGCTCTCACGGAGCATTTCGCCGTGATGCTGGCCAAGCACCGAAGAGAGGACGAGGTGCAAAGGCAGAAGGAACGAATCGATTTTCTCAACCGGCGTTTGAAAGAGGAACTCGCTGCGACGGGGCAGATCTTTATTCTGCCGACGGGGACGACGGATGCGGAGGTACACAGCGAGGAGATCATCGGCAGCAGCGCGGCCGTGCGTCGCTTAAAAGAAACCATCGAACAGGCCGCCGTGTCCGACGCTCCGGTCTTCATCGCCGGCGAGTCAGGAACTGGAAAGGAGC